>NZ_CP059449.1:1992500-2332500 GCF_022023855.1 Azospirillum brasilense
TCCATGGCGACGGCTTCTCGCGCATCCTGATCGCCGACCACGCGATGACCTCCAACCAGGCGGGCCGCGTCGTGCAGCGCCTGCTGGAGATCGAGACCTACCGGGTGATGGCGCTGCTGGCGCTGCCGGTGGCGCGCGGCGTGCTGCCGCGCATCGGCCCGATCGAGGCCGATCTGGCCGACCTGACCACCCGCATCGCCACCCTGCGCGGCCTGGACGACGAGCGGGAACTGCTCGACCGGCTGACCCTGCTGGCCGCCCAGACCGAGCAGATCGCGGCGGAGACCGCCTACCGCTTCGGCGCGGCGCGGGCTTACTACAACCTCGTGGAAAAGCGCATCGTCGAGTTGCGCGAGATCCGCATCGAGGGGCTGCCCACGGTGGGCGAGTTCATGGACCGCCGCCTCGCCCCGGCGATCCGCACCTGCGAGGCGGTGGAATCGCGGCTGCAGGCGCTGTCCCAGCGCGTGGCCCGCGCCAGCGACCTGCTGCGCACCCGCGTGGAGATCGCCGTGGAGGGACAGAACGCTGAGCTTCTCCTCTCCATGGACAAGCGGGCGCAGCTGCAGCTCCGCCTGCAGGAGACGGTGGAGGGGCTGTCGGTGGTGGCGATCAGCTACTACCTCGTCGGCATCGTCGGCTACGCCGCAAAGGGCGTGAAGGGACTCGGGATGAAAGTCGATCCCGACCTGCTCGTTGGCCTGATGATTCCCATCGTCATCGCCTTCGTCTGGTCCGGCGTGCGCCGAATCCGCAAGGTCATCACCAGCGGGCACTGACGGCCGCGGAACTTTTGCGTCCCAACACGGTGGTGGGTTACCGCAGCGCAAACGGCGACCGGATGGCGCCGTCCGCGCAAGGTCGCTTGCGCCCCACACAAGGGACGTGCAAGCCTAAAAACTTGATTTTCCGAGACAATTCGCTGTACCATCAAACTGCGACAGCTTGTCGCAGTGCGAAGCCGATACGGAAGCTCAACTTCTGTTCTGATGCGGGCTTGAAACCGGCATTGCGCCTATGTCCTTCGTGTAGGGACGCCTGACTTGTACCCAAGCGCAGTGCAGGGTTAAGCTCGCGCTGCGGGGACCGTGCCACCCACAAACGGCACGATCCCTGCATAGACCGGCACCGTCGCAACGCCCGGACGCGCAACCGCCCGACAGGGGTGGAACGCACCAGGGAAACAGGGGCGAAGGCGGGTCCGGCGGGAAGGGACGACCGCCGTCCGCGACCGCGGGCGGCGGACAACGAAGAGGGTGGGGATGAAGACGCAGACCCTGAACGCTGCCGTTCTGGCGGCGCTGACATCTTTGTGTGGATTTGCCGCGACCGGTTCCGCCGCCGAACCCCACCCCTGGCAATTGGGGCTTCAGGAGGCAGCCACCCCGGTCAAGCACGCCATGGACTCGTTCCACGACCTGCTGACGGTGATCATCGTCGCCATCGTCATTTTCGTGGCGGGGCTGCTGGCCTGGGTGGCGCTGCGCTTCAACGCCAAGAAGAACGCCGTGCCGTCCACCACCTCGCACCACACGGTGCTGGAGATCGCTTGGACGGTCATTCCGGTCATCATCCTGATCGTCATCGCCGTGCCGTCCTTCAAGCTGCTCTATCAGGCCGAGCGGGTGCCGGAGGCGGAGATGACCATCAAGGTCACGGGACGGCAGTGGTTCTGGGACTATGAGTATCCCGACCACGGCAACATCGCCTTCTCCAGCTACATGGTCCAGGATTCGGAGTTGAAGCCCGGCCAGAAGCGCCTGCTGGAGGTCGACAACCGCGTGATCCTGCCGGTCGGCACGACCGTGCGCGTGCTGGTCACCGCGGGCGACGTCATCCATTCCTGGGCGGTGCCGAGCTTCGGCGTGAAGAAGGACGCCGTGCCGGGCCGCGCCAACGAGACGTGGGTGCGGATCGAGAAGGAAGGCGTCTATTACGGCCAGTGTTCCGAGATCTGCGGCGTGAACCACGCCTTCATGCCGATCGCGGTCGAGGCCGTCTCGAAGGAGGCCTTCAACCAGTGGGTCGAGAAGGCCAAGACCGCTTACGGCGCCCCCGACACCAAGCGCGACGTTGCCGAGGCACCGTCCGCCGGGGCCGTCCAGTAAGCCTCATGCTTTGGATGCAGCGGCACCTCAAAGAAAAATCATTCCGCCGACGCGAGGGTTTAGAGACATGGCAAACGCCAATCCGGGGGAAGCGCAGGGACACGGCCACGGGCATGACCATGACCACCACATGCCGGGCTTCGTCGAGCGTTGGTTCTTCTCCACGAACCACAAGGACATCGGGACGCTCTACCTGATCTTCTCGGTGATCGCCGGGCTGATCGGCGGGTTGTTCTCGGTCATCATGCGGCTGGAACTCCAGTCGCCGGGCCTGCAGTTCGTCAGCGACGGGCAGGTCTGGAACGTGCTGATCACCGCGCACGGCCTGATCATGGTGTTCTTCGTGGTGATGCCGGCGCTGATCGGCGGCTTCGGAAATTGGTTCGTGCCGCTGATGATCGGTGCGCCAGACATGGCCTTCCCGCGGCTGAACAACATCAGCTTCTGGCTGATCGTCCCGGCCTTCCTGCTGCTGCTGGGCTCCGCCTTCGTGGGGCAGGGTGCAGGCACCGGCTGGACGATCTATCCGCCGCTGTCCTCGCCGCTGGGCCACAGCGGGCCGTCGGTGGACATGGCGATCTTCGCCCTTCACCTCGCGGGTGCCTCGTCGATCCTGGGTGCGGTGAACTTCATCACCACCATCTTCAACATGCGCGCGCCGGGCATGACGCTGCACAAGATGCCGCTGTTCGTGTGGGCGATGCTGGTGACGGCCTTCCTGCTGCTGCTGGCCGTGCCGGTGCTGGGCGGCGCCATCACCATGCTGCTGACCGACCGCAACTTCGGCACCAGCTTCTTCAACCCGGAGGGCGGCGGCGACCCGATCCTGTTCCAGCACCTGTTCTGGTTCTTCGGCCACCCCGAAGTCTACATCATGATCCTGCCGGCCTTCGGCATCATCAGCCACATCGTCTCGACCTTCTCGCACAAGCCGGTCTTCGGCTACCTGGGCATGGCCTACGCGATGGTCGCCATCGGCGTGGTCGGCTTCGTGGTGTGGGCGCACCACATGTACACGGTGGGGCTGGACGTCGACACCAAGGCCTACTTCACCGCCGCCACGATGATCATCGCGGTGCCGACGGGCGTGAAGATCTTCTCCTGGATCGCCACCATGTGGGGCGGGTCGATCGAGTTCAAGGTGCCGATGCTGTGGGCGCTCGGCTTCATCTTCCTGTTCACCGTCGGCGGCGTAACCGGCGTGGTGCTGGCCAACGGCGGCATGGACATCGTGCTGCACGACACCTACTACGTCGTCGCGCACTTCCACTACGTGCTGTCGCTGGGCGCGGTCTTCTCGATCTTTGCCGGCTGGTACTACTGGATCGGCAAGATGTCGGGGCGCCAGTATCCGGAGTTCTGGGGCAAGGTTCACTTCTGGACGACCTTCATCGGCGTGAACCTGGTCTTCTTCCCGCAGCATTTCCTGGGTCTGGCCGGCATGCCGCGCCGCATCCCGGACTATCCAGACGCCTACGCCGGCTGGAACATGGTTTCCTCGTTCGGGGCGTATCTCTCCTTTGCGTCCACGCTTCTCTTCGTGTGGATCGCGTACAAGACCCTGCGCAGCGGCGAAAAGGTCGAGGCCGCCTATTGGGGACCGCAGGCCGGCACGCTGGAGTGGACCGTGAGTTCGCCCCCGCCGTTCCACGCCTTCGAAACGCTGCCGCAGGTGAAGTGACCATCGGTCGTGACCCATCGGTCGTGGCCATGACGCCGGGGGAGCCGGGAAGCTCTCTCCGGCCGGAGGATAGTGAAGTATGACGGACCTGAGCATTGAACGGGTCTCGACAGGTCCGGTCTCCGGATCGACGCCGGGTGACTACATCGAGTTGCTGAAGCCGCGGGTGATGTCGCTCGTGGTGTTCACCGGGCTGGCCGGCATCGTGCTGGCGCCCGGCCACATCCATCCCGTGCTGGCGGCGGTGGCGGTGCTGTGCATCGCGGTCGGAGCCGGGGCCTCGGGCGCCATCAACATGTGGTACGACCGCGACATCGACGCGGTTATGTCGCGCACCGTCCGCCGCCCGATCCCGTCGGGTCGGGTGGAGCCGGACAACGCGCTGGCCTTCGGGGTGATCCTGGCCGCGGCGTCGGTCGTGGTGATGGGGTTGGCGGTCAATTGGGCGGCATCGGCGCTGCTGGCGATGACCATTGGCTTCTACGTCTTCGTCTACACGATGTGGCTGAAGCGGCGGACTCCGCAGAACATCGTGATCGGCGGAGCGGCCGGCGCCTTTCCGCCGATGATCGGCTGGGCGGCGGTGACGGGCGGGGTGGAGTTGCCCTCGATCCTGCTGTTCCTGCTGATCTTCCTGTGGACGCCGCCGCATTTCTGGGCGCTGGCGCTGTTCCGCAACGGCGACTACACGCGCGCCGGGGTGCCGATGATGCCGGTGGTCGCCGGTCCCGACGCCACCAAGCGGCAGATGCTGGCCTACACGCTGGTCCTGCTGCCGGTCGCCGTGGCGCCGTACTTCCTGGGCATTGGCGGTCTTGCCTATCTGATCGGGTCGAGCCTGCTGGGCGCCTTCTTCGTGCTGTGCGCGGTCCGCGTGCTGCGCGCCACCGACGACAAGCCGGCCAAGCAGATGTTCGGCTTCTCGATCCTCTACCTGTTCCTGCTGTTCGCCCTGCTGATGGGCGAGCATCTGGTGACCGGAATCCTGACGACCGGAGGCGGGGCATGACGATCATGGATGAATCCCACGAGGAACGCCGCAAGCGTCTGCGCGGGCGCAACTACGCGGTTCTGGCCGCGCTGATCGGGCTGGTGGTGATGTTCTACGTCATCACGCTGGTGCGGATGGGCGGTCACTGACCACGGAACGCCAAGCGGACAAACGGCAGGGAGGAAGCGGCGCCATGAGCGACCGGCCTGAAAGCGACAAGGGGCTCCGGCGGAAGAACCGCCTGTTCATGGCCGGGCTGTTCGGCCTCGTCTTCGGGATGGTCGGGCTGGCCTACGCCTCGGTGCCGCTCTACGCGCTGTTCTGTCAGGTGACCGGCTTCGGCGGCACCACCCAGCGGGCCGACGCAGCACCGGCGCGGCAGGTCGACCGCGTCATCAAGGTCCGCTTCAACGCCGACGTGAACCAGTCGCTGCCCTGGCGCTTCAAGCCGGAGCAGAAGGAACTGGCGGTGAAGCTGGGCGAGATGGGGTTGGCCGCCTATCAGGCCGCCAACCGGACCGACCGGGCCACCGTGGGCACCGCGCTCTACAACGTCACGCCGGACAAGGCCGGCAAGTACTTCAACAAGATCGAGTGCTTCTGCTTCACCGAGCAGGTGCTGGAGCCCGGTCAGTCGGTGGACATGCCGGTGGCCTTCTTCGTCGATCCGGCGCTGGCCGACGATCCGGCGATGGAGGACGTGACCACCATCACGCTGTCCTACACCTTCTTCCGCGCCAAGGACGAGACCCAGGTGCTGGCGCAGCACGCGACGCAGGCCGCGGGTGCGAAAGGCACCGGGACCGCGGCGAACTGAGGACGCAGTTTAAAAAGAGACAGTCTGAACAGAGAATTAGGGCTGAACGAAGAAATCGGGCGAAACAAACCGGGGTTGGAAAGAGACGATGGCCGACATCACGCACGCGCACATGCCGCATCCCCCAGCCTCCGCGCACGGCGCGGGCGAGGGCTCCGGCATCCCGCATCCTTACCATCTGGTGAAGCCGAGCCCCTGGCCCCTGCTTGGCGCCTTCGCGGCCGGGCTGTTCGCGACGGGCATGGTCATTTACATGCACGGCGGCGGCTGGCTGCTGGCAGCCCTCGGCTTCGTGTCCATCCTGGGCGTGATGTTCGGCTGGTGGCGCGACGTCATCAAGGAGGCGGTGCGCGAGAAGGCGCACACCCCGGTGGTGAAGATCGGCCTGCGCTACGGCATGGCGCTGTTCATCGCCTCGGAGGTGATGTTCTTCGCCGCCTTCTTCTGGGCCTTCTACGACGCGGCGCTCTACCCCAAGGTGTTCGCCGAGAACCCGCACGGCGTCTGGCCGCCGCCGAACATCACGGTGCTGGAGACCTTCCACCTGCCGCTGATGATGACGCTGATCCTGCTGCTGTCGGGCGTCACCGTCACCTGGGCGCACCACGCCATCCTCGAGGGCCGCAACAAGGAGGCGTCGCGCGCGCTGGGCCTGACCGTCCTGCTGGGGGTGATGTTCACCTTCTTCCAGGGCTGGGAATACGCCCACGCCGCCTTCGGCTTCACCCAGGGCATCTACCCGTCGACCTTCTACATGGCGACCGGCTTCCACGGCTTCCACGTCATCATCGGGACCATTTTCCTGGCGGTCTGCTGGTTCCGCACCATGAAGGGCCACTTCACCCCGCAGAGCCATTTCGGCTTCGAGGCGGCGGCCTGGTACTGGCACTTCGTGGACGTGGTCTGGCTGTTCCTATTCGTGTCGATCTACTGGTGGGGGTCGCTGGGCGCCGCCAGCGGCCACTGACCGATCCCCCCTGTCGCCTTGCCGAAGCCCTTCTCCTCCACCGGGGAGAGGGGCTTCCCATTCCTGGAAGGAGGCGAATGACTTGAGTGCGTACTACTCCAGCCCGTCGCCGCTGACCGCCGGCCTGCGCTGTGCCTGCCCGCGCTGCGGACGGGGCAAGCTGTTCGACGGCTACCTGACGGTCAACGAGCGCTGTTCGGTGTGCAATCTGAACCTCGCCCGGCAGGACAGCGGCGACGGGCCGGCGGTGTTCCTGATCTTCATCCTGGGCTTTCTGGTCGTGCCGGTGGCGCTGTGGGTGTCGATGTCGGTGGACTGGCCGCTGTGGCTGCACGCCATCGTCTGGAGCATCGTCGTGCTCGGGCTGGCGCTCGGCATGCTGCGCCCGGCCAAGGCCTATGTGGTGGCGCTGCAATACCGCCACCGCCGCAACGAGCTGGAGGACCCGGACGAGTGACCATGACCGCCGCCGCCGAACCCCGCCGCTTCCGCCCCTCGCTGTGGGCGACGCTGATCACCGTGCCCGCCGTTCTGGTCATGCTGGGGCTGGGCACGTGGCAGATGCAGCGGTTGGAATGGAAGGAGGATCTGGTCCGCCGGGTGGAGCAGCGGTTGCACACGGCCCCGATCCCGCTGCCCTCCGCCATCGCCGATCCGGAGGCGCTGGAGTTCCGCCCGGTGACCGTCACCGGGCGCTTCCTGAACGACAAGGAACTGCTGCTGGTCGCCCGGCCTCGGCAGGGGCAGGCTGGCTACGAACTGCTGACCCCGCTGGAGCGTCCGGCGGAGGACGGCGGCGGCGTGGTGCTGGTCAACCGCGGTTTCCTGCCCATGGACAAGCGCACCCCCGCCAGCCGTCCGGAGAGCCGGGTGGAGGGGCCGGTGACCGTCACCGGTCTGGTCCGCCTGCCGCAGCCCGCCGGCTGGCTCCAGCCGGGCAACCGGCCGGGGGCGGAATCCTGGATGCGGCTGGACCCGCCGGGCATGGCAGCCGCCGCCGGGCTGGGGAACGTCGCCCCACTGGCGGTGGAGGCCACTCCTGACCCGGCGCGCGGCAACGCACCGCTGAACGGGATTCAGCCACTGGTCGAGCTGCCCAACAACCATAGGCAATACGCGTTCACTTGGTATAGCCTCGCCGCGACGCTGGTCGTCGTCTATGTGCTGTCCCAACGCCGGAGGACCGCTCCGGCATCCTAGGAGTCGCGCCCCATGACAGCCGCCTATCAGGAGTTGGAACGCCGTTTCGCCCGCATCGCCGCCATCGGCGACGCCCTGGGCATCCTGAGCTGGGACAGCCAGACGATGATGCCCGACGGCTCCAGCGACGGGCGGGCGGAGCAGACCGCCACCCTGACCGTGCTGGCCCACGAGCTGCAAACCGACCCCCGCGTGGCCGACTGGCTGGCGGAGGCCGAGGGCACGGACAGGCTGGACGATTGGCAGGCGGCCAACCTGCGGGAGATGCGGCGCACCCACCGCCACGCCACGGCCGTTCCCGGCGACCTGATCGAGGCGACCAGCAAGGCGATCTCGGTCTGCGAGATGACGTGGCGCACCGCGCGGGCGGAGAGCGACTTCGCCAAGCTGCTGCCCAGCCTGTCGGAGGTGCTGCGCCGCGTCCGGGAGTGCGGCGAGGCGAAGGCGGCGGCGATGGGCCTGTCGCCCTACAACGCCATGCTGGACGAGCACGATCCCGGCGCCCGGTCGGAGCGGATCGATGCCCTGTTCGCCGGTTTGGTCGGCTTCCTGCCGGAACTGATCGGGCGCGTCCTCGACCGTCAGGCCGCCGAGCCGGCGCCGCTGCGGCCCGTGGGGCCGTTCGCCGTCGCCAACCAAAAGGCGCTAGGCGAGCGGCTGATGCGGGCAGCCGGGTTCGACTTCACCCGTGGTCGGTTGGACGTGTCGCTGCACCCCTTCTGCGGCGGCGCCACCGGCGACGTTCGCATCACCACCCGCTACGACGAGGACGACTTCACCAAGGCCCTGATGGGAGTGATGCACGAGACGGGGCACGCGCTCTACGAGCAGGGGCGCCCGCGCGACTGGCTGCGTCAGCCGGTCGGGCTGGCCCGCGGCATGGCGGTGCATGAGAGCCAGTCGCTGATCGTGGAGATGCAGGCCTGCCGCTCGCCGGAGTTCCTGTGCTGGCTGGCCCCGGTCGCGCGGGAGGCGTTCGGCGGCTCCGGCCCGGCCTGGGAGCCGGACAACCTGCGCCGCCTTTACAGCCGGGTGGAGCGCGGCTTCATCCGCGTGGACGCCGACGAGGTGACCTACCCGGCGCACATCATCCTGCGCTACCGGCTGGAGAAGGCGCTGATCGCCGGCGATCTGGCGCTGGCCGACCTGCCGGGCGCCTGGAACGACGGCATGAGGGAACTGGTCGGGGTGACGCCGCCGAACGATCGGCTGGGCTGCCTTCAGGACATCCACTGGCCGTCCGGCGCCTGGGGTTACTTCCCCAGCTACACGCTGGGCGCTATGACCGCCGCCCAGCTGTTCGAGGCCGCGGCAAAGGCCGATCCGGACATCCGCCCGGCGCTGGCGCGCGGCGACCTCGGGCCGCTGGTGGCGTGGCTGGGAGCGAATGTGCACCGCAAGGGCTGTCTCTACGCGTCCGGCGACGATCTGCTGACCGCGGCCACCGGGCACCCGCTCGACGCGGCGGTGTTCCGGCGGCATCTGGAGAGCCGGTATCTGGACGCTTGAGCGGAGCCTTTGCCCCTCCTTAACCCTCCCCTGCGCAGCGGGGGAGGGCCGGGGTGGGGGCAAGAGCATCGCCAATGCGTGGCCTCCACGCCGAAAGAATCCGCAAAATCCACCGAACGCAAAAGGCTGGCCCGTAACCCTCCTTCGTTCCGGCGCGCTGCTCCGGGCAATTGGGCGATCCATCGGAAAAACAGCCTAAAGACAGCGCAAGCACTCGACGCGTCTTCATTGCCTCAAATGTTGTCTAAATCCGCTCTTCCGGACATGGTCACACATGCCTTGGATTGCCGGAATTAAGCGACATTCCTGGCAATATTTCGTTAACCATAAACCGCCAGCCTCCGGCCCAACGCGAATGGCAACGAGAGCTGAGAACAATGGGCATCGCCAAGGGCTTCCTGCACACGGACGGCAACCAGATCGTCGATTCGTCGGGTCAGAACGTCAAGCTGACGGGCGTTAACTGGTTCGGCGGCGAGGGCTTCGTCTTCAACCCCAACGGCATGGACATGCGCGGGTACTGGGGGATGATGGAGCAGATGAAGGAGATGGGCTTCAACACCATCCGTCTGCCGTGGAGCGACGCGGCTCTGGACGCCGACCGGGCGACGGGCATCGACACCTCCAAGAATCCCGACCTCGCGAACAAGTCTCCGCTCGAGGTCATGGACAAGGTGATCGACTACGCCGGGCGCATCGGCATGAAGGTCATCCTGGACCACCACCGCTCCAGCGACGGTGCGTCGGCGAACGAGAACGGCCTGTGGTACGACGACAAGTACCCGGAGTCGAAGATGATCGAAAACTGGAAGATGCTGGCCGAGCGCTACAAGGGCAACGACACGGTGGTCGGTGCCGACCTGCACAACGAGCCGCACGGGCAGGCGACCTGGGGTGGCGGCGACAAGGCCACCGACTGGGCCTGGGCCGCGGAGCGCATCGGCAACGAGATCCAGTCTGTCAACAAGGATTGGCTGCTTCTGGTCGAGGGCGTCGAGATCCACGAGAACCAGTGGGAGTGGTGGGGCGGCAACCTGCGCGGCGCCAAGGACCGCCCGATCGAATTCGACAATCCGGGCAAGCTGGTCTACTCGGTCCACTCCTACGGCCCCTCCATCCACGAGATGGAGTGGTTCAAGGCCAGCGACTACCCGAACAACCTGCCGGGCCAGTACACCGACAACTGGGGCTGGCTGCTGAAGGAGGACAAGGCGCCCGTGCTGGTCGGCGAGTTCGGCGGCAAGCTGGAGACCGACCAGGACAAGGCCTACATGGCCAAGCTGATCGACTACATGAACGGCGACCTGGACGGCAACGGCACCAACGACCTGGGCGCCGGCAAGGAAGGGGCGAGCTGGACCTACTGGTCGTGGAACCCGAACTCGGGCGACACCGGCGGCATCCTGAAGGACGATTGGCAGACGGTCGACCAGACCAAGTACAACGCCATCAAGGAAGGCCTGTTCGACGGCGGCGGCAGCCCGGCCAAGGCCGCCTGGGCACCGGCGAAGGCGCAGGCGCTTGGTGAGGGCGACATCAACGTCCTGTCCCACACGGTGACCCAGCCGCAGGTGGCGGACCACAGCGCCGCCGCGTCGGTGGACGCCGCGCTCGCCGCCCAGACGGTGGAGCTTCCGCCGGTCGATGCCGCGCACGATGCCTCGGCGCTGCACCACGACCCGCTGGACGTCCACACCGGCGCCTGATCGGGAGCCTGACAATCCCCTCTCCCACCGCGGGAGAGGGGTTTTGTTTGCAACGCATCCGGAACCCGCCGCTTGCACGGCGTGTGGTAGGGCGCTAACTATGCCCGTTCCACAAGAGTCGCCGGCCCGCCACAGCGTCGGCCACCTTCAGGCGTCGGAGAGTGTGCGTTGAAGTACGTCAGCACGCGGGGCCAGGCCCCAGTCCTGGGTTTCGAGGAAGTCCTTCTGGCCGGTCTCGCGCGTGACGGCGGCCTCTATGTCCCGGAAAGCTGGCCGCAGTTCTCGGCCGACGAGATCCGCGCGATGCGCGGCCTTCCCTACAGCGAGATCGCCGTGCGCGTCATGCTGCCCTTCCTGGGCGGCGCCATCGCCGAGGACGACTTCCGCGCCATCGTGAAGGACGCCTACGCCAGCTTCGATCACGCCGCGGTTGTGCCGCTGGTGCAGCTCGACCAGCGCACCTGGGTGATGGAGCTGTTCCACGGCCCGACGCTGGCCTTCAAGGACGTGGCGCTGCAACTGCTCGGCCGCCTGTTCGACCATGTGCTGGCCAAGCGCGGCGAGCGGGTGACCATCGTCGGCGCCACCTCGGGCGACACCGGTTCCGCCGCCATCGAGGCCTGCCGCGACCGCCAGAACGTGGACATCTTCATCCTGCACCCGAAGGGCCGCACGTCCGAGGTGCAGCGCCGCCAGATGACCAGCGTCCTGTCGGACAACGTGCACAACATCGCGCTGCACGGCACCTTCGACGACTGCCAGGATCTGGTGAAGGCGCTGTTCAACGACATGGCCTTCCGCGACAAGATGGGCCTGTCGGCGGTGAACTCGATCAACTGGGCGCGCATCATGGCCCAGATCGTCTATTACTTCGCCGCCGCGGTGGCGCTGGGCGCGCCTGACCGCAAAGTGGCCTTCACCGTTCCCACCGGCAATTTCGGCAACGTCTACGCCGCCTACGGCGCGCGGGCGATGGGCCTGCCGGTGGAGCGGCTGGTCGTGGGTTCCAACGCCAACGACATCCTGGCCCGCTTTTTTGCCAGCGGCACCATGTCGGCGGCTCCGGTCGTGCCCACATTGAGTCCCAGCATGGACATCCAGATCTCCTCCAACTTCGAGCGGCTGCTGTTCGACCTGCTGGGCCGCGACGGCGCTGCCGTGCAGGCCGCCATGGACGGCTTCCGAGCGGAGGGCAAATTCGCCGTCACCGACGCGCAGTTGGCCGAGGCCCACGCGATCTTCGCCGCTGGCCGCGCCGACGATGCCCGGACCATGGACGTCATCAAGGATGTCTGGGAGAAGACCGGCGGCTATCAGGTCGATCCGCACACCGCCGTCGGCATCCATTCCGCGGCGACCGCCCCGGTCGATCCGTCGGTGCCGGTGGTCGTGATGGCAACCGCCCACCCCGCCAAGTTTCCCGACGCGGTGGAGACGGCGACGGGCCGGCGCCCGGTCCTGCCGCCGCGCCTCGCTGACCTCTACGAGCGGGAGGAGCGGCTGTCCGAGCTGCCCAACGACGTGGCGGCGGTCCAGGAGTTCGTCGTCGCCCGCGCCCGCGCCGCCAAGGAGGCCGCATGAGCATCCGCGTGACCACGCTGCCGAACGGGCTGCGCGTCGCCACCGACACGATGCCCGGCGTGCAGTCGGTCTCGCTCGGCTGCTGGGTCGGGGTCGGCACGCGCAACGAGTCCGCGGGTGTCAACGGCGTGGCGCATCTCGTCGAGCACATGCTGTTCAAGGGCACCGCGCGGCGCTCCGCCTTCCGCATCTCCGAGGAGATCGAGAATGTCGGCGGCCAGCTCAACGCCTACACGACGCGCGAGCAGACGGCCTATTACGCCAAGGTCCTGCACGAGGACACGGCGCTGGCGCTCGACCTCATCGCCGACATGCTCCAGAACTCCGTTCTCGACAGCGAGGAACTGGTGCGGGAGCGCACGGTGGTGCTTCAGGAGATCGGCCAGTCCGTCGACACCCCCGACGACATCATCTTCGACCATTTCCAGTCCACCGCCTATCCGGGGCAGGCGCTGGGCCGGCCGGTGCTGGGGTCGGCCGAGATCGTCGGCGCCCTGTCGCGGCCGGCGCTGGTCGACTACATCGACGGCCATTACGGCGCGCCGGGCATCGTCCTGGCCGCCGCCGGGCGGCTGGAGCACGACCGGCTCGTCGACATGGCCCTGTCGGCCTTCGACGGGCTGTCCTCCCGCCCGGCGCCGGAGTCCGAGGACGCGCGCTACGCCGGGGGCGACTTCCGCGAGGCGCGGGACCTGGAGCAGATGCACCTCGTCCTCGGCTTCGACGGGGTGGGGGTGCACGACCCGGACTATTATGCCCATTCGGTGATGTCCACGCTGCTCGGTGGCGGCATGTCTTCCCGCCTCTTCCAGGAGGTGCGGGAGAAGCGCGGGCTGGTCTATTCCATCTACACCTTCTCCGGCGCCTACCGCGACGGCGGGCTGTTCGGCGTCTACGCCGGCACCGGCGAGGACGAGGTGGCGGAGCTGGTGCCCGTCGTCTGCGACGAGCTGATGCGGGTGACCGAGGACGTGACCGAGGAGGAGGTGGCCCGCGCCGCCGCCCAGCTCCGCGCCGGGACGCTGATGGCGCTGGAAAGCTCCATGTCGCGCTGCGAGCAGCTCGGCCAGCAGCTTCTGGTCTACGGGCGTCCGGTGCCGGTGGAGGAGATCGTCGAGAAGATCGGAGCGGTCGACCGCGAGTCCATCGTCCGCGTCGCCCGGCGCCTGCGCGAGAGCCGCCCCACCGTCGCCGCGCTCGGCCCGATCGGACGGCTGGAGGAGTATGACCGCATCGCCGCGCGGTTCCGGTAAGGGACGCGCCAGGGTGGGAGGGGCAGCATGATCCGCCTGCTCGGCAGTGGACTCATCAGCCCGCCGGCGGTCCGCCTCGACGGGCCGATCTGCTACATTCGCCCGCCGCTGCCGCGGGATTGGCGGGAATGGGCCGACCTGCGGGCGGACTCCCGCGCCTTCCTGACCCCCTGGGAGCCGACCTGGCCGGCGGACGCCCTGACCCGTGCCGCCTTCGGGCGTCGGCTGCGGCGGCAGGCGCAGGAGTGGCGCGACGACCAGGGCTACAGCTTCCTCGTCTACGACCGGGCGACCGACCGGCTGGTCGGCGGGCTGGGGCTGACCAACCTGCGGCGCGGCGTGGCCCAGATGGCGACGCTCGGCTACTGGGTCGGGCAACCCTACGCGCGCAACGGCTACATGTCCGGTGCCACCCGGTTGGTTCTGGATTTCGCCTTCGGGCAATTGGGGCTGCACCGGGTCGAAGCGGCCTGCCTGCCGACCAACGCGCCCAGCCGCGGCCTGTTGGAAAAGGTCGGCTTCACCCACGAAGGCTATGCGCGCGGTTACCTGCGCATCGACGGGGTGTGGCGGGACCATGTCCTCTACGCCATCCTGCGCGAGGAGTGGCGGGGCTAGCCCGTCCGGTTGGGGTGCTCCATCCCCAATTCCCAAGGCTTTGTCCCGGTCGGCTTAACCCGCGGTTAAGGGAGCGGGCGCAGGCTGACGGCATGTCCTTCGCATCGCATGAGGCGGATATGTCGTCGAACCCAACCTATCCGAACGCCATTTGGACGAAAGAAGATTCCCTGACCTACGCCGTCGAACTGGACGGACGCCGCGTCGATCTGCGCTATGAGGCGTCGGGTTTCCAGAGCGGCTGGGCGGTCTACGCCGGTGACGAGCTGGTCGAACGGTGCAGCGAGCTGATGCAGGCCCGCGGCCTCGCCCTGGCGATTGCCAGCAAGGGTGCGTGAATCACAAGTTCTGACATGAGATCCCGCCGCTTGCGGTGCGGCGGGTGGTGCGCGTGACCGGGAGCGGACGCCGTCAGGCGTGCCCGGCCTCCGCCGACAGCATGGACAGGCTGACGCCGAGCTTGGCGATGGAACGTTCCCACTTGGTGTCCAGTTCGGGATCGAACAGGAGCGACTCGTCGCAGGGCACGTTCAGCCAGCCGTTCGCCTGGATCTCCGCGTCCAATTGCCCCGGCCCCCAGCCGGCGTAGCCGAGGAGCAGGAGGTTGCGGCGCGGTCCGCGGTCTTCGGAAATCGCACGCAGGATGTCGATGGTCGCGGTCAGCGCCACCTCGTCGTCCACCACCAGCGTGCCGTCCCGTACATAGTCGGTCGAATGCAGGACGAACCCGCGCCCGGATTCCACAGGGCCGCCATAATGGACGGGCATGTTGGCGATCGGCTCCTGGATTTCGATCTCGAGCTGTTCCAGCAAATCCTCGAAGGTGACCGATCCGAACAGGCGATTGACGACGAGGCCCATGGCGCCGTCGTCGTTATGGGCGCACATGTAGATGACGGTCCGCTGAAAACGCGGGTCCGTCATGCCCGGCATGGCGATCAGCAACTGGCCGGTCAGATAGTCCGAGGACTTGGTCAGGTGCGGCATGGGCGCTATCCTTGTGTCGGGGGACGGGCGGACCGCTGGGCGGCCACCCGAAGCCGTCTTCGCCCGAGTGTGACAGCACGGGCCAAGCTTTGTCATCCATATACAGCCGCGGCCGATGGGCGGCCCGCTGCGTCTTGATATGAGAACAGTCGGTGCGATGAAAAGGTTTGTTCCGTTCCTGCTCGCCGTCCTGGCCTTGGCCGCACCCGGAATGGGGAGGGCGGAGACCGGCTCCTGGGTCAAGTCCGGCCCGGTGGAGGCCCGGCTCGTCGCGTCGGTTCAGGGGGCGGGCGACCTCGCCAAAATCCCTTTGGGGCTGGAAGTCCGGCTGGAGCCCGGCTGGAAGACCTATTGGCGCACCCCCGGCGACGCCGGTTTCGCGCCGCGGCTGGACTGGTCAGAGTCGCGGAACCTTACGGCGACGGAGCTGATCTACCCGGCGCCGCACCGCTTCACCGTTCTGGGCTTCGAGACGGCGGGCTACGACGCGGAGGTGCTGTTCCCCATCGCCGCCACCCCGGCGGAGCCGGGCAAGCCGCTCGACCTCGTGCTGAAGGCGGAGCTGCTGGTTTGCTCGACCATCTGCGTGCCGGAGATGGTGGCGCTGTCCCTATCCATCCCCGAGGGACCGGCGACGCCGGGGCCGTCGGCCAACGACATCGCCCGCGCCCAGTCCCTGGTGCCCGGCGACGGGCGGGCGTCCGGCCTGACCGTCACGGCGGTGCGCGGCCAGGGCGCCGTGCTGGAGGTGGAGGTCACCGCCCGCGAGCCGATGGTCGCCCCCGACGTGTTCGTGGAAACCGACCCGCCGGTGACCTTCGCCGCCCCCAAGAGCCAATTCCTCGACGGCGACCGGCGCGCGATCCTGCGGATGGACGCGACCGACCCGACGCCCGGCCTGAATCTCGCCGGACGGGCGATGACGCTGACCGTGGTCGACGGCAACCGGTCCGTGGAGGCTCCGGCGACCGCCGTTTCCGGCCTCGGCGGCGCGGCCGGGGCGGCTCCGGCGGGGCTGCTGGCCATGCTGGGCGTCGCCCTGCTGGGCGGGTTGATCCTGAACCTGATGCCCTGCGTGCTGCCGGTGCTGTCGCTGAAACTGCTGTCCATCGTCCAACATGGCGGGCGGGCGCCCGCGGCGGTGCGCGCCGGCTTCCTGGCCTCTGCGGCGGGCATCCTGACCTCCTTCCTGATCCTCGCCGGGGCGCTGGTCGCGGTGAAGGCGGCGGGCGGTGCTGTGGGCTGGGGCATCCAGTTCCAGCAGCCGCTGTTCCTCGTCTTCATGGTCGTTTTGGTGACGCTGTTCGCCGCCAACCTGTGGGGCCTGTTCGAGCTTCCGCTGCCGCGCGCCGTCGCCGACCGGCTGGGCGGGCCGGAAGGACAGGGGCTGGGCGGACAGTTCGCCACGGGCGCCTTCGCCACGCTGCTCGCCACGCCCTGCTCCGCGCCCTTCCTGGGGACGGCGGTGGGCTTCGCGCTGGCCCGAGGGGCGCTGGAGGTGTTCGCCATCTTCGCCGCTCTCGGCGTTGGGCTGGCGCTGCCCTATCTGCTGATCGCCGCCTTTCCGCGCGCCGCGCGCCTGCTGCCGCGACCGGGGCGTTGGATGGTGGCGCTGCGCCGGGTGCTGGGCGGGGCGCTGGCCCTGACCGCGTTGTGGTTGCTGTCGGTGCTGGTCGTCCAGGTGGGCGAGGTGCCGGCGCTGGCCGTCGCCGTGCTGATGGGCGGGCTGGTCGCCGCGCTGTGGCTGGGCCGCCGGCTGGCGGAGACGGCGCGCTGGGCCGGGGCGGCGCTGGCCGGGCTGCTGGCCTTGGTGGCCTTCGCCGTTCCCGCCGTTTTCGGCCCCTCCGCCGGGGCGGCCCCGGTGGCCGAAAGCACGGCGGCGCGCTGGACCGTCTTCGACGAGGCGGCGATCCGCGAGCAGGTGGCCGCCGGGCGCACCGTCTTCGTGGACGTCACCGCCGACTGGTGCATCACCTGCCAGGCGAACAAGAAGCTGGTGCTGAACCGCGGCACCGTCGCGCAGCGGCTGGAGGATGACGGGGCGTTGACCGCCATGCGCGCCGACTGGACCCGGCCGGACGAGGCCATCGCCCGCTACCTTGCCCGACACGGCCGCTATGGTATTCCCTTCAACATCGTCTATGGTCCGGGGGCTCCGGAGGGCATCGCGCTCCCGGAACTGCTGACCGAGGGCGCCGTTCTGGAGGCGCTCGACCGGGCGTCCGGCAAGATCAAAAGCTGAAACACAAAAAATTGGGAGTTCAGGAGACATGACCATTCAAGTGGGCGACGCCATCCCGTCCGTCACGCTGAAGCATCTGACCGACAACGGGATGCAGGACATCACCACCGACGCGCTGTTCAACGGCAAGACGGTGGTGCTGTTCTCCGTGCCGGGCGCCTTCACCCCGACCTGCTCCGCCAAGCATCTGCCGGGCTTCGTCCAGAAGGCCGATGACCTGAAGGCCAAGGGCGTGGACGACATCGTCTGCTTGGCCGTCAACGACCCCTTCGTGATGCGCGCCTGGGGTGAGAAGAACGGAGTCGGCGGTAAGGTCACCATGCTGCCGGACGGCAACGCCGCTCTGACCCAGGCGCTGGGTCTGACGATGGACGGCACGGGCTACGGCCTCGGCCTGCGCGGCCAGCGCTTCGCCCTGGTCGCCAAGGACGGCAAGGTCACCCACCTTGCCGTGGAGAAGCCGGGCCAGTTCGAGGTGTCCTCGGCCGAAGCGGTGCTGGGCGCCCTGTAAGGTAGAGCGGTTTAGCCCTCTCCCCTCCGCTCACGCGCAAACGAAGTTTGTGCTGACGCGACAGGCGGACCTTCGGTCCGCCGAAAGCGGGGAGAGGGTGGCCCGCAGGGCCGGTGAGGGGGATGTGCGTGTCGGTGCGTCCGGCAAATGCGCAACCCCCTCACCCTGACCCTCTCCCCAGAGGGGAGAGGGAATTGTGCATAGGGTGTCGTTCAAGTCATCTTCGTGCGGTCCCAGGTGGTGTCGGCCACGCCGCGCTCGCGCAGCTTGGCCTTCTGCACCTTGGCGGTCGGCGTCTTGGGGAAGGCGTCCACGATGTCGATGTAGCGGGGCTGGGCGTAGCGTGGCAGTTCGCGCTCGGCGAAGGCAGCCACGGCCTCCGGCGTCAGGGCGGCGCCCGGTGCGGCGACCAGGGCGACCATGATCTCGTCCTCCGCCCCCGGAATGCCCGCCGGCACGGCGTAGGCGGCGACCTCCGCCACCCCCTCCAGCCGCGACAGCACCGTCTCCACCTCGTAGGACGAGACGTTCTCGCCGCGGCGGCGGATGCAGTCCTTGATGCGGTCCACGAAGGTGACGTAGCCCTCCGCGTCCATCACCGCGGCGTCGCCGGTGTGGAACCACAGGTTCCGCCACGCCTCCACCGTCTTGTCGGGCATCCGGTGGTAGCCGGACAGGAAGCCGAAGGCGGCCTTCGGGCGCACCATGACCTCGCCGACCTGACCGCGCGGCACCGGGATGTCAGTCTGCGGGTCGCGGATCTCCACCTCGAAATAGCGGTCGTAGACCTTGCCGCAGGTGCCAGGGCGCGGCTTTCCCATCTCGGCGTAGAGCGGGATGTTCACCTCGGTCATGCCGTAGAGGCTGATGACGTCGCGGACGCCGAAGCGCTCGCGCAGCACCCGCTCGGTGTCCGCCGGGTTGGGAGCGGCGCCCACGAGGCGCAGGGGATGGTTCCGGTCGTCGGGGCGCGGCGGCTGGGCCACCACGAAGGCGGTGACGGCGCCCAGCGAGTTGGTCACCGTGCAGCCGTGGCGCCGGATGTCGTCCAGCCAGGAGGAGGCGCTGAACCGCTCGCGCAGCACCGCCGACCCGCCGGAGATCATCGCGGCGTAGAGCTGCATGTAGAGGCCGTTGGCGTGGAACAGCGGCAGGCAGATGTAGAAACAGTCCTCGTCGGTCAGCGCGAAATTGTCGATGGAGCCCAGTCCGAACAGGAAGCCATGGCCGTGCGGCATCAGCACGCCCTTCGACAGGCCGGTGGTGCCCGAGGTGTACATGATGCAGGCGTCGTCGCCGGCGCGGGGCAGGGGGCCGTCGTAGGGGGCGGCGTCGTGCCAGGCCTCCAGCGCGGTGTGCGGCGATCCTTGGGCGGCGCCGGGCACCACGAGCCCGCGCAGGGCGGTCAGGCGGGGTGCGATGTCGGTGATGCGGTCCGCCAGAGCGGCGTCGACCACCGCCAGGGCGGCCCCGGCGTTCTCAAGCTGGTGCTCCAGGAAGCCGCCCTTCAGCTCGGTGTTCAGCGCGACCATGACGGCGCCCAGCCGCCCCAGCCCCAGCCACACGCGCACGAAGTCCAGCCCGTTCGGCAGCATCACTGCCACCTTGTCGCCCGGCGTCACGCCGAGCCCGGCGAAGAAGCCGGCCACACGGCCCGCTTGCTCCTGCGCCTCGGCGTAGGTGATGGAGTCTCCGTTGTTCTCTTTGCCGGCGATCATCGTGACGAAGGTCTTGCCGCCGCGTTCGGCGGCCTGATGGGCCAGCACCTCGGGCAGCACCCAGCGGGCTTCGTTCCGCAAATGCGGATACATCTCGGTCTCCTCCCAACGATCTTTTGTCGTTCGTTATCGGAGGGAGCCTAGCGGGACGGCGGGTCCGCCGTCCACAAACCCTTGAGGATGGTCGCCGTTCGCCGGGCGGGATCAGCCCCGCGCGGCCTGCCGGACGTCGGCGACGCCCTGGCGGGCCAACGCGTCGGCCCGCTCGTTCTCCGGATGGCCGGCGTGGCCGCGGACCCAGTGGAACTCGATCCGGTGCTGCCGCTTCGCCTCGTCGAGGCGCCGCCACAGATCCTCGTTCTTCACCGGCTTCTTGTCGGCGGTCTTCCAGCCACGGGCCTTCCAGCCGTGAATCCACTGGGTGATGCCGTTCTTCACATACTCGCTGTCGGTGTAGAGCCGCACCTCCATGGGCCGCTTCAGGGCTTCCAGCGCCTGGATGGCGGCCATCAGCTCCATGCGGTTGTTGGTGGTGGCCGCCTCGCCGCCGTACAGCTCCTTCTCCACCCCGTTGTAGCGCAGGATGGCGCCCCAGCCGCCGGGGCCGGGGTTGCCGCTGCACGCACCGTCGGTGAAGATGTCGACGATCTTCGGGGCGCCGTCGCCGTTGTTCGCTGCGTCCGTCATGTCATCAGACCTGATAGCTGCCGCCGTCGTCGAGCGCGTAGTCGCCGAGCCCGCGGACGGTCTGGTGGAAGCGCAGCTTGCGCAGATATTCCAGCGGGTCCTTCGGGCGCACGAAGGCCCCCGGCGGATGGTTCAGCCAGTCGTAGAGGCGCGTCAGCAGGAAGCGCAGGGCGCTGCCGCGGCACAGCCAGGGCAGGGCGGCCAACTCCGCCGGCGACAGAGGGCGGACCTTCTGATAGCTGGTCAGCAGCATCCGCGCCTTGGTGGCGTTGAACGACCCGTCAACCTCGAAGCACCAGGCGTTCATGCAGATCGCGATGTCGTAGGCCAGGAAGTCGTTGCAGGCGAAGTAGAAGTCGATCAGGCCGGACAGCCCATCGCCGCGGAAGAACACGTTGTCGGGGAACAGGTCGGCGTGGATGACCCCGGACGGCAGGCCGACGGGCCAGTTGGCCTCCAGCGCCGCAAGCTCCGCCTCCAGCGTCGTGCGCAGGTCGCGGGCCACCTCGTCGGCGCGCGGCGCGCATTTTCCAGCGAGATCCTTCCAGCCGTCCAGCGACAGGGCGTTGGGGCGCTCCATCCGGAAGTCGGCCACGGCCAGATGCAGGCGGGCCAGCGCCGTCCCCAGCTCCGCGCAGTGGTGCGGCGTGATGCGGCGCGGCCACATGCCGGCCAGGAAGGTGACGATCACCGCCGGACGCCCGGAAAGCTCGCGCAGGGCCTGCCCGTCCGTCCCCTGGACCGGCAGCGGGCAGGCGATGCCCTTGTCGGCGAGATGCTCCATCAGCCCCAGGAAGAAGGGCAGATCCTCCCGCCGGGTGCGCTTCTCGTAGAGCGTCAGGATGTAGGGGCCGCGCTCCGTCACCAGGAGGAAGTTGGAATTCTCCACCCCCTCCGCGATGCCCTTGCAGGACAGAACGGCGCCCAGATCGTACTGGGCGATGAAAGCGTTGAGCTCGTCGTCGGTGACTTCGGTGTATACGGCCATGCCAGCGCCTTACCGGGATTCGGGGCGCCGGTCAATGCTGCCGCGGTCGCTCACCCCTGGGCCGCTCACAGGGCGATGCCGTCGTAAAGCGCCGCCAGCGGAAGCTCCGCCCCGATGGAGGCCAGCGGCAGCGTGGCGTCGTCGGTGAAATCCTCGACGATCCAGCGCCGCCCGTCGCGGCGCCAGAGCTGCGCCCGGACGGCGCGGCTATCCACCAGAAGCACCTCCTGCACCGAGGGGATCTGCATATAGTCGGGCACTTCGGTGCCGCGGTCGTGGCTGGCCGTGCTGTCCGACAGGATCTCGACCACCAGCACCGGATTCGGGGTCGAACGCTGGCCGGGCTGGTGGGGCGAGCAAGTGACGGCGACATCGGCCTCATAGAAGCGGTCGGTGCAGTCTTCGCGTTCGATGGCGGCTTCCGACAGAACGCGGCAGGGCGGGCGCAACCGCCGCCGAACCTCGTAAACGACGTTCGCGGCGATCTGGCTGTGTGCCTGGGAGCACGCGTTCATCGCCCGCGGCTGCCCGCCGACCAACTCGTAGCGCGTGTCCGGCTCCTGCCGGTCGGCCCAGGCGAGGAACTCGTCGATGTCCATCTTCTGGATGGCCGGGGCGCCCATGAACGTCTCCTTCGCGAAGGCCGGTCCCCGGATTATGCGTCCGCCGGGACCGGACGGGAAGGGGCGCCACCGTCCAGCAGCTGCTTCGGCAGCTTAAAGGTGATGTCCTCGAAGGCGGTGCGCAACTCCTCCACGGTCACGGCGTAGCGGGCGCGGGCGGCCTCCATGACTTCCTCCACCAGCACTTCGGGGGCCGACGCTCCGGCGGTGATGCCCAGCGTGGCGACTCCGTCCAGCGCCGACCAGTCGATGTCCGCCGCGCGTTGGACGAGTTGGGCGCGCTGGCAGCCGTGGATCTTCGCCACCTCGACCAGCCGCTTGGAGTTGGAGGAGTTCGGCGCGCCCAGCACCAGCAGGGCGTCCACCTTCGGCGCGATGGCCTTCACCGCCTGCTGGCGGTTGGTGGTGGCGTAGCAGATGTCCTCCTTCTTCGGCCCGCCGATCGACGGGAAGCGGGCCTGGAGGGCGGCGACGATGCTCGCCGTCTCGTCCACCGACAGGGTGGTCTGGGTGGCGTAGGCGAGGTTCTCTGGATCGTCCACCTGGACCGTTGCCACGTCTTCCACCGTCTCCACCAGCACCACGGCGCCTTCGGGCAGCTGGCCCATGGTGCCGATCACCTCCGGATGGCCGGCGTGGCCGATCAGCACGATCTGGCGCCCCTCGTTGAAGTGGCGCTCGGCCTCGCGGTGCACCTTGCTGACCAGCGGGCAGGTGGCGTCGAGGTAGAACAGGCCGCGCTGCTCCGCCGCCGCCGGGACCGACTTCGGCACGCCGTGGGCTGAGAAGACCACGGGCACGCCGTCGGGCACCTGATCCAGCTCGTCCACGAAGATGGCGCCCTTGGCCTCCAGGCTCTGCACCACGAATCGGTTGTGGACGATCTCGTGCCGGACATAAACGGGGGCGCCGAACCGCTCCAGCGCCACCTCCACGATCTGGATCGCGCGGTCCACGCCGGCGCAGAAGCCACGGGGGGCCGCGAGCAGGATGGTCAGGGGCGTCTGGGTCATGCGCGTCGTTCCGGTGTCTCGAAAAAGGGGGTGTAAGGGTTCGTTCGTCGCAGCGGCGGCGTGGCCTTGTGCCGGCCCCACCGCTTCTCTAAAGTCGTGGCAGAACACACCCTTCCAACCGTTAGGTCAGACCGATGGACCGCCGCCGCGACCGTAATATAGGAACCCCCGCCCGGAAAAGCCCGCGGGCGCTTGCATTCGCGAGTCTGGGTTTTCTGGCGCTCACCGGCTGCTCCGGACTCGGGGGCGGATCGAACACGGCGGCGGACGCGGCCCTGGCCTGTCCGAAGGTGTCCATCGTTCGCGATCTGGCGGAGGTCACCCAGTTCCGCAACGGCGGCGGGCGCGACCTGACGGACGTGACCTCCCGCGCAGCGCTGGCCGATTATTCCGGCAACTGCGATTACACCAGCGACGGCGTCACGGTGAACGTGAACGTCTTCCTGATCGCGGAGCGCGGGCCGGCCATGCAGGACAACACGGCGAATTACCGCTATTTCGTCGCCGTCGCCAAGCCGGGCGAGGAGACGCCGACGACCAAATCGGAATTTGACACCTCAGTGACCTTCGAGTCCGGCAAGCTCCGCTCCGGCAGCCGCGAGGAACTGGCGCCGAAGATTCCGCTCCCCAAGGATGCCAATGGCAAGGATTGGAAGATCTTCCTTGGTTTTCAGCTGACGCCGGAGCAGCTGGCTTTCAACCGGGCGCAGATGAAGCAGTAAGTGGATGGAAAGGACCTGTTCCAGTGGGAGCGTTCTGGATCTGCGCTGTTGGATTTTCTGCACATTGCGGTATGGAAGCTCTCATGTGCAGATTGGTTTCAGACGGCGGCTGACGGTTGCCGGGCGAAATTTGGGAGCGTATGACGCCATTGCTGCCGAAGTGCCCATCGCACCTGTTTGGCTTTCACAATCCACGAGTTCCCGAACGGGCGGCCATGGATGCCATGGGCTTAGTCCTGCGGGCCGGCAAACGGTGGCAGGCCTTCGCCTTCCGCTGTATTCGCGAGTGAATTGATGCCGGGGTATCGATGCTGTGGTCGGCATCGACTGAAGTTGGCTGGCGGTGGACGATACGATGACCACGGCGCCCTTGGGGGGCTGGTTCCCACCCAACCGGTCGCGGCATACCGACTCGGACCACTGCCGTCTGGCCAGAAAGGTCGATGGAAGCATCATTCCCGGAAGCGGCTGGTATGCCGTTTCCGGGAACTTTAAGAGCGTGTTATGCTGCCGGCTTTTCAAGGAGTGACAAGCAGTCCAGATCCTTATCCATCGGAGAGTCTCCCCAATCCATTAGAACCTGCTCCACTACATTGAGACCGGAGCGAATAGCCGCGTGTTTGAAAAGTGGGGCGGACATGAAGTTGCGCCAGTGAGGGTTCTCTTGGTAGGTGTTGCCAGGCTGCCTGTCATTGTTGGAGTGGTGGATGAGGGCTTTTCCTCCTGGGGAAAGTACGCGCGAGAACTCCTTTATATAGGAAATGACGTCGTCGTATTCGAAGTGGACCATCGCGTCGTACGAAATAATTGCTGTCAGGCTATTGTCGGCAATGTGCGATAGCTTGCACCCGTCGTTCACGAAGCAATGAACCCTTGCATCGCCAGCAAAGCGCTTGCGGCAATGGGCTATATTGCTTTTGTTAATGTCCACTAAGTACAGCGCTGTTGGCGACCTCAATTGGAGTATCTGAGCTGAATGACGACCGCGTCCACACGCCAAGTCCATGACCACGTCGCAGTCAAGCTCAGAAAATAGTCGGAAAAACGGGGTGGCCTCCCCCCAGAATCCTGTAAGGCCTTTCTCGTTGTCCCAATCATCGTAGTATGGAGATTCCTCCCAGTCTGCTCTGATATTCTCTCTGTGCATGCTTGAGGGGCGAGTATATTCGTGCAGATCTCTAGCGAGAGAAAGCTGAAGGTTTTCAATTATATCGAGTCTTGATGAAATGGCATTAAGAATTTCTTTTCTGAACCTGTGATCCAGTGAATTGTCTAAAATACTCAATTTTTCTGATAATGTATTATTAATATTTATTATTTCTCCATTGGCAGTATTGAGCTTCTGAATATCGTTCTCTATATCAGGGAGTCTTTGCAAGTTTCTAATGAGTCTAACTGTTGTTTTGATTTTTCGAATCATGCTTTGCATCCTCCACTGACTGCATGGTGCTATTCGCACCGGTTTACGCTGCCATTTTCATAAAAAATGCAAGAACTGTCTCCCAAGAACTGTCTCCATTGAATAGCAGATTGCGAGCTTGTTAGCCAAGCGAGGCCGCAGTCGCAAGCGAGAATCGCGCAGGCCTTGCAACTCCGGTTTCTTTGGCGCCACAAGCCAGCCTCGGACCAGTCCCGGTTCTCCCATTTCGCGCGGCGATGGGCAGTGATGCGGCTTCCCAACTGTCAAGGCCTTCGCCACCGGAGTGGGGCAGGACTCGCGCCAGTCAAAACGCCGCTTACCATGGCCTGGAGCAGTGGGCAGGCGGAAGATCCGATCAACAAGCTGGAGTTCATCAAGCGCCAGTATGGACGCTCAAACTGCGTCGCCGCGTCCTCCTTACCGCCTAATCCCCGCTATATGGGGGGGGTCGGAAAATGGGGGTCATCTCACCGTCGTCAGCCTGAGGCCGGAGGCCAAGCTTATCCATGCGCTGATTGACATTCCCAAAGGTCTCGGTAGGTTAGATCGCACAAGCCGACGATCCCTCGCGGGAGAGATCGCGGGCCGGGGGCCAGGACACTGGATGCCGGTCTGCGGCGCCGAAGGAGCAACCGCCCCGGAAACTCTCAGGCAAAAGGACCGCAAGGGGGATAAGGCAACTCTGGAAAGCAGCTCCGTCCGCGCACAGCGGGCGACGGCTCACCGAAGGAGTAAACCGGTCGTTGGGGGTTGGACCCCGCCGGTGAATCTCTCAGGTCCAGGACAGAGGGGGCAGGACTCGCGCCAATCCCGGCGCGGGTTGTGCGACCCTATGTCGGAGGACCCGCGTGACCGAGGCTTCTGAGTCCCCCAAGAAAACGCCGCTGCACAGCCTCCATCTGGAGCTGAAGGGCAAGATGGTGCCCTTCGCCGGCTACGACATGCCGGTGCAGTACCCGCTCGGCATCCTCAAGGAGCACCAGCACACCCGCGCCAAGGCCGGGCTGTTCGACGTGTCGCACATGGGGCAGGTGCGCCTGACCGGCGAGGACCCGGCCGCCGCGCTGGAGTCGCTGGTTCCCGGCGACATCAAGGGGCTGGCCCGCGGGCGCATGCGCTACACGCTGTTCCTGAACGAGCAGGGCGGCATCCTCGACGACCTGATGGTCACCAACGCCGGCGACCACCTGTTCCTGGTCGTCAACGCCGCCCGCAAGGACCACGACGTCGCCCACATGCGCGAGCGTCTGAAGGGCAAGGCCGAGGTGGAGCTGCTGGACGACCTCGCCTTGATGGCCCTGCAGGGGCCGGAGGCCGCGGCGGTGCTCGGGCGCTTCATCCCCGAAGCGGCCACCATGAAATTCATGAGCTACCTGCCGGCCACCTTCAACGGCATCCCGGTGATCATCACCCGCTCCGGCTACACGGGCGAGGACGGCTACGAAATCTCCTGCGACAAGTCCGACGCCGAGACCATCGCCCGCGCCCTGCTGGCCGAGGACGAGGTCGAGGCCATCGGGCTGGGGGCCCGCGATTCGCTGCGCCTGGAGGCCGGGCTCTGCCTCTACGGCCACGACATCGACGAGACGACGACTCCGGTCGAAGCCGGCCTGGAATGGGCGCTGTCCAAGCGCCGCCGGGAGGAGGGCGGCTTCCCCGGCTACGCCATCATTAAGGACCAGCTCGCCAACGGCGCCCCGCGCCGCCGCGTCGGCCTCCAGCCGGAAGGCCGCCAGCCGGCCCGCGAGCACACCGACGTCTGCGACGCGGACGGACACAAGATCGGCGAGGTGACCAGCGGCGGCTTCGGCCCCACCGCCTCCGCCCCGGTCGCCATGGGCTATGTGGACTGCGCGCACGCCGCCGTGGGCACGCCGGTCCAGCTCATGGTCCGCGGCAAGCCGCTGGCCGCCAAGGTCGCTGCCATGCCCTTCGTGCCGCAGCGCTACTACCGCGGCTGACCAAACAAACACCGAGCGAACAGGGGACAACCATGACCATCAAGTACACCAAGGACCATGAGTGGGTCCGCGTCGAGGGCGACGTCGGCACCGTCGGCGTCAGCGACCACGCCCAGCACCAGCTCGGCGACGTCGTGTTCGTCGAGCTGCCGGACGTCGGCCGCCAGCTCACCCAGGGCAAGGAAGCCGCCGTCGTGGAGTCGGTGAAGGCCGCCAGCGACGTGTTCGCCCCGGTCTCCGGCGAGGTGATCGAAGCCAACGCCGATCTGGAGAACGACCCGTCGCTGGTCAACGCCGGGGCCGAGACCACCGGCTGGTTCTTCAAGCTGCGCCTCAGCAACCCGTCGGAGCTGGACGGGCTGATGGACGAAGCCTCCTACAAGGCCTTCGTGGAAGGGCAAGCCTGAGATGCGTTACCTGCCCCTGACCGAGGCCGACCGGCGCTCCATGCTGGAGGCCATCGACGTGCCGTCGGTGGACGAGCTGTTCCGCGACGTGCCCGAGGCGGCCCGCCTCTCCGGCCCGATCAAGGGGCTGTCCAACCATATGGGCGAGCTTGAGGTCGATCGCGCCCTGTCGGCGATGGCGGGCAAGAACCTGCCCGCCGGCAGCGTGCCGAGCTTCCTCGGCGCCGGCGCCTACCGCCACCATATCCCGGCGACGGTGGACCATCTGGTGCAGCGCGGCGAGTTCCTGACCGCCTACACCCCTTACCAGCCGGAGGTGAGCCAGGGCACGCTGCAGGTCCTGTTCGAGTTCCAGACCCAGGTCTCTCTGCTGACCGGCATGGACGTCGCCAACGCATCCATGTACGACGGCGCCACCGCCTGCGCGGAAGCTGTGATGATGGCCAACCGCGTCACCCGGCGGAAGAAGGCCGTGCTGTCTGGCGGCCTGCACCCGCATTACCGCGACACCACGACGACCGACGCGCGCTTCATCGGCTTCGAGACGGTCGTCATGCCGCCGGCCCCGGCCGGCGGTGAGGATCTCCTGGCCGAGGTCGACGGCGACACCTCCTGCGTCGTCGTGCAGAACCCCGATGTCTTCGGCCATGTTCGCGATTACACGGAACTGGGCAAGGCCTGCCAGGCCAAGGGCGCCCTGCTGATCGTCGTGGTGACGGAGGCCGTGTCGCTCGGCCTGCTGACCCCGCCGGGTGAGATGGGCGCCGACATCGTGGCGGCCGAAGGCCAGTCTCTGGGCAACGCACTGAACTTCGGCGGCCCCTATGTCGGTCTGTTCGCGGTGAAGGAGAAGCTGGTCCGCCAGATGCCAGGCCGCCTCTGCGGCCAGACGGTGGACGCCGACGGGCGGCGCGGCTTCGTGCTGACGCTCTCCACCCGCGAGCAGCACATCCGCCGTGAGAAGGCGACCTCGAACATCTGCACAAACTCCGGCCTGTGCGCGCTGGCCTTCTCCATCCACCTCAGCCTGCTGGGGGAGGAAGGCTTCACCCGGCTCGCCGAGATCAACCACGCCAAGGCCGTCCAACTGGCCGACAAGCTGGCCGCGGTGACGGGCGTTGAAATCGTCAACGGCAGCTTCTTCAACGAATTCACCGTGAAGCTGCCGAAGCCCGCGGCGGAGGTTGTGGAGGCTCTGGCGCGGCGCGGCATCCTGGGCGGCGTTCCGGCCTCCCGCCTGTTTGGCGGCGGGCTCGACGACCTGCTGATCGTGGCCGCCACCGAGACCAACACCGAGTCCGACATGGACGCCTTCGCCACCGCCCTCGCCGAGGTTCTGTGATGAGCATGAACAACCAGGGTCGCCCGACTCATATCTCCGGGGGCATCCAGAATTCGGACAGCGCCGTTCCGCAGACCGTCACCGGCAACCGCGGTCTCCAGATCGAAGAGCCGTTGATCTTCGAACAGGACAGCGCCGGGCGTTGCGGCGTCGACCTGCCGGAGGTCCCGGCGGTGGGCTCGCGTCTGGGTGCCGTCAAGCCGCGCGGCCGGATCGGCCTGCCGGGCCTCGCCGAGCCGCAGGTGGTCCGCCACTACACCCGCCTGTCGCAGAAGAACTACGCCATCGACAGCGGCCTGTACCCGCTGGGCTCCTGCACGATGAAGCACAACCCGCGCCTCAACGAGAAGATGGCTCGGCTGCCGGGCTTCGCCGACGTGCACCCGCTCCAGCCCGAAAGCACGGTGCAGGGGGCGCTGGAGCTGATGGCGGAGCTGGGCCGCTGGCTCGCCACGCTGACCGGAATGGCGGCGGTGACGCTGGCCCCGGCCGCTGGCGCGCACGGCGAGATGTGCGGCATCATGGCGATCCGCTCCGCCCATGACGCCAAGGGCGATAAGGGCCGCACCAGGATCCTCGTCCCGGAAAGCGCCCACGGCACCAACCCGGCGACCGCCGCCGCCTGCGGCTACACGGTCGAGGCGATCCCGGCGACCGAGGACGGGCGCGTCGATCTGGAGGCGCTGAAGGCCAAGCTCGGCCCCGACGTGGCCGGCCTGATGCTGACCAACCCGAACACCTGCGGGCTGTTCGAGCGCGACATCATCACCATCGCCGAAGCGGTCCACGCGGCGGGCGCCTATTTCTACTGCGACGGCGCCAACTTCAACGCCATCGTCGGGCGGGTGCGCCCGGCGGACCTCGGCATCGACGTGATGCACATCAACCTGCACAAGACCTTCTCCACGCCGCACGGCGGCGGCGGTCCGGGTTCCGGCCCGGTGGTCTTCGCGGAGTCGCTGGCCCCCTTCGTCCCGGTGCCCTACGTGGTGCAGGACAAGGACGGTGCCTTCCGTCTGGTTGAGCAGGCCGGCGACGGTCCGGCCTTCGGGCGGATGAAGGCGTTCCACGGCCAGATGGGCATGTTCGTCCGCGCGCTCGCCTACATGATGAGCCACGGCGCCGACGGTCTGCGACAGGTGGCGAACGACGCGGTGCTGAACGCGAACTACCTGCTGGCCCGTCTTCAGGACGTGATGACGCCCTCCTTCGACGGGCCGTGCATGCACGAATGCCTGTTCGACGACCGCTTCCTGAAGGGCACGGGGGTGACCACGCTCGACATCGCCAAGGCGCTGATCGACGAGGGCTTCCACCCCATGACCATGTACTTCCCGCTGGTCGTGCACGGCGCCCTGCTGATCGAGCCGACCGAGACCGAGTCGAAGGCCAGCCTGGACCAGTTCGTCACCGCCCTGCGCGCGCTGGCGGAGCGGGCCAAGTCCGGCGACGTGGCCTATTTCCAGGGCGCCCCGCGCCTGACCCCGCGCCGCCGCCTGGACGAGACCGCCGCCGCCCGCAAGCCGGTGCTGCGGTGGAGCCCGGCGGTGGAGCCGGAGACGGTCGCGGCGGAGTAGGGCGCACTTGCCCCCACCCTCCCATTTCGTGGGTCCCTCCCTCCCCCGCTGCGCAGGGGAGGGATTGATTGCGGAGGCGGCGGAGTTCCCTCCCCTGCGCAGCGGGGGAGGGTTAGGGTGGGGGCAACGCGACCCTCACCGCTGGTCCAGCTTCACCTCGATCCGCCGATTCCGCGCCAGCGCCTCGTCGCTGGTGCCGGGGTCGAGCGGCTGATACTCGCCGAAGCCGGCGGCGGCCAGACGGTCCGCCGGAATTCCCTGGTCGATCAGATACTTCACCACCGAGATCGCGCGCGCCGCCGACAGCTCCCAGTTCGAGGCGAACTGGATGCGCACCGGGCGCGCGTCGGTGTGGCCGTCCACGCGCAGCACCCAGTTGATGTCCGGTGGGATGGTCCGGCCGATCTCGATCAGCGTGCGCGCCAGTTCCGCCAGCCGCTGCTTGCCGGCTTCCTCCAGAGTCGCGGAGCCGGAGGGGAACAGCAGCTCCGACTGGAAGACGAAGCGGTCGCCGACGATGCGAACGTCCTGCCGGTTGCCCAGAGCCTCGCGCACCCGCCCGAAGAACTCGGAGCGGTAGCGGGCGAGGTCCTGTACCTTGGCGGCCAGCGCCTGGTTCAGCCGCGAGCCGAGTTCGGCGATCTGGACCTGCTGCTCCTCCGCCTTCTTCTCCGAGATTTCCAGAACGGCGCCGATGCGGGCGAGTTGCTCGCGCAAGGCGGCCATCTGCCGGTTCAGCAGGTCGACCTGCTCGTTCGCCTTGCCAGTCGCGCCCTGCTCGGCGGACAGGGAAGCCATCAACTCAGTGATTCGGATATCGCGCTTCTCGATGTCCTTCTGCGCGAGCATCGTCTTCTCGTCGGCGCTGGCGAGCCGTGTTTCCAGCGCCTTGGAACGGTCGCGCTCCCCGCCCAGCTCGGCCAGCAGGGCTAGGCGCTGCTCCTCGGACAGGCGTTGCTGCGCGGCGGCGGCGGCCAGCTCGCCCTCCAGCTTGGTCCGGGCTTCGCGCAATGCCTTCAGATCGGCCTGGAGGCTGGCGGCTTCGGCCAGCTTCAGCTCGATGGTTTCCTTGTCGGCGCGGATCGTGCGCTGCAACTCCTCCGCCGCGCGGGTGGCGTGGTCGAGGTCGCCCTGGAGCATGGCGATGCGGCCGGTCATGGTGTCCCTCGCCACCACGGAGCCTTGAAGCTCCGCCGAGAGCTGGGCGACGTTGATGCGGAGGTCGGCGTTGGCGTCCCGCTCCAGAGCCAGCAGGTCGTTCAGCTCCGCCACCTTGCGGTTCAGGCTGCCGAGCTGCTCGTCACGCCCGGTCAGGGCGGTCGCCATGTAGAACTGGGCGACGACGAAGATCATCAGCAGGAAGATGACCACCATGACGAGGGACGACAGCGCGTCCACCCATCCGGGCCATGCGCTGGCCTCGCGGTGGCCGTTGCGGCGGCTGATGCTGGGCATGGCGGGGTGTCCCTCCGGACGGACAGGGGGTAGGCGTCAGCGCTGTTCCGATCAGCGCTGTTCCGATTCTTCGGCCAGGGCGGCGATGGTGCGGGCCAACAGCTTGATCTCGCTGCGGATCTCCTGCACCGCCTGGACCCGGCCGGTGGACGACTCCTCGACCATGCGGGCGAGGTAGATGTCCATGTTGCGCAGATGCTGGCGCGAGGCGTCGTCGAAGCCGCCGATGGCCGCGTCGGACAGCCGGTCGAGCAGTCCCTTCATCTCCAGCTGGCTCTCGCCCAGCCGCAGGAGAAGCTGCTGTTCGGCGCGCATCTGGTCGGTCAGCGTGCTCAGCCGTTCGGTCAGCGCCATCAGATTGGCGTTGGCCGAGCGGCGGCCTTCCTCGGCGGTGGCGACGGTGCGCTGGAGCGAATCGAGGTTCTCCGCCGTCTGCTCCAGAAGCGCCGTCAGATAGGCCGGCATCGACTGGTCGCCGGTCTCCAGGCTGCCGCCCGCCCCGCTGGAGAGGCGGGTGGCGCCGGAAAGCCAGTCCTCGACGTCCTGGAAGAAGCGGTTGTGCGCCTGGCTGGCCTGAAGCTCCAGGAAGCCCAGCACCAGCGACCCCGCCAGACCGAACAGCGAGGAGCTGAAGGCCGTGCCCATGCCGGTCAGCGGCGCTTCGAGCCCGTGCTGGAGGTTGCTGAACATCGCCCCAACATCGCCGCCCTGCACCGACAGGCCGCCGATGACCGAGCCGACCGACTGCACGGTGTGCAGCAGGCCCCAGAAGGTGCCGAGCAGGCCGAGGAAGATCAGCAGACCGATCAGGTAGCGCGACAGCTCCCGCGACTCGTCCAGCCGCGAGGCGATGCCGTCGAGCAGCGAGCGCATCGACAGCGCCGACAGGGTCAGCCGCCCGCGCCGTTCCCGCAGCATGCGCGCCATCGGGGCGAGCAGCACCGGTTCCGGCGCGGCGACGGCCGGGTTTCCGGACTGGAAATGCTCCAGCCACGCCACCTCGGGGCGCAGCATCAGCACCTGGCGGAAGATGAACAGGATACCGGCGAGCAGCGTGCCGAGGATCAGCCCGTTCAGCGCCGGGTTGTTCATGAAGGCGGCGCGCAGGGCCGGGAACAGCAAGGCCGTCACGCTTCCCACGACCACCAGGAAGAGGATCATCCGTGTCAGGAAGCGCTCCGGGCGCGTCATCGGGGAAGGCTCCTCAAGAGGCTGGGACGACGGGGCGATGGCGGCCATGGGCACTCTCGTCCAGGGGAAGGGGCAGGCTGTACGGGTTACAGAGAGCAGCTCACTGGTTCAGGAACTCCACGTCCAGCCGGTCCGGCGCGCCGCCGGCCGCCTCCATGCCCATCGCGCGGATGTCCACGCGCGTGCTGGCGATGCCGGCGGTCCCCAGCCGTTCGCGCACGGCCAGCGCGCGGGCCAGCGACAGCTGCCGCGCCTCGCGCGCCGTCTCCGGCGTGCCGCTGGCGTAGGAGCGGATTTGCAGGCGAAGCTGCGGATTGGCGTTCAGGCGCTCCGCAATGGTGTCCAGACGCGTCTGGGCCGGTTCGGGCAAAGCGGTGGCGGTGCCGTCGAACAGCACCGTCAACGGCTCCATCCGGGGCAGGGCCGGCGCCGCGGGCGCTTTCGGAGTCGGCGGCGGCAGGGCGGCGGTCTGCGTCCGGTCGGGCGGCGGAGGTGCCGCCGGCCGGTTGGAGGCCGGGACCGGCGGCGCGCCTTCCGGCAGGGCCGGCGGCGGCGGGGTCGGGCCGACCGACATCTGCGGCAGATCCGGCGCCGTCATCAGGGTCGGAGCCCGGAAGACCGGCGGGGCCGGCGGGGCCGGCGGCGGGAAGATATCGGGCCGCGGCGGGATCGGCAGCGGCTGCGCGTTCTCCAGCGTCAGGCCACCTGCATTGGCGGCGTTGGCCGGGGCTGGGGCGGCGGCGCTGGTTGGGGGCGGCGCGGTGCCCGGCGAGGAGCAGGCGGTCACGGTCAGGGACAGAGCCACGGCCGTGGCGGCGGAGAGGACGCGCAAGGGAGCCCGCTGCCCGACGGGGGCGTTTGGAGAACGGCTCATGCGTCCGACAATCCTCATGGTGACCAGCGCGTTGTTCCCAGTGACACGGAAAAGCGTTGGTACCATAGCCCTTCGATCGGCGTAGGGACAACGCCCTTTGGGCCGCGCGGCGTGTTTCCCCACCAAAGCGCGGCCCCTGCTACCCCAACGTCATGAAGGGCTTATGGCTCGGCCGGAGGTCAGCCCTGCCCGGCGTCCGCCGCCCCGGCGGGAGCGGAGCGCACCTTGCGTTCCGTCGCACCGCGCAGGATCTTGGCGATCGGCAGGTGGAAGTGGGCGTTGGCCGCCAGGATCGTGCCGCCGAACACCGGGTTGCGCCCGCCGCCGATCTCACCGACGAAGCCGCCGGCCTCGGTCACCAGAAGCTGGCCGGCCGCGGCGTCCCAGGGGGCGAGACCGCGCTCCCAGTAGCCGTCGTAGCGGCCCGCCGCGACGTAGGCGAGGTCGAGCGAGGCGGCGCCGAAGCGGCGGATACCCGCCACTTCCTTCATCAGGGCCTCGGCCTCCACCAGGAAGCCGGCATGGTCGCCGCGGCCCTTGAAGGGGATGCCGGTGGCGATCACCGCGTCGGCGAGGTTGCGGCGCTCCGACACGCGCAGGCGCTGGTGGTTCAGGAAGGCGCCCTGACCCTTCTCGGCCCAGAACATCTGGTCGTGCACCGGCTCGTAGACGACGCCGGCGACGATCTCGCCGTTCTTTTCCGCGGCGATGGAGATCGCCCAGTGCGGGATGCCGTGCAGGAAGTTGGTGGTGCCGTCCAGCGGATCGACGATCCAGCGGGCGGTCGGGTCGCTGCCCTTGCTGGCGCCCGTCTCCTCCATGAGGAAGCCGAAATCCGGGCGGGCCTTCTGCAGCTCTTCGCGCAGCAGCTTTTCCGCCTTCATGTCGGCGGCGGACACGAAGTCCGCCGGGCCCTTGCGCGACACCTGGAGGTGCTCGACCTCGCCGAAGTCGCGGACAAGGCCGCGGGCCGCCTTTTCGGCGGCGCGGACCATCACGTTGATAAGGGCGGAGCGGGTGGCCATGGGCGTGCTTTATCTCGTGCGGAACCGGAAAAAGAATACACCGGCCCCCGCCTTAAGCGAGAGCCGGTGCGCAGAAAATTCAGCCAGGACGGTCAGTCCTTGGCGCGCTCGACATACTCGCCGGTCTGGGTGTCGACGACGACGCGGGTGCCCGACTCGATGTGCGGCGGCACCAGGATCGACACGCCGTTCTCCAGCTTCGCCGGCTTGTAGGAGGAGGAGGCCGTCTGGCCCTTCACCACCGGGTCGGCCTCGGTGATCTGCAGGGTGACCTTGCCGGGGATCTCGACGCCGAGCGGCGCGCCTTCGAAGGACTGCACGGTGACTTCCATGCCGTCCTGCAGGAACACCTTCTGGTCGCCGATGATCTCGCCGGGGATGGCGGTCTGCTCGTAGCTTTCCTTGTCCATGAAGGTGTAGCTGTCGCCTTCGGCGAACAGGAAGGTCATCTCGTGCTCGTCCAGGCGGGCGCGCTCGACCGTCTCCTGGGTGCGGAAGCGCTCGATCGACTTGTTGCCGGTGCGCACATCCTTCATTTCAAGCTGGATGAAGGCGCCGCCCTTGCCGGGCTGGACGATGGCGGTCTTCGTGATGACCCAGAGCTTCCCGTTATGCTCCAGCACATGGCCGGGACGCATCGTGTTGGCGTTGACCTTCATGACATACTCGTGATTTCCAGGAGACAGGCGGCGCGGAACCTAGCAGCTTGCCGGGCCGGTGGCAACGCCGGGCGGGGCTCAATCGGCGTTCCGTGCCTTCTTTGTCCGTTTTCGCCGCCGTTGCCACTCTGCTAAGCAGCACCATTACCCCGTCAGTGAAGGCCATCATGTCCCCCGTCACGCCGTCCTGGGCCCCCGAGAGCTTCGCCCGCCGCCGCCCCCATCTGGCCGTGCGCGGCCGCGTGCTGGGCGCCGTCCGCCGCTTCTTCGAGGAGAACGCCTTCCTGGAGGTGGACACCCCGGCGCTCCAGGTTTCGCCAGGGATGGAGCCGCATCTCCAGGCCTTCGCGACGGAACTGGTGGGGCCGCACCCCGACGACCGGCTGCGGCTGCACCTGCACACCAGCCCCGAATTCGCCATGAAGAAGCTGCTGGTGGCCGGGCTGCCGCGCATCTACCAGATCGCCCACGTCTTCCGGAACGGCGAGCGGTCAGCCACCCACGCGCCGGAATTCTCCATGCTCGAATGGTACCGGGCGGGGGAGGGCTACCGGACGTTGATCCGCGACTGCGAGGATCTGGTGCGCGAGGCCGCCGTCGCCGCCGGGCGGACGCGATTCGACTTCCGCGGCATGACCTGCGATCCCTTCAAGGAGTGGCGGGTGCTGACCGTGCAGGACGCCTTCCGGGAGTATGCCGGGATCGACCTGCTGGAGACCTTCGACGGCAGCCACGACCCCGACCCGGCCCCGCTGGCCGCCCTGGCGCGGCGCATCGGCATCAATCCGCACGACGGCGACCGCTGGGAGGACATCGTCTTCCGCATCATGTTCGACCGGATCGAGCCGCATCTCGGCGCGGGCGTACCCTGCGTGCTGATCGATTACCCCGTCTGCATGGCCGCCCTGTCGCGCCCCAAGCCGGAGGACCCGCGGCTGGCCGAGCGGTTCGAGCTGTACGCCTGCGGCCTGGAACTCGCCAACGCCTTCGGCGAACTGACCGACGCCCGCGCCCAGCGCGCCCGCTTCGAGGCGGATATGGACCTGAAGGAGCGGATTTACGGCGACCGCTTTCCGGTGGACGAGGATTTCCTCGCCGCGCTGGAGCACGGCATGCCGGAGTGCAGCGGCATCGCGCTGGGCTTCGACCGGCTGGTCATGCTGTGCAGCGGGGCGGAGCGCATCGACGAGGTGCTGTGGCTGCCGGTGGCGGGGGGCTGACCCCGTCCGCCACCGGCGCCGGTGTCATCAGGCGGTGACGTCGATCACCACGCGGCCGCGCACCTGACCGGCGAGGATCCGGCCGGCCAGTTCCGGCAGCTTCGACATCGGCTCCACCGTGTACATCGCCTTCAGGTGGTCCTTGTCGAGGTCGCGGGCCAGCCGCGCCCAGGCGCGTTCGCGCCGCGCCGCCGGGGCGGCGACCGAATCGACGCCGATCAGCGTGACGCTGCGCAGGATGTGCGGCAGGACCGTTCCGGGCAGGTCGGCGCTGCCCGCCAGCCCGCAGGCGGCGATGGCGCCGCCCCAGACGGTCTGCGACAGGGCGTTGACCAGCGTGATGCCGCCCACCGAATCGACGCCGCCGGCCCAGCGTTCCTTCTGGAGCGGCGGACCTTTCTCCTGAAGGGCGGCGCGGTCGATGAAGCCGGTGGCGCCCAGGCCGGACAGATATTCGTGGGTTTCGGGCCGTCCGGTGGAAGCGGTGACCGGATAGCCGGCCTTGGCGAGCAGGGCGACCGCGACGGAACCGACGCCGCCGGCCGCTCCGGTGACCAGAACCTCCTTGCCGCCGGGCTGGATCGTGCCCCAATCCTCCAGCGCGTCGACGCAGAGCGCCGCGGTGTAGCCGGCGGTGCCGATGCCCATCGCCTCTTCCGGCGAGAAGACGTCGGGCAGGCGGGTCAGCCATTCCGGCTTCACGCGCTGGAACCGGCTGTAGCCGCCCCACTGGGTTTCCGACAGGCCCCAGCCGTTGACGATCACCTTGTCGCCGGCCTTCCAGTCGGCGGAGCGCGATTCCACGACCGTGCCGGCAAGGTCGATGCCGGCGACCATCGGCAGCTTGCGGGCGATCCGGCCTTTGCCGGACACGGCGAGGCCGTCCTTGTAGTTCAGGGTGGAGAAGGCGACCTCGACCAGCACGTCATGGTCGGGCAGGTCGGTCAGGCTCAGCGGCTTGAAGCCCCCTTTGGGCTTGCCGTCGGCGTCCTCGATGACGAAGGCGGTGAAGGTGTCGGCCATGCGGATTCCTCTCCCGGGACGGGTTCTTGATTGGGGAAAAGCCTAGCACGGACGCCGCGATGGACAAGAGGCGGGGACGGTGGAGCGAACGGGCGGCGCCCGCGCGCTCCACCGGGGTGCGGATCAGAAGGTGATCTTGGTCTGGAGCGCGATCACGTCCACATGGGCCTTGTAGTCGGCGGACAGGTTGCCGCGGAAGGCGTCGCTGCCCGTCAGGTTGTCGCGCAGGTCGATCTTGGCCTTGTTGGCGAAGATGTGGCTGTAGCCGATGTCGGTCCGGATGTTGTCGGTGACTTGGTAGCCGGCGCCGATCGACACCCAGTAACGGTCCTCGTCCGGAATGCGCGGCGTGCGGTACTGGTCGGTGACCGGGGTCTGGTCATAGGCCACGCCGAAGCGCAGGGTCAGCTTTTCGTTCCACTTGTAGGCGGCGCCCAGCGCGAAGAACCAGGAGTCGTCCCAGTTCTCGTCGGTCACCGTGTCGGTGCGCAGCGGGTTGCGGTAGCGGATGCGCAGCTCCTTGAAGCGCGACCAGTTGGTCCACTGCGCGTCGGCCATCACGGCGAAGGAACTGGTCAGCTCGTGATAGGCGCCGAAGGAGATGATGTCCGGCGTGGCGACCTTGGCCCGCACCGGCGAATTGGCGAAGCTGGCGCGCAGCGCCGGGACGGCGGGAACGCCTTCGAACTTCGAATCGCCGTCCAGTTCGTGGAAGACGGAGGAACGGTAGGAGACGCCGAAGCGGGTGCCCTTGACCGGCTCGTACAGCATGCCGGCGGTGAATCCGAAGCCCCAACTGTCGCCCTTGACCTCGCCCACGCCATCGCGCGAGCCGGGCGCGATGGGGACGCCGGTGGCCGCCAGGATGGAGCCGAAATCCACCGCCTGGCTCAGCCGGGCCTTGGCGTATTGGAGCTGCAGGCCGCCAGCGATGGTCAGGTCCGGCATCAGCCGGTAGGACACGGTCGGGGAGATGTTGATCGTCAGCAGGCTGGAATGGATGCCGTGGTAACGGCCGGTCCAGCTTTCCGGATAGTCGGTGGACAGGCCCCAGGGCGCGGTGATGGCGAGGCCCAGCTTCACGTCCGGCGACACCGTGTAGGCCAGATAGCCCGACGGAATCACCGCGTCCATGCCGATGTCGCCGGGGTCGGAGGTGCCCAGGATGGTGCTGCCGCCCAGCCGCGTGGCGCGGGTGCCGCGGGCGTTGCTGGTCTTCGAGGTCGGGAACACGCCGCTCAGCACGCCGACCGCCTGATTCCCCTCGATGCTGCCCAGCGCTGCCGGGTTGAAGAACAGCGCGGTGGCGTCGCCCATGCCGTTGGCGGTGGCGCCTGCGAAGGAGGTGCCCTGACCGGAGGCGCTCTGTTCCTTCAGCAGATAACCGGCTGCGCCGGCCGGCAGCGGGGCCGCAATGGCGACGGCCGCGGCGGCGACGAGCAGGTTCCCCTTCAGTGACCAATTGGACATGCGTTTCTCCCCAATTTCGTTATTTGACGCAATGATACACACATTGACGTTAACGTAAAGTGGACCTGCTGAAAAAATGTTGGACCAACAAACCATGCGTCCGAAGATACGCTTTGGACAGGGAAATGCCCGCCACGGTCGATTCGCCGCGGGCTGGAAATGTGGGAATCAGAAGGTGCTCAGCCCAGCCAGCCGGCGACCATGGCCATGCCCGCGCCGATCACGCTCTGGGCGTCCGTCCAGATCAGCTTCGCCGTGATGGCGATGGAGGCGACGACCAGCATGGGCCGCACGATGGCCGCGCCGTTGCGGATGACCATGTGCGCGCCGATCTGCGCGCCGATCATCTGGCCCACCCCCATCAGCAGCCCGGCCAGCCAGGCGATCTGCCCGCCGGCCAGGAAGAACAGCAACGCGGCGATGTTGCTGGTGAAGTTCAGCACCTTCGTATGGGCGGTCGCCTTGCGCAGGTTGAAGCCGAGCAGCGAGACGAAGGCGATCGCGAAGAAGGTACCGGTGCCCGGCCCGAAGAAGCCGTCGTAGAAGCCGATCCCCGTCCCGGCGAGCAGGGCGAAGCCGCGCTCTCCGATGCGCTGCTGCGCGTCGATCTCTCCGGCTTTCGGGGAGACGAGCAGCCAGATGGCGATGCCGATCAGCAGCACCGGGATGACGTTGCGCAGGAATCCCGGATCGATCATCTGGACAATGATGGCGCCCGCCGCGGAGCCGGCGAAGGTGCAGGCGATCATCACCGCCATGTCGCGCGGCTTGACCTCGCCACCGCAGGTGAACTTCACCGCGGCGGAGAGCGAGCCGAAGCTGGATTGCAGCTTGTTCGTCGCCAGCGCCTGCGCGGGCGACAGGCCGGCCCAGAGCAGGGCGGGGAGGGTCAGAAGCCCGCCGCCCCCGGCGATGGCGTCGACGAAGCCCGCGACAAGGCCGACCGCGAACAGCGCGGACAGCGTCTCGATGGAAAGAAGGTCCATGATCCGGCGGCGGCCTTCGTTACCCTTCGGCCGCGGCGATGGCGGCGTTGAACGCCTTCACGGCGGCGCCCGGCCCATCGGGATGGTTCCACACGGCGCCGACCACGGCCAGGAAATCGGCCCCGGCGGTCACCAGCGGCCCGCAATTCTCCTGGGTGATGCCGCCGATGGCGACGCAGGGGACCTCCATCAGCTCCGACCACCACCGGAGCAGCTCCGGCTCCGCCTTGAATTCGGCGTCCTTGGTGGTGGTGGGGAAGAAGGCGCCGAAGGCGACGTAATCGGCCCCGGCCTCGCCCGCTTCCATGGCGAGATGGCGGCTGTCGTGGCAGGTCACCCCGACGATGGCGTCGTTGCCGACGATCCGCCGCGCCTGGGCGTAGGGCGTGTCCTTCTGCCCGACATGCACGCCGTCGCAGCCGGTCTCGCGGGCCAGTTCGGGGTGGTCGTTCAGGATGAAGGCCACCCCGCGGTCCTGGGCGATCGGGCGCAGGGCGTCGCAGGCCCGGCGCACGGCGTCATCGGAGCAATCCTTCAAACGCAACTGGACGCAGGCGACGTCGCCCGCGTCCAGCGCTTCGGTCAGTTTCGGCGCGAACGCCGCCGGCTCCACGGCCGGCGGCGTCACGAGGTAGAGCCGGCAGGCGGTTTCGGTCACCCGAGGCGATCCTTACTCTTTGCCCTGGTAGATCTTCATGATCCGGTCGAGCAGCTTCAAAGCATCCTCGCGCGGGCGCTGGAAGGCGTTGCGGCCGATGATCGAGCCGTTGCCGCCGCCGTCGCGGATCGCGCGGGCGTCCTCGAACACCGCGTCCTCGCCCTTGGTGGCGCCGCCCGAGAAGACCACGATGCGGCGGCCGTTGAAGGCGCACTGCATGATGTGGCGGACGCGGTCGGCCTGGGTGGCGATCGGGATGTTCTTGGACTCGTAGACCTTCTTGGCCTCCGCCTGCTCCAGATGGGCCGACGGCAGCTTCACCTTGATGATGTGGGCGCCGAGCAGCGCGGCCATGTGGGCGGCGTAGCCGATCACGTCGATGGCCAGCTCGCCCTCCTTGGAGATCGTGCCGCCGCGCGGGTAGGACCACAGGACGGTGGGCAGGCCGACCGACTTGGCCTCCTTCGACAGCTCGCGGATCTCCTCGTACTGGTCGTACATGGCGTCCGAGCCGGGGTAGATCGTGAAGCCGATGGCCGAGCAGCCGAGGCGCAGCGCGTCCTGCACCGAGGCGGTCACCGCCTGATCGGCGTCCTCCTTCTGGCGCGACAGGCTGTTGGCGCTGTTCATCTTGAGGATCAGCGGGATCGAGCCGGCGAAGGTCGAGGCGCCGGCCTCCAGCGAGCCCAGCGGCGCGGCATAGGCGTTGCAGCCGGCGTCGATGGCGAGCTGGTAATGGTAGTGCGGGTCGTAGCCCGGCTCGTTCGGCGCGAAGCTGCGCGCCGGGCCGTGCTCGAAGCCCTGGTCGACGGGGAGGATCACCAGCTTGCCGGTGCCGCCCAACTTGCCTTCCATAAGAATGCGCGCAAGGTTGGCCTTGACGCCCGGGGTGTCGCTTTCGTAGTTCGCAAGAATTTCCTTAACACGACGAGTGAGCTTCATCTGGCTCTTCCCCTTGGGGTTTCTGTCGGAAATGCGGCCCTCATAGCCCAGCGCGGGACTCTTTGCAACGTCGGCAGGGGTGTAACGCGGCCTCCCGCGGCGCCAAAAGGGCCTATCCGAGAGGTCGGATCCGGAATTCTCCCAAAGGCGAGGCGAACGTCGCGCAACAGCCTTTTGTTGTCACAGCACGAATTGGACGATGATGTAGAGGCCGTAGCCCGCCCCCACCGCCACGGCCCACGCCCCGGCGGCCAGGCCGGCCCAGACGACGAGGAGCCGGGCGCCGCGGATCTTCTCCACCTGAGGCGCGGGAAAGCGCGCGCCGCGCGGAAGCCCGTCCGGCCTCTCCGGATGGAGCGGGGCGGAGTCCTCGCCCTTCAGCGGTGTGGCGTCCGCCTGGGGCCGCAAAGGCGTGGTCGTGGTCATGGGGGTGGTACCGCATCGTGATGATGAAATCACCATACACCACTTTTGATCGTGCGGATTTGGGGAAAAAGCGGTATCGCCTTGAGACTATTCCGTGACATGGCCATTGTCTTGCCCGCTTAGCCAGTTCCGGCAGGCGCGCCAGGGATCGCGGGCACCGCGTAGGTCGAGGGCGATGGGAAGCGCCGTCAGCAGGCGGGCGCCGCGCTGCGCGGCGATGTCGCCCAGCCGCTCCGCGACGTCCACCCGCCCGGTGAACAGGATCGCACCGATCCCGGCGGACAACGCGCCCAGGGCATCGCCGGGCCGGTCGGCGCAGTCAAGCACCGCGGTCATCACAACCGATGGATGCCGGGCAGTGGCGCGGGCGACAACCTCGCGAAACCAGCCGGCCCCGGCGGAGGCCGCCGCACCGGGTGCGCTGACCAGCAGAAGGGGAACGCCGAGGTCCGTCGCAACGGCGCAGGCGGCGTCGGCGTCGTTCAGGCCGTGGATGCGGATGGGGCGGTTATGCGCGGGCATGGCGGTCATGACGGGAAAATCCGAGTGGGCATTTCCCCATCCCTATGCCGGGAATTGAGGCAGGTCAAACCGCCGGGGCGGAGGCGAGGCTATCCTTCCACCCCACGCATCCCTGGGGTCGCCGCCGATGATGGACTATAAGGGCTACAAGGCCCAGATCGATTTCGACGACGATGCCGGCATCTTCGTCGGCGCCGTCATCAACACGCGCGACGGCATCACCTTCACCGGCCGCTCGGTCGATGAGCTGCGCAGGGCCTTCCGCGAGGCTGTGGACGATTATCTGGCGATGGCTTGCGACATGGCGGGCAACACCGAGCAGCCCTATTCGGGCAAGCTCGCCATCCGCGTCAATCCGATGCTCCACCGCGCCATCGCCACCTGTGCGGAACGCGAAGGCAAGAGCGTCGCAGCCTGGGTCGCCGATCAACTGGCGCAGGCCACGGGCATCAATGCCGTCAAGGCGGGGTGACCGAATTCCGGCGGGAAACACGCCGGCGAACAGGATGACGGACATGAAAAAGGGCGCCCCGTTCAGGGCGCCCTTTCTCTTTGGCCGCAAGCCGCGGGTGGCTTACTTGGCGTTGGCCATGGCGACGGCGGTGTCGCTCATGCGGTTGGAGAAGCCCCACTCGTTGTCGTACCAGGTCATGATGCGGACGAAGTTGCCGTCGATGACCTTGGTCTCGTTCAGCGCGAAGATCGAGCTGTGCGGGTCGTGGTTGAAGTCGGTGGAGACCAGATCCTCGGTGTAGGCGCCCAGGATGCCCTTGAGCGGGCCGTTGGCGGCCTCGGCGATCGCCTTGGTGATCTCCTCCACCGAGGTGGCGCGCTTGGCGGTGAACTTGAAGTCGACGACCGAGACGTTGGGCGTCGGCACGCGCATGGCGGTGCCGTCCAGCTTGCCCTTCAACTCGGGCAGCACCTTGCCCACCGCCTTGGCGGCCCCGGTCGAGGTCGGGATCATGTTCAACGCCGCGGCGCGGGCGCGGTGCAGGTCCTTGTGGTTGGTGTCGACGATGCGCTGATCCCCCGTGTAGGAGTGGATCGTCGTCATGAAGCCCTTCTCGATGCCGATCAGGTTGTTCAGCACGAAGGCCACCGGGGCCAGGCAGTTCGTCGTGCACGACGCGTTCGAGACGATGCGGTGATCGGCCTTGAGCTGGTCGTGGTTGACGCCGTAGACCACCGTGATGTCCTCGTCGGTGGCCGGGGCGGAGATCAGCACCTTCTCCGCACCCGCTTCCAGATGCTTGGCGGCGTCGGCGCGCTTGGTGAAGATGCCCGAGCATTCCATGGCGATCTGGATGCCCAGATCCTTCCACGGCAGCTTGGCCGGGTCACGCTCCTGCACGACCTTGATCGAGTGGCCGTTGACGATCAGCTCGCCGTCGCGGGTCTCGATCGTGCCGGGGAAACGGCCGTGGACGCTGTCGTACTTCAGCAGGTGGGCGTTGGCCTTGAGGTCGGCCAGGTCGTTGATCGCCACGACCTCCACGTCGTTGCGGCCGCTCTCGTAGATGGCCCGCAGAACCAGACGGCCGATACGGCCAAAACCGTTGATCGCTACCCGAACAGCCATTGTTTTCCTCCAGTCTGGCATTCCCCGACCCCGAACCGAACGGCTTGGGGCGGTCACTCCCGGCCCCGGACCGAAGTCCGGGGCGGCAATTCGATTACAAGCGCGCCTTCGCCGCGGCGACAACAGCCTCGGCGGTGATGCCGAAGTGCTTGTAGAGTTCCTGATAGGGGGCCGACTCGCCGAAGCCGCTCATGCCGACGAAGGCGACGGCCGTGGCGCCCGGATAGCCGAGCCAGCGGTCCCAGCCCTGACGGATGGCGGCCTCGACCGCGACGCGGACGCCGCTTCCGAGCACGGAGGCCTTGTAGGCGTCGTCCTGCGCCTCGAACAGTTCGAAGCTCGGGATCGACACCACGGCGGCGCCGATGCCCTCGGCCTGCAACGCCTTGCGGGCCTCGGCGGCCAGCGAGACTTCCGAGCCGGTGGCGAGCAGCGTCACCTTGCGCTCGCCCTCGGCCTCCTGGATCACGTAGCCGCCGCGGGCGGAGCGGTTCTCCGCCGCGTGCTCGGTGCGCAGGGTCGGCACGTTCTGACGGGTCAGCGCAAGGACGGACGGGCCGTTGACCCGCTCCAGCGCGATCTGCCAGCACTCCGCGGTCTCGACGGCGTCGGCCGGGCGCAGGGTCAGCAGGTTCGGAATGGCGCGCAGAGCGGCCAGATGCTCCACCGGCTGGTGGGTCGGGCCGTCCTCGCCGAGGCCGATCGAGTCGTGGGTCATCACGAAGATCGAGCGCTGCTTCATCAGCGCGGCCAGACGGATCGACGGGCGGCAGTAGTCGGCGAACTGCATGAAGGTGCCGCCGTAGGGAATGACGCCGCCGTGCAGCGCCATGCCGTTCATGACGGTGGCCATGCCGTGTTCGCGCACGCCGTAGCGGACGTAGCGGCCGTTGAATTCACCGCGGCCCTTCATGTCGGCGGTGTTCTTCGCCTTGGTGTTGTTCGACGGGGTCAGGTCGGCGGAGCCGCCGATCATTTCCGGCACCGCCGGGACCAGGATGTCGAGCACGTTGCCCGACGCGACGCGGGTCGCCCAGCTCGGCTTGTCCTCCGACACCTTCTTCTTGAAGGCGGCGATCAGCTCGTCCAGGCCGGCGGGAACGCCGCGGTCCATGGCCGCCTCGAACGCCTTGCGGGCGGAGGGGTCCATCGACGCGACGCGCTGCGCCCAGTCGGCGTAGGCGGCGTCGGCGCGGGTGCCGGCGGCGCGCCAGGCGTCCAGCACGTCCTGCGGAACGACGAAGGCCTCGTGCGGCCAGCCGAGATTCTCACGGGTGGCGGCCACCTCGTCGGCGCCCAGCGGCGAGCCGTGGCAGCCGTGGGTGTTGGCCTTGTTCGGGGCGCCCTTGCCGATGATGGTGCGGCAGGCGATCAGCGTCGGCTTGTCGGAGTCCTGCGCGGCCTCGATGGCCTTGGCGACGGCTTCCGGATCGTGGCCGTCGACGGTCGCCGTGTTCCAGCCGTAGGAGCGGAAGCGGGCCGGCGTGTCGTCGGTGAAGCTGAGATCGGTCGAACCGTCGATGGAGATGTGGTTGTCGTCCCACAGCACGATCAGGCGGTTCAGCCCGAGATGGCCGGCCAGCGAGCAGGCTTCGTGGCTGACGCCCTCCATCAGGTCGCCGTCCGAGGCGATGACGTAGGTGTAGTGGTTGATCAGGTCGTCGCCGAAGCGGGCGTTGGTGATGCGCTCCGCCAGGGCGAAGCCGACGGCGGTGGAGACGCCCTGGCCCAGCGGGCCGGTGGTCATCTCGATGCCGAGCGACGGATCGACCTCCGGATGGCCCGGCGTCAGGCTGCCGAGCTGGCGGAAGCGCTTCAGCTCGTCGATGGTCATCCGCTCATAGCCGGTCAGGTAGCCCAGCGAGTAGATCAGCATCGAGCCGTGGCCGGCCGACAGGATGAAGCGGTCGCGGTCGGCCCAGGCCGGCTGCTTCGGGTTGAACTTCAGGAAGCGCGTGAACAGCACCGTGGCCACGTCGGCCATGCCCATCGGCATGCCGGGGTGGCCGGACTTCGCGGCCTCCACCGCGTCCATGGACAGCGCGCGGATGGCGTTCGCCATGGTGGTGATGGGGGCGGGCGGGGTGGCGGCGGAAGCAGCGGACATCGGGCAGGGTTCCTGAAGAAAGTTCCCGTGGGCAGGCGGGCAGCGAACGGTGGGGCCGAATGGTATTGGGCAACACCGATTGGGCGGGAAACAAGGCTTCCCGCAGGACGCGCGCACCATGCAGAACCCGTGTGCGCAGGTCAACACGGGAATGGGGATGGCGGTCCGGCTTCCGGCGCATTGTGACGGCGCCATTTCCACCGTGAACTGCGGCGTAATTCCGGTTGACGGGGCGGTGTGGCGGGCCCAACTGTAGCGCTCGGCATTTTATGCATGTGTGAACTGCAGCCCTCAGCCGTCCATCCGTCCGTCAAGGTTCCCCGCCCATGGATTCCCTGAAAGCCGCGCTCGACCGCCTCTCCAAGGCCGTGGATCGTCTGGAGCATGCCGCGTATGCCCGCGAGGAACGGGTGGCCAAGCGCGAGCAGGAGCTGAGCGAGTCCCTGCGCGAGGCCCGCATCGAGCAGGCGCGGGCCCAGGAGAACGCGGAAACCGTGTCGAAGCGTCTGGAGGCGGCCATCGGCCGTCTCGAAGCGGTTCTGGAGAATTGAGCCATGGCCCAGGTGGAATTCGAGGTGAACGGACGCGCCTACCGCGTCTTCTGCCAGGACGGGCAGGAGGCCCGCCTGCGTGAGCTGGCCGGCTTCGTCGACGCCAAGCTGAAGCAGGTGACCGGCGGCGGCAAATCCGGGTCGGAGGCACAGATGCTCGTTCTCACCGCCATCGTCATGGCCGACGAGATGCAGGACGTGATGGCCGGTCGCGGCCTTGCCCCGCTGTCCACGGTCAACGAGGCCGAGGTGGCCGCCGCCGTAGACAATGTCGCTTTGCGCATTGAAGAGGTTGCCGCGCGGCTCGAGCGCGCTTAAGTTAGTGAACGGAAGGTCGCTGCCTGGTTCGTCAGGTCGCAATAATCCCCAGGGCCGATAATCTTAGACTCTCGGGAGCTGTCCCTGTCCGGACCCTGGTCCGGTTATACGGCGCCCACCTGCTCTGCAGGTCATGGAGGATAAGCAATGCCAACGGCCAAGGCGGCACCTTCCGCCTCTCCCCTGAATTTTCCCGACCTTTCCAGGCGACGATGAGCGACCCGCGCGCGGCCAAGGACGCCGCCCGAGCCCAGGCCCGCGCCCGGCGCGACTCCCTCAGCGACGACCAGCTGCGCGCTTTTGCCGCGGATGCTCTGCGCGAGCGCTTCCTGGAGGATCTGGTGCGACCGGGATTCATCCCAGACGGACCGGTCGCCGGCTATTGGCCGCTCGGTTCGGAACTCGACGTGCGGCCTCTGCTGCTCCATCTTAAGACGGGCGGACTTAAGACGGGCAGGCGCTCCATCGCGCTTCCGGTGTCCGGGCCGCGCGGGCAGGCGCTGACCTTCCGCGACTGGGATCCCGTGCTGCCGCTGGCCGCCGGCCGCTACGGCATCCAGGAACCGGGCACCGACCGGCCCGAGGTGGTTCCGGCGGTGCTTCTGGTGCCGATGCTGGCCTTCGACCGCAGCGGGCACCGGCTGGGCTACGGCGCCGGCTACTACGACCGGACGCTGGATGCCCTGCGCGCGATCCGTCCCGTCCTGGCGGTCGGCATGGCCTTCGCCGCGCAAGAGATGGACGCGGTGCCCTGCGGGGCGCACGACGAGCGGCTCGATTGGATTCTGACGGAGCGCGAGACGCTCCGCTTTACGCAGTGAAGGTTGGGGACGATGCGGCTTTTGTTTCTCGGTGATGTGGTGGGGCGGTCGGGACGCGACGCGGTGATCGCGCACATGCCGATGCTGCGCGACCGGCTCGACCCCGACCTGACCGTGGTCAACGGCGAGAACGCCGCCGGCGGCTTCGGCATCACCATCAAGATCGCCGAGGAGTTCTTCGCGGCCGGTGTGGACGTGGTGACGCTGGGCAACCATAGCTGGGACCAGAAGGAGCTGGTCGCGGCGATCGACCAGCAGCCGCGCATCATCCGCCCGCTGAACTACCCGGAAGGCACGCCGGGGCGCGGCTTCGTGCTGCTGCAGGCGCGGGGCGGGCGCAAGGTGCTGGTCATGAACGTGATGCTGCGCCTGTTCATGGACCCGATGGACGATCCCTTCGCCGCGGTGGACCGGGTGCTGCGCGCCCACCGGTTGGGCCCCAACGGCGCCGACGCCATCGTGGTCGACGTCCATGGCGAGGCGACCAGCGAGAAGATGATCATGGGCCATTTCTGCGACGGCCGCGCCTCGCTGGTGGTCGGCACGCACAGCCACGTCCCGACCGCTGACCATGTGGTGATGAAGGGCGGCACCGCCTATCTGACCGACGCCGGCATGTGCGGCGACTACGACAGCGCCATCGGCATGAAGAAGGAGGTCGCCATGGCCAAGCTGATCCGCAAGCTGCCCACCGAGCGGCTGAGCCCGGCGGAAGGCGAGGGCACCGTCTGCGGCTGCTACGTCGAGACGGACGACCGCACCGGCCTCGCCACCAGCATCCAGCCGCTGCGGCTAGGCGGCCGGCTGAGCCAGTCCGTGCCGGTGCGGGGCTGAGCGCCGCCGCCGGCCCCGGCCCCGCAGGGCGCAAAAGGGGCGCCCCAATACTGCCATATTGACTTTCTATATGGGTAGGTGTCGTCTCCGGCGCCGAAGGCGTGCGGTGGCGCACAAAGGCTGGTACATGTGTCCCACCGCTTACCAAGCTGTTTCACAAGACCTTGTATCTTTGAATCCATCTGGGGCTCGTTCGACGCATGGCCGGTCATAGCCAATTCAAGAACATCATGCACCGCAAAGGCGCGCAGGACGCCAAGCGGTCGAAGATCTTCAACAAGCTCGCCCGCGAGATCACCGTGGCGGCCAAGGGCGGCCTGCCGGACCCGGCGGCCAACCCGCGCCTGCGCGCCGCGATCACCGCGGCCCGCGTGCAGAACATGCCGCGCGACCGCATCGACCGCGCGATCAAGCAGGGTACGCCCGGCGGTGGCGACGACGCGAGCTACGATGAAGTGCGGTACGAGGGCTACGGCCCCGGCGGCGTCGCGCTGATCGTCGAGGCGCTGACCGACAACCGCAACCGGACCGCGTCTGAAGTGCGCTCCGCCTTCACCAAGTACGGCGGTTCGCTGGGCGAGACGAACTCGGTCAGCTTCATGTTCAGCCGCGTCGGCGCGATCTACTACCCGGCCGCCGCCGCGGCCGCGGACGCCGTGTTCGAGGTGGCCCTGGAAGCTGGCGCCGAGGACGTGGCGTCCGACGAGAACGGTCACGAAGTCACCACCACGGTGGAGAATTTCGCGATCGTGCGCGACGCGCTGGAGGCCAAGTTCGGCGGTGCGGAGAGCGCGCGCCTGACCTGGAAGCCGCTGAACACGGTCGCCCCGTCCGAGGACGCCGCCGCCAGCCTGCTGAAGCTGCTGGACGTGCTGGAGGACAACGACGACGTCCAGACCGTCGAAGGCAACTTCGACATCTCCGACGAGCTGATGCAGAAGCTGACGGCCTGATTTCAGGTCGCTGAGCGGAGGGGAACCGGGGTGCTTGGGCAGGCCGGAAGGAGCGGGGTGGCGCAACAGCCGCCCGTACGCCTGTTGGGGCTGGACCCCGGCCTCCGCCACACCGGCTGGGGTGTCATCGACGTGTCCGGCAACCGGCTGACCCATGTGGCGGACGGCGCCGTCCATTCTGACGACGGCCGTCCGCTGGCCGAACGGCTGTGCCAGATCCACGACGCGCTGACCGGGGTGCTGGAGCGCTACCGTCCCGACGAGGCGGCGGTCGAGGAGACTTTCGTCAACAACAACGCGGTCTCCACGTTGAAGCTGGGGCAGGCGCGGGCGGTGGCCCTTCTGGTCCCGGCGCTGGCGGGTCTGTCGGTGGCGGAATACGCCAACAACATGGTGAAGAAGGCCGTGGTGGGGCAGGGCCGGGCCGACAAGACGCAGGTGCAGGCCATGGTGCGTCTGCTGCTTCCCGGCTGCGCCATCACCACGCCGGACGCCGCGGACGCTCTGGCCGTGGCGATCTGCCACGCGCATCATCGCGCAAGCTGGCAGATGTGGCGGCGGGGCGATGTGCAGTCCCTCTCCCCTCTGGGGAGAGGGTGGCCCGCAGGGCCGGGTGAGGGGGATACGCGGGGCGGTGCGTCCGGCACACGCGCAACCCCCTCACCCCAACCCTCTCCCCAGAGGGGAGAGGGGGTATTGCTGCCGGTTGCCAAAGACAAGCCGGCGCCTTTGCACACCAACCGTGCCGTTCAGATGCGGCGCGATTCCACGGAAGTGGAAAAGATCGTATGGCAACGTTTGCGGAACGCGCAGATGGGGGCCAAATTCCGACGGCAGGAATCCATTGTCGGCTTCGTCGTGGATTTCGTCGCGCACGACCATCGGTTGGTGATCGAACTGGATGGTGGGCAGCACGCCGAGCAGGCGCCGTATGACGAGCGCCGGACGCGCATGCTGGAACAGGCCGGTTTCCGCGTGCTGCGCTTCTGGAACAACGACGTGAACGACAATCTGGAAGGCGTTCTCGAAACAATCCGCACGGCGCTTTCCGCGACCACCGTGTTGCGCCGTGATCCCCTCCAGCGTTTGAGGGACAAGGAGAATTCCCCATGATCGCCAAGCTCACCGGTGTCGTGGATTCGGTCGGGACCGACTGGGTGGTGGTGGACGTCAACGGGGTCGGCTACCAGGTCGCCTGCTCCAACCGCACGCTGTCGCGCATGGCGGTGGGGGAGCGGCGGGCGCTGGTCGTCGAGACCTTCATCCGCGACGACCGGATCACCCTCTACGGCTTTGCCGATGCCGGCGAGCGCGATTGGTTCCGGCTGTTGACCACCATCCAGGGCGTCGGCTCGCGCCTCGCCCTGTCGATCCTCGGCGTGCTCGATCCCGACCAGCTCACCCGCGCCATCGCCGCGCAGGACAAGACGGCGCTCACCCGCGCCGACGGCGTGGGGCCGAAGGTCGCCGCGCGCATCGTCAACGAGTTGAAGGACAAGGTGGGCAACCTCACCCTCGGCGCCTCGGCCTCCGCCGCTCCGGCGGCGGGCGGCAAGGCGGCGCCGGCGGCGGGCGGCCCCGACAACATGGTCATGGCGGACGCCGTCTCGGCCCTCGTCAACCTCGGCTACGGGCGGTCGGAAGCGTTCGGTGCCGTCGTGGCCGCTGGGCGCAAGCTGGGCGACGGGGCCGGCGTGTCGGAGCTGATCCGCCATGGCCTTAAGGAACTCAGCCAATGACCGCCGACCAGAACGGCTCCGATCCCGACCGGCTGGTGCAGCCGGGGCGGGGCGCCGGCGACTCCGGCGAAGCCTCGATCCGCCCGCTCTCGCTCGCCGAGTTCATCGGCCAGCGGCAGGCGCGCGAGAACCTGTCGATCTTCATCCAGGCCGCCCGTTCCCGCGGCGAGGCGTTGGACCATGTGCTGTTGTTCGGCCCGCCGGGCCTGGGCAAGACGACGCTTGCCCAGATCGTCTCGCGCGAGCTGGGGGTGGGCTTCCGCGCGACCTCCGGCCCGGTCATCGCGCGGGCGGGCGATCTCGCCGCGCTTCTGACCAACCTGCAGCCGCACGACGTCCTCTTCATCGACGAGATTCATCGCCTTAATCCCGCCGTGGAAGAGGTGCTCTATCCCGCCATGGAGGATTTCCAGCTCGACCTCATCATCGGCGAAGGCCCGTCGGCGCGGTCCATCCGGATCGACCTGCCGCCCTTCACGCTGGTCGGCGCCACCACGCGTTCCGGCCTGATCACGCGCCCCTTGCGCGAGCGGTTCGGCATTCCCGTGCGGCTGCAATTCTACGAGCCGGACGAGCTGGAGCTGATCGTCCGCCGCGCCGCGGCCGTGTTCAACATGCTCATCACGCCGGAAGGGGCGCGGGAGATCGCCAACCGCTCGCGCGGGACGCCGCGCGTGTCGGGGCGGCTGCTGCGCCGGGTGCGCGACTTCGCCTCGGTGGCCGGCGTGCCGGAGGTGGACGCCCGCATCGCCGACGCCGCTCTGACCCGGCTGGAGGTCGACCGGCTCGGCCTCGACAGCATGGACCGCCGCTACCTGGGCATCATCGCCAACAATTACGGTGGCGGTCCGGTGGGCGTGGACACGCTGGGCGCCGCGCTCGGCGAGCAGCGTGACGTGCTGGAGGAGGTGGTGGAACCCTACCTGATCCAGCAGGGCTTCCTGCAGCGCACCCCGCGCGGGCGCATGCTGACCGACCAAGGCTTCCGCTATCTGGGCCTCAACCCGCCCTCGGCGCCGACGCGCCAGTTCGACCTGCTGGACCGGCTGTCGGAGGCCAACCCGGACCCGGAGGACGGCGATGCCTGACACGCCCCCGGCTCTGCAGCCAAATCTCTCGGGCTGGTTTGACGAGAACGCGCAGCACAGGCTGCGCTTGCGGGTCTACTACGAGGACACGGACGCCGGGGGGCTGGTCTATCACGCCAACTACCTGCGCTTCTTCGAGCGGGCGCGCACCGAGATGCTGCGGCTGACCGGATTCACCAACGCCGGGCTGGCCGAAAGCGACGGTGTGTCATTTGCGGTACGACGGGCGGAGATCGATTTTGTCGCTCCCGCAAAGCTCGAGGATACGCTTGAAGTGGTGACGCGAATCACCGATACCGGCGGTGCCTCCTTCGCAGTTGCACAACTTGTCCGTCGCGACGGCCGTGACCTCGCGCGGGCGGTGATTCAGCTGGCGATGATCAATTTGACCGGTAACCGGGCCGGACGTCCCGCGCGCCTTCCGGCGCCGGTCCGCGAGGCGCTCTTCGATTTGTACATAAGGCAGAAGCGAGACTGACTGCGATGGATCTGAATTCCGCCCAGGTGGTCGGGGCCGCGGCGAAGGCTCACGACATCACGATGTGGGGCCTGTTCTGGCAGGCCGACATGATCGTCAAGGTCGTGATGCTGATGCTGCTGGTTGCCTCGGTGTGGTGCTGGGCCATCATCATCGAGAAGCTGATGCGCATCCGCCGCTTGAACGCGCAGGCGGACGCCTTCGAGGAAAGCTTCTGGTCCGGCGGTTCGCTGGACGCACTGTACGATCGTATCGGCCAGAACCCGACCGATCCGATGTCGGCGACCTTCGCCGCCGGCATGCGCGAATGGCGCCACGCCGCCGACCGCGGCATCGGCTCCATGAAGGGCTCGCTTCAGCAGCGGGTCGAGCGCGTCATGTCGGTGACCATCGGACGCGAGATGCTGCGCGCCGAGCGCTACATGACCTTCCTGGCGTCGGTCGGTTCGACGGCGCCCTTCATCGGCCTGTTCGGCACGGTGTGGGGCATCATGAACTCCTTCACCTCCATCGCCGCGTCGGGCAACACCAGCCTCGCCGTCGTCGCCCCCGGCATCGCCGAGGCGCTGTTCGCCACGGCGCTGGGTCTCGTGGCCGCCATTCCCGCCGTGATCTCGTACAACAAGTTCACCACCGACCTCGGCCGCTACGCCGATCGGCTGGAGACCTTCTCGGGCGAGTTCTCGGCGATCCTGTCGCGCCACCTCGAGGAGCGGGGAGCCGCCTGACATGGGAGCCCAGCTCGCAGGAAAGGGCGGCCACGGTCGGGGCCGCCGCCGCGGATACCGCGCGATGGCCGACATCAACATGACGCCCTTCATCGACGTCATGCTGGTGCTGCTGATCGTCTTCATGGTCGCGGCACCGCTGCTCACCGTCGGCGTGCCGGTGGATCTGCCGAAGACCAACGCCGCCCCGCTGGAGGCGCAGAAGGACCCGCTGTTCGTGACCGTCCAGTCCGACGGCCGGGTCTATGTGCAGGAGACGGCGGTGGAGACGGCCAACATGGTGCCGCTGCTGATCGCCGTCACCAACAACAACCCAGACGCCCGCATCCTGGTGCGCGGCGACGCGAAGATCGCCTACGGCAAGATGCTGGAGGTGATGGGCACCATGAGCGCCGCCGGCTTCAAGAAGGTCGGGCTGGTCGCCGAGATGCCCAGCGGGCCGGGTGCCACCGGGCCGCGCGTCGGCGGCTCGGCGCAGCGCTGAGACGCCACGGCGAGTTGAAGGCTGACCCATGCGCAAACCCCTGATCGCCTCGGCAACGCTGCACGTCGCGCTGGTCGCGCTGTTCGTGCTCGGCATGCCGCCCAGCGATCGCAAGCTGGACATCCCCGAGTCCATCCCGATCGAGATCGTGGACATGGGCGAGGTGACCCAGGCCGCGCGCGTCGACAAGGGCGAGCCCAAGCCGTCGGCCCCCAAGCCGCCGGTCCCTGAGGCCAAGCCGAGCCCGCCGGCCCCCGCACCGCCGGAACCGGCCAGCGAGCCGCCCCCCCCGCCGCCGCCGCGGCCCGAGCCGAAGGTTCCGGAGCCGCCCAAGGTCGCCCAGGTGACGCCGCCCCCGGCGCGCGAACCGCCGCCGCCGCCCAAGCCGGCGCCACCCCCGCCGCCGCCCGATCCGGAGCCGGCGCCGGTGGTCAAGCCGCCCGAGCCCAAGCCGGAACCGAAGCCGCAGCCTCCGAAGCCGGAGCCGCCCAAACCGGAACCGCCGAAGCCTGAGCCTCCCAAGCCCGAGCCCCCGAAGCCGGAACCGGCCAAACCGGAACCGCCCAAGCCCGAGCCCAAGAAGCCCGAGCCGGCCAAGCCGGAGACGCCGAAGGCCGAGCCCAAGAAGCCGGAGAAGCCGCCGGAGAAGACCGACGCGCTGGCCGACCTTCTGAAGAACGTTCAGAAGAACGCCCCGGCCAAGCCGGCGGCGTCGGAGAGCAAGGCCGACTCCAAGCCGACCCAGCAGGCCGCCGCGTCGCAGGCGCCCTCGGGGGCCGCGAAGGCGGTGAACGGTCCGGACAAGCCGTTCAAGCCGTCCGGGCGCGCCATCGACGGCATCCGCGGCGCGGTGAGCAAGAACTGGAACTTCGACCCGGGCCGCAAGGACGCCGGGAACATGCAGGTGGAGATCATCGTTGAGCTGGGCCGCGACGGTTCGGTGCTGAACGCGACGATCAATGAGAAGTACCGCTCCCGCTACATGTCGGACGCGGCCTTCCGGGCATCGGCCGACGCCGCGCTGCGCGCGGTGAAGCGGGCCAGCCCCCTGCCCATCAGCGAGTTTTCCGGCGACTTCACGCCCGCCCGGTATGAAGAGTGGCGTTACTTCGTGTTCAATTTCGACCCGAGGGACATGTTCTGACGATGACGAAGAAGACGAGGCTCCTGCTGAAGGCCGCCGGTTGCGCCGGCGCCCTGCTGCTCGCCCTCGGCGTCGCGGCGCCCGCCCCGGCCCGCGCCGAGGTGCGAATCGACATCACCAAGGGCGTGGTCGAGCCGCTGCCGATCGCCATCACCAGCTTCGCCGGTGCCGGCGGGCGCGAGGCGCAGGTCGGCTCGGACATCTCCAAGGTGGTCGCCGCCGATCTGGAGCGGTCGGGCCTGTTCCGTCCGCTCGACCCCAAGGGCTTCCTGCAGACCCCCGACCAGCTCCGCTCCGGCGAGCCGCGCTATCAGGACTGGCGCGCCGTCGGCGCCCAGGCGCTGGTCGCCGGCAACACCACCGCCATGGGTGACGGCCGCATGAAGGTCGACTTCCGCCTGTGGGACGTCGCCGCCGGCCAGTACATGCAGGGGCTGAGCTACACCGCGACCGCCGATAGCTGGCGCCGCATCGCCCACATCGTCGCCGACGCCATCTACAAGCGGCTGACCGGCGAAGAGGGCTATTTCGACACGCGCATCGTCTATGTGGCCGAATCCGGCCCGGCCAACGCGCGCAAGAAGCAGCTCGCCATCATGGACCAGGACGGTGAGAACCATCAGTTCCTGACCGACGGCAAGAACCTCGTCCTGACGCCGCGCTTCTCGCCGGCGACCCAGGAAATCACGTACATGTCGTACTTCAACAAGAAGCCGCGCGTGTACCTGTTCAACATCGACAGCGGCCGCCAGGAAGTCCTCGGCGACTTCGTCGGCATGACCTTCGCCCCGCGCTTCTCGCCGGACGGCAACAAGGTCATCATGAGCATGGCGCAGAACGGCAACACCGACATCTACGCCCTGGACCTGCGCACCCGCCGCCAGACCCAGCTCACCGATTCGCCGGGCATCGACACCGGCCCCAGCTACTCGCCGGACGGCCAGCGCATCGTGTTCGAGTCGGACCGCGGCGGCAGCCAGCAGCTCTACATCATGAACGCGGACGGTTCTGGGCCGAAGCGCCTGACCTTCGGCGAGGGCCGCTACGGCACGCCGGTGTGGTCGCCGCGCGGCGACCTGATCGCCTTCACCCGCCAGCGCGGCAGCAACTTCGCTCTGGGCGTGATCCGTCCGGACGGCACCGGCGAGCGCATCCTGACCGAGTCGTTCCACGTGGAAGGCCCGACCTGGGCGCCGAACGGCCGCGTGCTGAGCTTCTTCCGCGACGTTCCGGCCGGGGACGGCCGCGGGCGAAGCGCGAAGCTCTACACCATCGACGTGACGGGCGCAAACGAACGCCGTGTGATCACTCCGCTCGACGGCTCCGATCCCGCATGGTCGCCCTTGATTCCCTAGTGGAGTAGCCCTATTTTGCGCGCGCAAGAACGACGCTCAAGACGAAGGCCGGAAGTCGGTACTTCCGTCGGGGTCTGGCGGAAGTCGGCGGCGTTCTTTCTCCACAATCCGGTCAAAACATCTCGTGTCGCTTAGGGGGTCATTTAACATGCGTATCAAGTATCTGAGCCTGATCGCGGCCGTCGCTCTGGTTGCCGCTTGCGAAACCGCTCCGAAGGATGCCGGCAACGCCAACGCCACTGGCGCCGCCACGTCCAGCCAGATCCGCCCGGGCTCGCAGGAAGACCTGGTCGTCAACGTCGGCGACCGCGTGTTCTTCGGTCTCGACCGCTACGACCTGGCTCCGGAGGCTCGCGCCACCCTGGACCGTCAGGCTTCCTGGCTGAAGCAGTACCCGAACGTCACCGTGACCGTCGAAGGCCACGCTGACGAGCGCGGCACCCGCGAGTACAACCTCGCCCTGGGTGAGCGTCGCGCCAACTCGGTGAAGAACTACCTCGTCGCCGGCGGCATCAACGCCTCGCGCGTCAAGGTCATCTCCTACGGCAAGGAGAAGCCGGCGGTCCTCGGCTCGAACGAGGCCTCCTGGGCGCAGAACCGCCGTGGCGTGACCGTCGTCGACTAACGACGGCGCCCGTCCGGGTTCCAAGGGAAACGCCGCTCCGGAGCAATCCGGGGCGGCGTTTTTCTTTTGGGGCGTGGGGGAGGGGATGCCTCCTTTGGGGAGCTTTTCCCCACCCCAGCCCTCCCCCGCTGGGCGGAGGAGGGTGCCTTATGTGAAGCGGCATCCGTTCCCTCCCCTGCGAAGTAGGGGAGGGTTAGGGTGGGGGCAAGCCCGATCCGCACCCGAACGCAGAACGCAAAACCCGAACGCAGAACGCAAAAAGCCACGCAAGCCGGCCAACGGCTGCGCTTCAGCATTCTCAAAGAAACAACGAAGGGGGAGGATGGTGCTGCCAGAGAGGATTGAACTCTCGACCTCTCCCTTACCAAGGGAGTGCTCTACCACTGAGCTACGGCAGCGCCGGGACGGTGTTGCTGGCCGGGAAGAACTTGCGGCCAACCGTCGAAGTGGCGCGGGTTATGCCATAGGCTTTGCGCCGATGCAAGCGATGAAGTGCCTTTTCAGAAAAGAAAAATGGGCGGGGAAATCCCCGCCCATGGTCACGTCCGTTTCCCGGTCGATCAGTCGGAGCCGCCCTGGTTCAGCGCCCCGGCCTCGCCGCCCGCCGCGGGGTTGCCGAAGGCGCTGGGCGGCGGCAGGACCGCCTCGGCGCGGAAGTCGGGGACGATGTTCGACAGGATCGTCATCACCCGTGCGGCGTCACCGGCCCGCGCGGCCGTTTCCAGTTCACCCAGTGCGCGGTTGATGAGCGCGTAGTCGATGACCCGCGGGGAGGCGAGGAACACGCCGTCGGCCTCCGTGCGCGTCGGCGCCTCGGTCGAGGTCAGGATCTCCTCGAACAGCTTCTCGCCGGGGCGCAGGCCGGTGAACTCGATCTTGATGTCGTGGCCGGGCCGGTAGCCGGCCAGCCGGATCATCTGCCGGGCGAGGTCGACGATCTTCACCGGTTCGCCCATGTCGAGCACCAGCACCTTGCCGCGCTCCTCCAGGCGGGCCACGCCGTGGGCCGAGGCCTGGAGCACCAGTTCCACCGCCTCCCGCACCGTCATGAAGTAACGGCGCATGTCGGGGTGGGTGACGGTCAGAGGGCCGCCCTTGGCGAGCTGGCGGGTGAACAGCGGCACCACCGACCCGCTGGAACCCAGCACGTTGCCGAAGCGGACCGTCATGTAACGGGTCGCCGTCTCACCGCCGTCGCGCGGCGGCAGCATGTCGAGCGCTTGGCAATAGCACTCGGCGAAGCGCTTGGTGGCGCCCATCACGCTGGTCGGGCGGATCGCCTTGTCGGTGGACACCAGGACCATTGCCTGGCAGCCGCCCGCCCGCGCCGCATCGGCGACGTTGCGGGTGCCGATGACGTTGGTCAGGGCACCTTCCGCCGGGTTGGCCTCCACCAGCGGCACATGCTTCAGCGCTGCGGCGTGGAAGACCATGTGCGGGCGCTGCGTCTGGAACAGGCGGAAAATGCGGTCGCGGTCGCGCACGTCGGCGATCACCGCCTGGAGCGCCAAGGCGGGGAAGCGCTCCCGTACCTCCATCTCGATGCTGTAGAGGTTGAACTCCCCAGCATCGACGAGGGTCAGCGTCTCCGGCTGGAGGGCAGCGATCTGGCGGACCAGTTCGCTGCCGATGGTGCCGCCCGCTCCGGTGACGACGACGCGCCGTCCGGTGACGAGGCTGGCGATGGCGCCGCGGTCGAGAACCGCCTGGGGGCGGCCCAGAAGATCCTCCAGCGCGATCGGGCGCACCTCGATCTTGCCTTCGCCCAGCGCCGATTTGAACTCGGTCAGGCTGGGCAGCCGGGCCATGGACAGGCCGAGGGACTCCGCCTGCTCCAGCAGGTCGCGCAGGACGGTGCCGGGCACGTCGGCTTGACCCTTGGCGACGATCAGGCGCTGTGGGCGGTCGCCGCGCTGCGCCAGATCCTCGACCACACGGGGCAGGTCGTCGGGGCCGCCCAGGACGGGCACGCCGCGGATGGCGTGGCCGATGCGCCGGTTCTTGTCGTCCAGCAGGCCGACCACGCGGTAGGCGGCGCCGGCGTTCTGATCCAGCGAGCGGATGAACAGTTCCGCCGCGTCGCTTACGCCCAGCAGGAGCACCGGAATGCGCGGCACACCCCCCGCTTCCCGATCGTGGAGGCCGAGACGGCGGTCTTTTAAAAGGCGGTAGGCGAAGCGCGGCCCGCCCAGCAGGACGAGTTGCACAAACCACAGGATCACCGGCAGGGAGCGCGGCAGGGCCTCCAACCGGGTCAGCAGGAACATGACCGCCAGGAAGCAGAGCACGACCATCGTGACCGCACGCAGGAGCTGCGCCAGATCGGGGACGGAAGCGTAGCGCCAGATGCCGCGGTACAGGCCCGAGAAGCGGAACACCACCGCCGCGATCAGCACCAGGATGGGCAGTCCCGTCAGCAGCGGGTCACTGTATTCCTGGAACGCTTGCTCGCCCACGCGCAGATACAAAGCCACGACCAGGGCGGCGGCCGTCATCGTCAGATCGTGCAGGTAGACGAGGGACGCCCGCGGAGACGGGATACGCATGCGCTTTACCTTAGACTATCGCTTCGCCGGGGCATTCCCTTTCGGGAAATCCCTGGCCCATCCTGGCCGTTCAGCCGCGCACAGCTTTGAACCATTCGGCGGTCAGGCGCAAGCCGTACGCGGGGTAGCAGGGCGGGCGCCAGTTCAGAGCGCGGCGGATGGCCCCGTCGTCGATCACCAGCGAGCCGGCAACGCGGTCCAGCATGGCCTCCCGCCGGGCCAGCCGCGCGGCGAGCGCCAACAGGGACGGCGGCACGGGCAGAAGGCGCGCGGGCTTGCCCAACGCCTCGGCAATGGCTCGCACCAGTTCCGCCGTGGACATCGGTCGTCCGTCATGGACCAGAAACCGCCCGCCCGCCGCCTGCGGGTGGGTCAGGCACTCCTGGATGGCATCGGCGAGATTGCCCACGAAGATCAGGCTGCGCCGGTTTTCCAGGGCGCCCAGTGGCAAGGGGATGCCGCGGTCCACCGCCTGCATCAGCCGCAGGAAGTTGCCGCCCACGCCGGGGCCGTAGACCAGCGGCGGACGGATCACCACGGCCTCCAGCCCGGTGCGGGCCGAGATCTCCGCCAGCGCCCGTTCAGCCTCCAGCTTGGAGATGCCGTAAGGGGAATGGGGATCGGGCTCCGTCTCCTCGCTCAGCTCGTCGGGGCGGCTCTCGTCGGCCAGCGCCTTGACGCTGCTGAGATAGACCATCCGCTTGACGCCTGCGGCGGCGGCGGCCTCGGCCAGCACGCGGGTGCCGGCGGTGTTGACGCGGCGGAAGGCGGCCAGCGGATCGGACTCTCGGTCGCGCATGACGTGGACGCGGGCGGCCAGATGAACCACCGTGTCCATGCCCTGAAGGGCGTTGCCCCAGGCGGTGGCGGGGCCGATATCGGTAATGGTGACGGTATCCGCTGCCTGTGGAACCGCGACGTCAGGGCGGCGCACCACGGCGCGCACGCTGTGCCCACGCTCCACCAGCAGGGGAATGACCGTCCGCGCGACGAAACCGGTGGCCCCGGTGACCAGGACGCGCATCACGCCGCCGCCTGCACGGGCCGCGCCAGCAGGGCCAGCAGCAGCACGACCGCCGCGGCCCCTGCCGGCAACACCGTCCAGCCGAGCGCCAGCGACGCCACAGCCAGCAGAAGCAGCGTGGCGTTCAGCGCCAGGACCAGCCGAACCACCTGGGCGTGGTTGCGCCCGCGCTGGGTGGCCTTCTGATAGAAATGCTCGCGGTGGGCCTGCCAGACCTTTTTGCCCTCGGCCAGACGACGCAGCAGGGTGATGGTGGCGTCGGCCAGGAAATAGGCGGGGATGAGCAGCGCCGCCACCCACAGCCCCGACGCCGCCAGGACGAGCAGCAGCCAGCCCAGCGTGAAGCCCAGCGGCACGCTGCCGACATCGCCCATGAAGAGCTTGGCGGGGTGCCAGTTCCACGCCAGGAAGCCCAGCGCCGCACCCGCCGCGGCCAGCCCGTAGAGGGCCAGCGCCGGGTCGAGCGCGCCGAGCGCCGCGACCAGCGCCAGCCCCGCGCCGATCGACGCCGCCTCGCTGCCGGCCAGACCGTCGATGCCGTCCATGAAGTTGAACAGGTTTACGAACCACAGCCAGCCGACCGCGGCCACCAGCCGGTCCGCCCAGAAGGGCAGCAGTCCTTGGAAAACCAGCCCGTCTCCGGGAAGAGGGCCGCCGGGAAGCGCCCCCCCGGGAAGCGCGGTCAGCCCCGCGATCACCGCGGCGATCTGGGCGAGGAAGCGCGGCGCCGGACCCAGCCCGCGCCGGTCGTCCATCCAGGACACCGCCATCAGCGCCACCGTTCCGGCGAGGATGGGCAGTGCCCGCAGCGGATGGTCCGCCGTCATCGCGATGAGCGTCCAGACGGGCAGCAGCGTCAGCATGACACCCCAGCCGCCGCCGCGCGGCGTCGGAATGGAATGGCTGGAGCGGTCGTTCGGGTGGTCGAGGATTGCCTTGCGCCGCAGGTAGGCGAGCACGCGCCCGGTGAACAGCCAGGACAGCGCGAAGCTGCCGGCCAGGGCGAGAAATAGGGCCAGGGGGCCGCTCATGATGCCTCCGCGACCGGGGCCGTGCCGGGCTGGTTGGACGCCAGCAGCCGATGGTATAGCTCGACCGTCTTCGCGCCCACCCGGTCGGACGCCATGTCGGATTCGACCAGACGCCGGCTGGCGGAGCCGAAGCGCCAGCGCAGAGAAGCGTCGCGCACCAGAACCTCCAGCGCGTCGGCCAGGGCCGCGGCGTCGTCGGGTGGGACGAGCAGGGCGTTCTCGCCGGCGTGTGCCACCTCGCGGCAGCCCGGCACGTCGGTGGCGACGATGGCCCGCCCGCAGGCTGCGGCCTCCAGCAGGCTCTTCGGCAGCCCCTCGCGGCGGGAGGCCAGCACGGCGATGTGGCAACGCGCCCAGACCTGCCGCACGTCGGCGCTGTGGCCGGGCAGTTCGACGCCGGGCAGGGCTGTCCAGCGGTCCAACTCGGCCTGCGTCACGGAGGTCGGGTTTTCCGGATCGGGCGTGCCGGCCAGCAGCAGCAGCCGGACGTCCAGCCCCTTGGCCCGCAGCCTCTGCTGCGCCTCGACCAGCGGACCGACCCCTTTGTCGGCCAGCAGACGGGCGACGCAGCCCACCGTCACCGGCGGCTCCGGCGGCTCGGGAAGCACCTGATAATGGGCGGTGTCGACGCCGGAGCCGCGGATGATCCAGGCGCGCTCGTCGGGCAGCAACCCGGCGGCCACCAGCGTCTGCCGGTCGTCCTCGTTCTGCAGGATGGTCAGGCTGTTTGGGCGCTTCAGCACGGTGCGCAGCAGCGGGCGGGCAGCGGCCCCGGCGAGGCGGGACTTCAGCCCGCCGGTGCCGAGGAAGGCGGAGCCCAGCCCGGTCAGCGCGTTCACCACCGCCGGCACCCCGGCCAGTCCGGCGGCCAGTCCGCCCAGCAGCACCGGCTTCATGGCGACGTGGTGGACCAGATCCGGTGCCTCCCGCCGGTACAGAGCGGCGATCTCCGCCACAGCGGACAGGGCGCCCGCCGGGTTGATGCTGCGGCGCTGCCAGGACAGGGGAAGCACGCGGAAGCCCTCCGCCTCGATGCGGGGGCCGTGCTTGTCGACGCGGGTGGCGACGGCGACTTCGAACCCGGCCTCGCGGGCGGCGCGGGCCATGGGCAGGCGGTGGGACCAGAAGTACCAGTCCTCCGTCACCAGATAGATCAGCTTGCGGCCGGCGTTTGTGGATCGGGTGCTCACGGGACGGGCCTCAGGCAATGCCGTGATAGTCCTTGTACCAAGCGATGAAGCGGGGCAGGCCGACGTCGATCGGCGTCTTCGGCTCATAACCCAGGTCGCGGCGGCTCGCCTCGATGTCGGCGGTGGTTTCCGGCACGTCGCCCATCTGCAACGGCTCCATGACCTTCACCGCCTCGCGGCCCAGCGATTCCTCGATGATGCCGATGAAGCGCATCAGGTCCTCGGTGCGGTTGTTGCCGAGGTTGTAGACGGTGTGCGGCGCGCCGTTGGCGTCGGGCTTGGCCGGACGGTCCAGCGTAGCCAGGACACCGGCCGCGATGTCCTCGACAAAGGTGAAGTCGCGCTTCATCCGCCCCTCGTTGAAGACGCGGATCGGGCGGCCCGCCATGATCGCGTCGGCGAACAGGTAGGCTGCCATGTCCGGACGTCCCCAGGGGCCGTAGACGGTGAAGAAGCGCAAGCCTGTCGCCGGGAACTTGTAGAGGTGGCAGTAGGCGTAGGTCATCATCTCCGCCGCCTTCTTGGTGGCGGCGTAGATGGACATCGGGGAGTCGACGCGGTCCTCCACCGAGAAAGGCATCTTCTTGTTGGCGCCGTAGACGGAGGAGGTGGAGGCGTAGACGAAATGCTTCAGCTTCGGCATGCGCCGGGCGGCTTCCAGCATCGCCACCTGCCCGGTGACGTTGGCGTCCACATAGGCGTAGGGGTTCTCCAGCGAATAGCGCACGCCGGCCTGGGCGGCCAGATGCACGACGCCGGTCGCCTCGGCGAAATCGGGGTCCAGCGCCTCGATGGCGGTGCGGTCGGACACGTCGGCCTTGACGAAGCGGAAGCCGGGGCGGGCGGCGAGGCGGGCCAGCCTGGCTTCCTTCAGCGCCACGGAGTAGTAGTCGTTGAGGTTGTCGATCCCCAACACCGTCTCGCCGCGATCCAGCAGGGCCGCCGCGACGTGCGAGCCGATGAAGCCGGCCGCGCCGGTGACCACGATCGTCATATCCACCATCCTTGACGGGCCTGCGCCGGCCAAACGCTTGTCTCAAAGGTAACGCGCGTCAACAGCCCGTCTTATGCCCGACCCGGGGACCGGACGCCAGTCCGCAAAAATCCTCAGCCGCTTGACAGCCGCCGGGCGCACCCGATCTACTGCCGCAACCTTAATCACGTTGCCGAGCCGGACTCCATGCCGCCGAAAAAGAATCCCGCGAACCTCAACCCGCTGCAGCTCAAGACGCTGACCCTCCTTCAGGAACTCGCCCGTCTGGAGCAGAAGCCGGTCGAGGGCGAGGAGGGGGCCTTCCAGGTCACCAACCTGCCGCACGCCCATGGCAACCACTTCCATCTGGGCAGCGCGGTCGTCGCCTCCCGCGACGCCACCGGCCTGACCAACGAGGCCGTCTGGACCATCCTCGAGCGCAAGGGCATGCTGCGCCGCGATCCCGGTTACGGTGTCGTGACCGCCGAGGGCATGGCCTACGAGACGGGTCTGCGCGACAGCATCCTGCACCGGTCCGACCACTAAGGGCGAGGGCGCGCGCCGTGTGCGGCATCTGCGGCTTCCTGGCCGGCCCGGCCCTCGAGTCCGGGCTTGAGGCCACAGCACGGCGCATGGCCGACACCATCGCCCACCGCGGCCCCGACGGGGACGGCGTATGGGCCGATGGGGAGGCCGGGATCGCGCTCGGCCACCGGCGGCTCGCCATCGTGGAGCTGTCGCCGCTGGGCCGCCAGCCAATGGAATCGGCGGACGGGCGCTGGGTCATCGCCTACAACGGCGAGATCTACAATTTCCAGGACCTTCGGGCGGAACTCGAAGCTGCCGGCCACCGGTTCCGCGGCCATTCGGACACCGAAGTCCTGCTGGAGGGCTGCGCCGCCTGGGGCGTCGAGCGCACTGTGCGCCGTCTGGTCGGCATCTTCACCTTCGCCCTGTGGGACCGCCGCGAGCGCACGCTCTTTTTGGTGCGCGACCATCTGGGGGTGAAGCCCCTCTATTGGGCGCGGATGGGCGGGGCGCTGCTGTTCGGCTCCCAGCCCAAGGCGCTGCGCGTCCATCCCGCCTTCGCGGCGGAGATCGACCGCGACGCGCTGTCCGCCTATCTGCGTTTCAGTTACGTCCCGGCGCCGCACAGCATCTACCGGGGCGTCCACAAGCTGGAACCGGGCAGCATCCTGACCGTCCGTCCAGGGCGCGAACCCGAGCGCAGCGTCTATTGGGACGCCGGCGACGCGGCGCGGGCTGGCATCGCCGACCGGCTGTCGCTGTCCGACGATGACGCGACGGACGCGCTGGAATCGCTGCTCAAGGACGCTGTCGGGCGGCAGATGATGGCCGATGTGCCGCTGGGCGCCTTCCTGTCCGGCGGGATCGACAGCTCCACCGTCGTCGCGCTGATGCAGGCGCAGAGCGCGCGGCCGGTGCGCACATTCACCATCGGTTTCGGCGAGGACGGCTACGACGAGGCGGTGCACGCCCGCGCGGTCGCCGCCCATCTCGGCACCGAGCACACCGAGCTTCGGGTGGAGGCCAGCCACGCGCTGGAGGTCATCCCCAAGCTGGCCGACTGGTACGACGAGCCCTTCGCCGACAGCTCGCAGATCCCGACGCTGCTGGTGTCGGAGATGACCCGGCGTTCCGTCACCGTGGCGCTGTCCGGCGATGGCGGGGACGAGCTGTTCGCCGGCTACAATCGTTATCTCACGGCGCCCGCCTTGTGGCGGCGCATGGCGTCGCTGCCCTCTGGGCTGCGCCGGGGCGCCGCCGGGCTCATCCGCGCCGTGCGGCCCGCGGGTTGGGACGCCCTGGCCGGGCTGATCCCCGAGGGGCGGCGCCCGCGCCAGACCGGCGACAAGCTGCACAAGCTGGCCGGCGTACTGGACGTCGCCGGACCGGACGCGATCTACCGCCGTTTGATCAGCCAGTGGCAGGACCCCGACGCGTTGGTCCGCGGCGGGCGGGAGCCGCAAGGCCCGGCCTGGGACGACGGGCTGGTGGCGGGCATCCCCGATTTCGTCGAGCGGATGCAGCATCTCGACAGCGTCACCTATCTGCCGGATGACATCCTGGCGAAGGTGGACCGCGCCAGCATGGGCGTGTCGCTGGAGGCGCGCGTGCCGCTGCTCGACCATCGGGTGGTGGAGTTCGCCTGGCGCGTGCCGCAATCGCAGAAGCTGCGCGACGGCAAGGGCAAGTGGCTGCTGCGCCAGGTGCTCTACCGCCATGTCCCGCCGACGCTTGTGGAGCGGCCCAAGGCCGGCTTCGCCATTCCGCTGGACGGCTGGCTGCGCGGCCCGCTGCGCGACTGGGCGGAGGATCTGCTGGACGAGGGGCGGCTGCGCCGGGAAGGCTTCTTCGACCCCGCGCCGATCCGCGCCTGCTGGGCGGAGCATCTGGCCGGGACCCGCAACAACCAGCACCGGCTCTGGAACGTGCTGATGTTCCAGGACTGGAACCGCCGCTGGGGCAGCGCCGCCGCCCCGGCCCCGCTTGCCGCGAGCGCCGCATGACGACCGACGAGACGACCAAGACACCCGCCGCCCCGCCGAAAAAGGACGACAAGCAGGATCGGCTCGCCGCCCGCCTGCGGGAGAACCTGCGCAAGCGCAAAGAGCAGGCGCGCGGGCGGGAGAAGGACGGCCCGACGGGCTGACTGTCATTATCCGATGACGCATTTGCCGCATCGGTCCGGTTCCACTCGTACGGTATCGTTGCCGCCGAGCCGGAACGGGGCGGGGCGGGGCAGGGCCATGGTGGTTGAGTCGGCGCGGGCGCGCCTGTGGGGCTATGGGTGCATCGTCGCCTCGGCGCTGCTGTTCGGCGTGGCCGGGACGGCGGCGAAGATGATGTTCGTCGCCTCCATGCCGCCGCTTGTGATGATCGCGGTGCGCGCCATGGTGTCCGCCGCCGTGCTGGTCCTGATCATGCTGGCGCTCGGCCGGCCGATCCGGGTGCGGCGGGCGGACCTGCCGTTCCTGGGGGAGCTGGCGGTCTGGCTGACGCTGGTCAACCTGACCTTCTTCTACGCCATCGCCCTGACCAACGTGGCGCTGGCGCTGATGCTGGAATACACCGCGCCCATGCTGATCGTGGCCGCCGGGCTGCTGCTCGGCACCCACCGGATGAACCGGGCGGTGGCGCTGATCCTGGCGGGCAACACCGCTGGCTGCTTCCTGCTGGTCGGCGCCTACGACCCGGCCCTGTGGTCGGGCAATGCGCTGGGGGCGGCGGTCGGCATGCTCTGTGCCGTGTGCTTCGCCGCCTACAATGTTCGCTGCGCCCACGGCCACCGGCGGGGGCTGGACAGCTCGTCGATGACCTTCTGGCCCTTCTTCCTGTCGGCGCTGTTCTGGCTGCTCGCCACGCCAGCTATTGATTACGCGGCGGTCGAAGTGACCTGGGAGGCGGTGGGCTTCGTCCTGTTCATCGGCGTGTTCGGCACGGTGGCGCCCTACTGGCTCTACCTGGAAGGGCTGAAGACCATCGAGCCGTTCCCGGCGACGGTGATCGGCATGCTCGATCCCGTCTTCGCCGGGGTGACGGCCTTCCTGCTGCTGGGGGAAAGCTTCGAGCCGCCCCAGCTGGCCGGGATGGCCGTGGTCTGTGCGGTGATCGTCTTCCTGAAGCGCAACGAATCCGCCGTGCAGGCTATTCCCCGTCCCGCCGCAGAGCCTTCCTGAGCCAGATCTGCGTGTGCCCCGGCGGGTAGCCCTCCAACTCCGCCCAGACCTCGTAGCCCTGCTGGCGGTAGAAGCCCGGCGCCTGGAAATCGTAAGTGTAGAGGCGCGACCAGCGGCAGCCGCGTTCCACCGCCTCCGCCTCCGCGGCGGCGAGCAGCCGGGCGCCGAGCCCGCCGCCGCGCCGGCCCTCATGGACCCACAGATAGTCCACGTACAGCCACTCCCAGTTCGTGTAGCCGGTCAACCCGGCCATCAGCGCCCCGTCCGCGTCGCGGACGGTGATCATGATCTCGCGCAGGTCGTAGGGGGCGGTGAAGCGCTCGTTGAAGGCGCGCAGTTCGCCGTGGATCTGCTTCACCTCGTCCGGGTCGAACCGCCCGGAGAGGGAGAGGGTCAGCCCGGCCATCATGCTGTCCTGGGTGTTGTCCCGGGCGCTGTCCTGTGTCACGCGGTCCGTCCTTTCAATTGCGGCGGGAGAAGGGCTTCCATGAGAAAAAGCCTCAATTCCTTCCCTTGAGCGCGCCCGCATGCTCCGCTACAACGCCTGACAGATTCAATCCCCGTAAGACCCGAGAAGTCCGCCGACGATCGGCGTGTCGTGGACCCTCGGACCCGCAAGATGGCCTAATCCGCCGGGCTTCGGCCTTTTCGACAGCATCTGACCGGACAAGACAGCTTCATGGACAAGATCCGCATCTGCGGCGGCAAGCCCCTTCACGGGTCGATCACGGTTGGGGGCGCCAAGAACGCGGCGCTGCCCCTGATGACCGCGGCGCTCCTCACCGACGGGACGCTGACGCTCACCAACCTGCCGATCCTCGCGGACATCAACACGCTGTGCAACCTGCTGCTCCAGCACGGCGTCGCGATCCACATGGCCGGGGCGGGCGGGGATTGCGCCGGCCGCGTGGTGGAGTTCACCGCCCGCGACATCACCAACACCACAGCCCCCTACGACCTCGTCCGCAAGATGCGGGCGAGCGTCCTGGTGCTCGGCCCGCTGCTCGCCCGCTGCGGCGAGGCCAAGGTGTCGCTTCCCGGCGGCTGCGCCATCGGCGCGCGCCCGGTCGACCTGCACATCAAGGGCCTGGAGGCCATGGGGGCGGACATCCGCATCGAGGGCGGCTACATCGTCGCCAAGGCGCCGCCGGGCGGCCTGCGCGGTGCCGAATATGTGTTCCCAAAGGTGTCGGTGGGCGCCACCGAGAACCTGCTGATGGCCGCCACGCTGGCCCGCGGCACCACCGTGCTGGTCAACGCCGCCCGCGAGCCGGAGGTCAGCGACCTCGCCGACTGCCTCGTCAAGATGGGCGCCAAGATCACCGGCATCGGCACCGACCGGCTGACCATCGTCGGCGTGGACCGGCTGAACGGCGCCCGCCACATGGTGGTGCCGGACCGCATCGAAACCGGCACCTACGCCATGGCGGCGGCGATGACCGGCGGCACGCTGGACATCCTGAACACCCGTCTGGACCTGATCAAAGCGGCGGTGACCGCCCTGGTCCCGGCGGGCGTGGAGTTCACCGAGATCGAGACCAACGGCCAGACGGGCATCCGTGTGTCCCGCGCCAACGGCGAGCTGGTCGGTGTCGACGTGATGACCGAACCCTATCCCGGCTTCCCCACCGACCTTCAGGCCCAGATGATGGCCCTGATGTGCACGGCCAGGGGTGCAGGCATGATCACCGAGACCATATTTGAGAATCGGTTCATGCACGCGCCCGAGCTGACCCGCATGGGAGCCCGCATCACGGTGCACGGTTCCTCCGCCCTCGTCCGGGGTGTGGAGCGTTTGACCGGCGCGCCCGTTATGGCGACGGATCTCCGCGCGTCGGTGTCGCTGGTCCTGGCCGGTCTTGCGGCGGAAGGGGAGACGACGGTCAACCGCGTCTATCACCTCGACCGCGGCTACGAGCGGCTGGAGGACAAGCTGGCGGCCTGCGGCGCGGACATCGAACGCATCCGGGCGGAGGACGACTGACGGCGTCCTCCGCCCGCTCAGCCGTCCACAGCGAAGGGAAGCTCATGACCGCCACGCCGATCCGCCTGCGCGCCCAGGATGCCGAGGATCTGAAAGTCGTCTCCGCCTGTCTGCAGGACGCCATCCTGCCGATCGGCGACATGTGCTTCCTGCCCGAAGAGGCGCGCTTCGTGCTGGTGGCCAACCGCTTCAAGTGGGAGACGGCGGGCAAGCGCCGCCCCGGCCCCACCGCCGACGACGACCACCTGAACCCCTTCGAGCGCGTCAATTGCGGCGTGCGGATCGAAGGGGTGAAGGCCGTGAAGCTGCGCGGCCTCGACGTGAAGGACCGCGCGCAGATCCTGGAACTGCTCTCCGTCGAGGCGGCGGAGGGTGCCCTGGTCCTGAATTTTGCCGGCGGCGCCTGCATCCGGCTGGAAAGCCCGTCCTGGACCTGCTTCGTGGAGGATCTGGGCGAGCCCTGGCCGACCGGCTGCAAGCCCTGCCATCCATTGGAAGACGAACAATAATCGGGAGACCGCCATGAAGGCGCGGGTGAAGTGGGTTGATGGGCGGATGTTCGTCGGCGAGTCCGGCAGCGGCCACGCCGTGGTCATGGACGGCGCGCCGGAGGCGGGCGGGCGCAACCTGGGCATCCGTCCCATGGAGATGCTGCTGATCGGCATGGGCGGCTGCACCGGCTTCGACGTGGTGATGATCCTGGAGAAGGGCCGCCAAGCCATCACCGACTGCGTGGCCGAGATCGAGGCTGAGCGCGCCGAGACCGACCCCAAGGTCTTCACAAAGATCCACGTCCATTTCGTGGTCACCGGGCGTGGCCTGGACCCGGCGAAGGTCGAGCGCGCCATCGCCCTGTCGGCGGAGAAATACTGCTCCGCTTCGATCATGCTGGGCGCCACCGCCGCGATCACCCACGATTTCGAGATCGTCGAGGCGCCGTAAGCGCAACGGCGGCGGAACTGTGGTGGCGGAACCGGCGGGCTCCAGGCGGGTTTGGACAGCGTCGATGCTCGTCCCAGCCCATGGAGCCCCGCCGCCATGCCCACCAGCCCCATTGCCGGTCGGACCCGGCCCGTCGTTGTCGTCACCGGAGCGTCCGCCGGCGTCGGGCGCGCGACGGCGCTTGCCTTCGCTCGGGAATGGGGTGCGGCGGTCGGGCTGATCGCCCGCTCCCGCGAGGCGCTGGAGGAGGTGGCGGCGGAGATCGGGCGAATTGGCGGCACGGCGCTGGTGCTGCCCGCCGACGTCGCCGACGCCGAGGCGGTGGAGGCCGCCGCCGACGAGGCCGAGCGCACGCTCGGTCCCATCGACGTCTGGGTCAACAACGCCATGGTGACGGTGTTCGGGCGCATCCGCGACCTGACGCCCGAGGAGGTCCGGCGGGTGACCGAGGTGACCTACCTCGGCTCCGTCCACGGCACGCTGGCGGCGCTGCGCCGCATGCTGCCGCGCGACCGCGGCCTCATCCTTCAGGTCGGGTCGGCGCTGGCCTACCGCTCCATCCCGCTCCAGGCCGCCTATTGCGGGGCCAAGAGCGCCATCCGCGGCTTCATCGACAGCCTGCGTTCGGAACTGATCCATGACGGCAGCCGCCTGCGGGTGACCATGGTCCATCTGCCCGCCGTCAACACGCCGCAGTTCGACTGGGCGCGCAGCCACATGCCGCGCCGGGCGAAGCCGGTCGGCGCCATCTTCGACCCGGACGACATCGGCCGCGCCATCGTCCGGGCCGCGGCGGACCCCAAGCGGGAGCACTGGCTGGGCTTCACCACCGCCGAGGCGATCCTCGGGACGCAGGCGCTGCCCGCCTACGCCGACTACCGGGTGGCCTTCACCGCCTTCGAGGGGCAGGAGACGGAGGAGACGGAAGCGCCGGGCCGGCCCGACAACCTGTTCGAGCCGGTGTCCGGCCTGCACCGCACGCACGGGCGCTTCACCGGGCGGGAGGAGCGCCTGTCGCTGAGCACCACGGGAACCGCGGCGCGCGGCTTCGCCGTCCTCGCCGGCCTCGCGGTGGTCGGGGGAATCGGCTACGCCGCGCGCGCGGCCCTGCGGAAGGAACGCGCCTGATGGCGGCGGTGGGTCAGGGCGTGATCAGCTTCAACCCGAGGATGCCCGCCACGATCAGCGCGATGCAGCCGAGCCGCAGGATGTCGGCAGATTCCCCGTAAAGCAGGATGCCCAGGATGACGGTGCCGACCGTTCCGATGCCGGTCCACACGGCGTAGGCGGTGCCGAGCGGCAGCGACTTCAGCGCCATCCCAAGCAGGGCGAGGCTGATGACCATCGAGGCGACGGTCAGGGCGGTGGGAATGGGGCGGGTGAAGCCCTCCGTCTGCTTCAGGCCGACGGCCCAGCCGATTTCGAAGAGGCCGGCGAAGAACAGGATGACCCAGGACATGGAACACCTCCGATGGATTGGAGGCAGGGTCGTCCCCGCCGAACTCCCCACGCCCGGACTGGGTGTGCCGTGGTGAGGTCGTCCTCACGGGAGGGCGACCGGGATATAGGGATGCGGGTGGCCCGGTCAAGCCCCGTCCCAGCGGTGGCCGCTGTCGGTCTCGCACAGCATGGCGACCTCGCGGCGGGGGCAGCGGTCGTCGAGAGGCAGGACCGTGAAGCCGGACGCGGGACGCTCGCGGTTGGCCGGCTGCGGCGGGGAGGGGGGCTGAGCGTGTGTTGCGGTGCGGCGGGTCATGGCGGTCACCAGGGTGGAGGGGGTGTTGGCTCCACTCTAGCCGTGATGTTCCGCCTGCGCTGTGGCGCGCCTCACAGAGCGTGTCAGGCCCGCTTGCGCTCCGTCGCGTCCTTGGGCAGGAACAGGCGGCAGGTCAGGACCGGTCCGATCTCGTAGCCGTTCACACGCGGAAAGCGCTGGGAGACGCGGTCCAGCGCCTCCTTCTGGTTGGCCGCGACGACCAGGTAGGCCCGTCCGTCGCGCCAGGAGGCGGCCATGGCGCCGCTGGTGTAGAGCGCGTCCGGGGCGCGGCGCACCGCCACTTCCCAGATGGTTCCGGGTCGGGCCTCCAGCCGGTCGAAGACGTGGAAGAGTTCCATCGGCGCCTGCTGCACCGCGTCGAGCTGCCGTTCCAGCAGTTCGGCCTGCCGCTTCGCCTCGGTCAGCGCCTCCTCCAGGCCGCCCAATTTTGCGCGGGTCGCTTCCAGCGTCTTCCGAGCCTCCTGGACGCGCTGCTCGAAGGTCTGGATGTCCTTGTCGGCGGTGACGAGTTCGCTGCGCGCCGCGCGGACACGGCGTTCGCCCATCCGGTTCACCAGCACGCTGGCCGCCAGGAGCAGCAACGCGGCGTAGAGGATGATCGCCGTCATGGGGAAACCGGCCGCGTGCCGTCGTTGGCCCCGTTTCCAACCGGGAGCAACGGGATCGTCTCGGGCCGCGAGGACAGGACTCCGTTGCGCGTGCTGAAGGCGCGCTGAAGCATCGCGGCCGCGGCGTCCGGGGTGTCGGCCCAGACGCGGGCGATGTTCCGGCGCTCCCAGATCACCCGCGCGAACAGCATGCGCCGGGGATCGAGGCGGGCGAAATCCGGAACGGTGCGCAACTCGCTCTCATAGCGCTGGGCGCCGCTCTGCGCGTCGCCGATCTCGTGCACCAGGGCGATCTTGGACGCCTTGACCGATGCGATCAGGCTGGCCAGGCGACCGCGTTCGGCGGTCAGGCGGTCGATGGCGTCCTGCCGGGCGGCGCCTTCGGCCTGGGCATCCTCAATCTGCTGGCCGAGGGTGGCGAGGTCGGCGGCCAGAGCATCCAGCTTCCGCCGCGTCAAGGCCTTGCGGCTGCTGGTGGCGGTCAGGCGGGACGCCTCGTAGACGATGGAAAGGCCGAGGGCGCCGACGCACAGGACCAGCACGGCGAAGGCGAAGGTGTCCATGTTCATCGCGCCACCATCCGAACCATCAGCGTCCGCCCAATCCGCCGGCGGCGCCCATCACCCCGGACGGGGCATTCCCGGACCGCCGCGCGGCCTCGAACAGGTCCCGCAAGCCGCGGTCGAACCCCCGCGCTGGACCGCCGCCGAGCGGGGACATCTCCGCGACGCCGCCATCCGTTTCCTCCGTGTGCGCCGTCAGCCAGGCGGCGGCGGCATCGACCAGCGGCAGCGGGAGCAGCGCGCGCAACGCCGCGCCAAGCAGGGGATCGCGGCGCGTGTAAAGACCGGCCACCGCGAAGAAGGCCATCGCCTCCGGCGGGACGCTGCCGTCGGCCATCGCGCCGCGCACGCAGGCCAGCAACTCGTCGATCTCCATGTCCGGTGCCCGCCCGCCCAGCGTCCGCCATCCGTCGGACAGGCGCAGCGCGGAGGCCAGCGTGTCCACATCCGTGCCGTCCAAGGGGCGCAGAGCGGTGACTCCACCGGGAATCGCCAGGGTACTGGCGGCGCGCATGCGATGCGTGTTGGCCTCTTCCAGAAACAGGGCGAGAGCCCCGGGGCTGGTGCGGATCGCGTCCAGGACGGTCAGCGACCGGTCACGCAAGGTTTCGGCCCAGTCCACCATCTCCGGCGAGGCGAGGACGCGGTCCAGGACGCCATCGGCCAGCCGGTTCTCCAGGCGGGTCTGCACGGTGACCGGCAGGTCGTCCATGCGCCGCGACAGCGCGGGCCACCAGCCGGCGGTGTCGATGACGCGAATGCAGCCGGGCAACGGATCCGGAATGCAGAGCAGGAGCGGATCGCGCAGCATCACCGGTTCCAGCCAACGCGCCCACAGGCGGCGCGTGTGGGCGCGGCGGCGGCTGGACAGCAGGCTGAGCAGCATGGCGCGCATGGGCGGGCTGCCCGGCCGCTCCGCGGCCCGCAACGAACCGGTTCGGTGATCGAAGCGCGACAGGAACCGGCGGAACGCCGCGTACCGGCCGGCGGATGCGCTGTCCGGGTTCGCACCGTTCAGGTCCATGCCGTACAAACTCCCAGCATCGAGGCCGCCGCCTTTGAGGCTGGCGCCTTCAAGGTTGTCGCCCTCGACACTGGCGCCCTTGAGATCGCCACCCTTGAGATCGCGGTTGAGTTCCATGTCCATACGTGGGCCAACTCCCTCGTTCTCGGAGAGTATAAAAGATAAAGGTAATACTTGGGTATTCATCAAAGGGCAGAATCGGCGCCAATTCGCGCTAGACGGCTCTAAAACATCACGTTTTGTGACAATTTGATACGGCTCTGGACGGGCGGGCTTAGGTCTCGTACCGCTTTGGTGCCTTTCCGGTCGGTGATGCGGAACCATCCGGGTAGGTCGTGCGTGGAGGAGGCCATGGGCCAGGATATGGACGAAGGTCTGGACGACGAGCCGCTGTTCGGCCCCGACGACGGGTTCGCCGACGACTCCGCGGCCAACGCCCGACCGGCGGACCCCTGGCCCGTGCTGGTGGTCGACGACGATCCTCAGGTCCACACCATGACCGAGGTTCTGCTGCGCGACTTCGAATTCGAAGGCCGTCCGTTCGAGGTGGTCAGCGCCCTGTCCGCCGCGGCCGCGCGGTCGCTGCTTCTGACGCGCCCGGACATTCCGGTGGCGCTTCTCGACGTGGTGATGGAAACCGACGACGCCGGCCTGCGTCTAGTCCGCTTCATCCGCGAGGATCTCAACAACCACCGCATGCGCATCATCCTGCGCACCGGCCAGCCGGGGCAGGCGCCGGAGCGGGACGTGGTCGTCGCCTACGACATCAACGATTACAAAGCCAAGAGCGAACTCACCGCCCAGCGCCTGTTCACCACGCTGGTCAGCGGGCTGCGGGCGTGGCGCGACATCGTGACCATCGAGCGGCACCGCCAGGGTCTGGAGCGCATCCTCGCGGCCTCGGCCCCGCTGTTCGAAACCCGGTCCATGCGCACGCTGGTCGAGGAGCTGGTGGACCAGCTCAGCAAGGTGGTGGACAACAGCGGCGGCGCCGTTCTGGCCTGCCGCATGGTGGATCGCGGCGACGGCAAGACGCGGGCCACCGTGATCGCCGGCTCCAGCCGCTTCGCGCGGTTTATCGGGCGGCCCGCCTCCGACGCGCTGGAGCCCGACCTGACCGCCCAGGTGGTCGCCGCCTTCGAGACGCAGCAGAGCAGTTTCGGATCGGCCCGCTGCATCCTGGCCTTCCGCACGCGGGAGCATGGGACGACGGTCTTCGCCCTGGAGCGGAGCGAGCCCTATCGCGAGGACGACCACCGGCTGCTGCAGCTGTTCTGCGCCCGCGTCATCATCGGCTTCGACAATGTGTGCCTGTATGAGGATCTGGTCGCGCTGAACCAGTCGCTGGAGCGGCGCGTCAGTGAGCGGACGGCCGAACTGGCCGCCAACCAGGCCGCACTGGTCGCCGCCAAGGAGCGGGTGGAACGTGCGCTGGAGGCGGAACTGGTCGCCCGCGAGCAGCAGCGCCAGTTCGTTACCATGGTCAGCCACGAATTCCGCACCCCGCTGGCCATCATCGACAGCGCGGCCCAGATGCTGACCCTGCGGGCGGAGCGGGAAACCCCGGAATCGTTGGATCGGCTGCGCGTCATCCGCAGCAGCGTGCAGCGCCTGACCGGACTGATCGACACGCATCTGACCGACGAGCGGCTCCAGGCCGGGACGCTGAAGGTGCAGCGGGCGGAGGTCGATCTGCCGGCACTGCTGCGTTCGGTGACCGAACCCTTCCGCACCGCCTATCCCGGGTGCGACTTCCGACTCGATCTCGACCGTCTGCCGCCCATGGTGATGGCCGATGGGCATCTGCTGGGAATGCTCTTCAACAACCTGCTGAACAACGCCTTCAAATATTCGGATGGCGACTGCCGCGTCACGGCGAGCGGGTGGGCCGAGGGAAGCGTGGCGGTGGTGGAGGTCGCCGACCAGGGGCGCGGCATTCCACAGAACGAGCTGCCCCTGCTGTTCGAGCGGCATTACCGGGGGGCCGGTTCCGCCGGGGTGCCGGGAACGGGAATCGGTCTGCACACGGTGCGGCAGATCATCCTGCTGCACGGCGGATCGATCACCGCGGAAAGCACGGTCGGGCAGGGCAGCGTCTTCCGCGTCCGCCTTCCCGTGAAGGGCTGAATCCGCAACGCCGGGCTGCCGATGCGCGCCGCGATAATCCTTCCAGCGCAGCGGGCGGAAATGTAACGTGTTCATAACAAGGCCGACGCGATCTCCGGATGCGGTCCGGGACGTTCAGACGCAACAGGCGGCCTCGTCGCACTCCAACGGAAGAACCGTGGACTCCACCATGCTCGCTCAGCAATATGCCGGGATCAAACGGGACCTTGACGAGAAGGGCATCATCTTCTCGTTCAGTGGCTATCTGTCCGAGGGGATACTCTATTCCCTGGGAGAGGCGTTGCGGGAAAAGATGACGTTGGAGGACACCGACGGCCCGACGGTCCGCCGGGTCTTCGCCGTCTTCGTCGAGCAGATGCAGAACATCATCCGCTACTCGGCCGAAAAGGTGACCGGCGCGCGCGAGAAGCCGGTCGAGCTGAGCGCCGGCATGGTCACCATCGGCATGGAAGGCGGGAAGGTCTTCATCGTCTGCGGCAACACCGTGTACAACGCCGACGTGCCGCGCCTGCGCGAGCGGCTGGAGTATCTCAAGGGCTTGGACAAGGACGCGATCAAGACCTATTACCGGGAGCAGCTGCGCGAAACCCCGGAAGAGGGCGCGCGGGGCGCCAACATCGGGCTGATCGAGATCGCGCGCCGCGCCAGCGAACCCATCGAGTACGACTTCCTTGAAATGGACGAGGGCAAGAGCTTCTTCTGCCTCAAGGCTCGGATCTGAAAGCGGCTTGTGGACATCCGGACGACCATGGAATCCCTGAAATTACCCGCGACGGGCCGGACGCCCGAGGTCGATTTCGACTTTGCCCAAGGCGTGCTCCGCCTCAGCGGCGAGTCCTATCCCGACGACGTGGCGACCTTCTTCGGGCCGATCTTCGCAGCGCTCCGCGCCTTCCTGGCCGAAGCGGGCGGCCATCCCATCCGGTTCGACATGGAGTTGCTGTACTTTAACAGCTCCAGCGCGAAGGCGCTGATGAACATCTTTCAGATGCTGGAGACGGCGGCCAGCGAAGGGCGCAGCATTTCCGTCACTTGGTGTTACGAGGAGAACGACGACTCCATGCAGGAGTTGGGCGAGGATTTCTCCGAGGATCTGCATCACGTCGCCTTCACTCTGAAACAGATTCCCGCAGACGAAGCGTCATGACCTTCAACCTCTTCGCCGCCGAGGAGCAGGCCATCGAGCAGGCCCGCCTTCTGGGGGAGAGGCTGGGCGCGGCCGCGCCCGAACTGCGCGCCGATTTCGAGGCGCTGGTGGAGGCGTTCCAGCGCAGCACGCGCGAACAGCGCCGGCTGGTGCGGGTCAGCGACCGGCTGCAGGCGCAGCTCGGCTCCGCCAACCAGGAGCTGGAGCGCCGCCGGCAGGAGGCGGAAACCGCTCTGGCCGACCTGCGCGAGGCGCAGGAGGCGATGGTCCGCGCGGAGAAGCTGGCGTCCCTTGGCGCCCTGGTGGCCGGGGTGGCCCACGAGATCAACACACCGGTCGGCATCGCCGTGTCCTGCGCGTCGCATCTGTCCGACGCTACGTCGCGGTTGCGCGGGCGTGCCCAGACGGGCGAGCTGAGCAAGGCGGATTTTACCCGCTACGTCGCCACCGCCACGGACACGACGGCGCTGATCCTCACCAATTGCGAGCGGGCGGCCAAGCTGATCGCCAGCTTCAAGCAGGTGGCGGTGGACCGTGCCAGCGCCGAACGGCGCGTCGTGCATCTCAACCGCTACATCCAGGAAACGCTGGTCAGCCTGGAGCCGAAGCTCCGTCAAGGCAAGCACACCATCGCCGTGTCCTGCCCCGACGGGCTGGTGGTGGACACCTATCCGGGCGCCCTGTCGCAGATCCTGACCAATTTCGTGATGAACTCCGTCACCCATGCCTTCGTCGACGCGCAGGGCGTGGACGGGCAGGGCGGAGGCCTGTCGATCACCGTGGACGAGCCGGAGCCCGGCACCGTGCGGCTGGTCTACACCGACAACGGCCGGGGCATTCCGCCGGACCATCTGCCGCGGATCTTCGATCCGTTCTTCACCACCCGGCGCGGCGAAGGGGGCAGCGGGCTTGGCCTGCACATCGTACACAACTTGGCGGTCGGGGCGCTGAAGGGGACGATCTCCGTGGACAGCGCGCCGGGGCGGGGAACACGCTTCGTCCTGACCTTCCCGAAGGACACGCCTGCGGACGACGCATCCGCCTGAACGGCGTCGGAATCCCCGCCGTTCAGATCACACGGACCGGGGCGGAGAACACGTAGCCCACGCCGTGGACCGACTTGACCGGAGCGGTTTCGCCGATCGCGTTCTCCACCTTGTGGCGCAGGCGCCCGACCACCGTGTCGATGGAACGGTCGTCAGGGTTCCAGCGGCGGTTGTAGAGCGCGACGGAGATCTGGTCGCGGGTCGCCGGCTGACGGGCCTGTCCGGCCAGCAGGGAGACCAGCTTCATCTCCATGCTGGTCAGGCTGACGCGCACGCCCGCCGGGCTGGTCAGCGCCCAGGCCGTGGCGTCCAGAATCCAGCTGCCCTCGTCCATCGCGGGCTGGCCGGAGGGTTGCGAGGCCGGCGGGGTGGCGCCGGCGTTGCTCGTCTCCAGACGGCGGAGCAGGGCCTTTGCCTGGGCTTCCAACTCGCGCATCTCGACGGGCTTCACAAGATAGGCGTCGGCCCCCAATTCCAGCCCGACCACCCGGTCCACGGTGGAGCCGCGGGCGGTCACCATGATGATTCCGATGGCGGGATTCTCGCGCAGCCGTGTGGCGATCTTGAACCCGTCCTCACCCGGAAGGTTAACGTCCAGAACAACCAAGGATACCGGGCGTGACGCGATCTGCTCGTCCAGTTCGCGCCCATTCTTCGCTCCGATCGCGTCGAAGCCGCAACTGCGCAGGTACTCGATCATGTCACGTCGCAGAGACGCCTCGTCCTCGACGACAACGATCGTAACGGCCGCCATCCCCTCTGCTCCCCCGTTACCGGTGCTTATTGTTCATAGGGCCGGCGCGGAAACTATATGAAGTCGAATGGTAGGTCGAGTGACTTCGGCCCGCGACGGCCCCCTGCCGCACTATTACGCAATCTTTCGAAGGGTAGTTACGCGATTTCCCACAGGGTGTTCCGCGCCGGGACCGCGGGATCGCCGGCCAGCCGGACCCGGAAGCCGATCATGGTGATGTCGTCGCGTTGCGGGCGGTCGCCCTGGAAGCCGGACAGGCTGGCTTCGATGCGCTCCTTCTGCCGGTCGAGCGGCAGGGCGCTGCACTCTTCGACCACACCGTGCAGGCGGCGCTTGCCGAAGCTCCGCCCCCGCTCTCCGCCGCATTGGTCGGTCAGCCCGTCGGTGCAGATGTAGAAGGTCTGGTCCGGCTGCAGCTCCAGGCTGTGGTTCGTGAAGGCCGGGGCGGGGCCGGACGCGCGGTATCCCAGGCTGCGGCGGTCGGCGCGGATCTCGGTCAACCCGTCCGGGCCGGCGACGGCCAGGGGCAGGCGGGCGCCGGCATAGACGAGCCGCCGCTGCGCCGGTTGGACGTAGCACAGCGCCAGATCCAGCCCGTTGTCGAATCCGCCTTCCCAGCTTGCCGCGTCACCGTCCTGGTGCAGGGCCGCCCGCACCTTGTCGTCCACCGTGGCGAGCAGCGCGGCGGGGTCGGCGGCGCCCATGCCGTCCACCACATTGTTCAGCACGGCGCTGGCCGTCATGGTCATGAAGGCGCCGGGGACCCCGTGGCCCGTGCAGTCGGCCACACCGATCAGGAAGCCGTCCTCGACCTCGCGGTAATAATAGAAATCGCCGCTGACCACGTCGCGTGGACGCCACAGGACGAAATGCTGGGCCAGCCCGCCCTCCAGGACCTCCGGCTTCGGCAGGATCGAGGACTGGATCAACTGGGCGTAGTTGATGCTGTCCATGATGCGGCGGTTGATGTCGGCCAGCGCCTCCGTCCGCTCCTGGACACGGAACTCCAGCGTCTGGGTGTAGTCCTGGACCGTCTCGGCCATGCGGTTGAAGGTCTTGGTCAGGACGCCGATCTCGTCCTCCCGCTCGGTGGCGAGGCGGGCGCCGTAGTCGCCGCGGGAAACCGCCTGGGTCGCCTGGGTCAGCCGCCGCAGCGGACGGAGCACGACGCGGTTCAGCATGACGCTGATGATGGCGATGGCGGTGACCAGGGACAGCAAAAGCAGCCCGACCACCGGCAGCAGCGCCTCCAGTGTGTTGCGGTGGACCTCCTCCGTCGAATAGAGCAGGCGCAGCGTTCCCACCTGCCGGGTCACCCCGTCGCGTCCTCGCAGATCGATGATCTTCTCGACGGTGGTGGAGTCGGCGGAGGTCCTGGGGTCGCCGGACACCGCCATCGGCTCGCTGCGCCCTGGCTCGAAGACGGAGACGGCGAGGATGGCCGGGTCGCGCTCGCGCAGCGAATCGATGATGTTGCGGACGGCGCGGTCGTCGATCTCCCAGATCGGGTTGGCCAGCGCGTCGGTCTGCATGGCGGCGACCAGCTGCGCCCGCTTGGTCAGAGCCGAGACCTGCTGGTGTTCCACGATGTTGGCCGACACGGCCACGGCGACCATCCCAACGGCGGCGGCGGTGACCAGGATGACGCTGCCAATGCGGGTCAGCAGCGAACGGTCGCGCCGTCCAACGGCGAGGGAGCGCAGCTCAGTCACGGGGCGATTCCCAGCCGCGTCCACAGCGCCGGAAGCGCGCCGCTGCGCTCCAGCCGGTCGAGCGTGGCGTCGACCCAGGATGCGCCGATGGGACCGTCGCGCCGGACCAGGATGGTGTGCTCGTAGATCTGATCGGTGCGGTCGGACACCAGGAGCAGGGGCGCCATGTCGGGATTGGCTTTCAGGAATTGCGCCAGGAAGGAGCGGGTGACGATGGCCAGCGCGGCGCGCCCGGCGGCGACGCTGCGCACATTGCCTTCGTGCGTGACGGTCAGGCGGGTGTTGAAGCGCTTCTCCAGGATCTGCGGGTCGGCGGTCATGCCGGCGAAGGCGTAATGATAGCCGAGCCGCCCGAGGATCGTCTTGTCGTCGAGCCGGTCGAAATAGCTCTGGTCCATGCCGGGACCGGCCTTGGCGACGAACACCTCCGCGTCGCGCAGGAACACCCGCGAGGCCTCCACGGGGCGCCCCTTCCAGCCCCAGGTGAGGCTTTCGAAGGCGATCATGTCGAAGCGGCCCCGCTCCATGTCCTCGTAGCGCCGCTGGGGGGAGGTGCGGACCAATTCGAATCGGAAGTCGCTCTGCTCCGCGTTCAGCAGGTCGAGCAGGGCCTGCGTGACGCCGCCGCCGGACTCGGTGACGTAGGGGGGGAACTCGTAGCCACCGACCTTGACGGTCACCGGAGCGGTTGCGGACTCGGCGGGTGCGGACTCGGCGGTCGCGGCAAGGCCGGACGACGGAAGGCCGCCCGCCGCCCATCCGGCGAGCGCCAAGGCCAGTATCGTCCGGCGGGCAACCGCTTTTGCCATCTTCAGCCCCGATGCTGTTCGCACAGCCGTGCGAAGAATCCACGGCATTTTACCAATGTATGCGCGTATGCAGCAATGTTTGTCGTTGAATGTGAACGAGAAATTTCGCCGTCAGGCCGCTGCCGTTTCCCGTTCTGCCTCGGCCAGCCCGCCGATCTCCTCGCCGCTCAGGGTTTCGCGCTCCAGCAGGGCGGCGGTGATCCGCTCCAGCGCGGCGCGGTCGGCGGCCAGGATGCGCCGGGCGCGCTCCATCCCCTCGTCGGTGATGCGGCGCACCTCCTCGTCGATGCGCCAGGCGGTGCGTTCCGAGCGCACGACGGCGGGGTCGTTGCCGGCGTGGGCGACATAGCCGATGGCGTCGCTCATGCCCCAGGCGGTGACCATGCGGCGGGCGAGGTCGGTGGCGGCGCGGAAATCGGCTTCCGCCCCGGTGGTGACGGCGTCCGGGCCGAAGACCAGATCCTCCGCCGCCCGCCCGGCCATGGCGACGGCGATGTCGGCCTGCAGCTTGGCGCGCGACACCGACACGCGGTCACCCTCCGGCAACCGCACCACCATGCCCAGGGCGCGGCCGCGCGGGATGATCGTGGCCTTGTGGATGGGGTCGGCCTCCGGGCAGCGGATGGAGACCAGCGCGTGACCGGCCTCGTGATAGGCGGTCAGGTGCCGCTCGTGGCTGGAGAGGGCGAGGCTGCGCCGCTCGTTGCCCATCAGGACGCGGTCCTTCGCCGCCTCGAAATCGGCCATGCCGACGATGACGCGCCCGTTGCGCGCGGCGGACAGGGCGGCCTCGTTGGTCAGGTTGGCCAGCTCCGCGCCGGAGAAGCCGGGGGTGCCCCGCGCCACCGTGCGGACGCAGACGTCGGGGGCGAGGTGCAGCCGGCCGGTGTGGACGCCCAGGATGGCCTCGCGCCCGGCCACGTCGGGCAGCGCGACGTGGATGTGGCGGTCGAAGCGGCCCGGCCGGGTCACGGCGGGGTCCAGCATCTCCGCGCGGTTGGTCGCGGCGATCACCACCACCTCGCCGCCGCCCTCGCCGCTGTTGACAATGCCGTCCATCTCGACCAGGAGCTGGTTCAGGGTCTGCTCCCGCTCCGAATGGGAGTTGGATTCGCCGCGCTTGCCGGCCAGCGCGTCGACCTCGTCGATGAACAACAGGCAGGGGGCGGCGGCACGCGCCGTCTTGAAGACGCTGCGCACCCGTGCGGCGCCCAGCCCGACGAACATCTCCACGAAGTCGGAACCGGAGACGGTGAAGAAGGGCACCCCGGCCTCGCCGGCCGCGGCCTTCGCCAGCATCGTCTTGCCGGTGCCCGGCGGGCCGACCAGCAGGATGCCCTTGGGCACGCGGGCGCCGGCCATGGCGAAGCGGTGCGGGTCGCGCAGGAACTCAACGGTCTCGCGAAGCTCATCCTTCGCTTCGTCCACCCCGGCGACGTCGGCGAAGACGGTGCCGGTGTCGCGCGGGCGGACGCGGGTGGCGCGGCTGCCGCCGAGGAACTGCCCGCCGCTGAGCAGCAACGCGCCGACCAGCAGGCCGATCACCAGGAAGGGGGCCAGTTTCTCCAGAACGGAAACGGTGCCGGAGACCAGCCCGCCGGCCTCCGCCTCGAAGGCGATGGCGATCTTCCGCCCGCGCAGCTCCTTCAGCAGGTCGTCGGTGACCGGAACGACGGCGCGCAGCCGCTGGCCGTCCGGCGTGACGGCGTGCGCCCCGTCGCCGCGGAAGGTGACCGACACGATGTCCCCCCGTTCGGCCGCCGCCACCAAGTCGCTGTAGGTCGCGACCTCCTCGGCGCCGTCACGCGCGTAGTCGGTCCAGGCCGCGAAGGCGAACCAGCCAAGCAGAAGCGCAGCAACAACGGCGGCGGCGGTCAGGTACTTTTTCGGGATCGGCGGCATGGCGTCCTACGAAGGCGGTGAAAACCGTTTCCGGCACATCACCATCATTGATGAAGGCGCCACCGCCCCGCATCAACCGCATTCGGTCCAGGACTTTTCTTTGACCCAAAAGTAAGGAGAGGGTTAACGGCCCGGAGTCACTCCAGGCCGGCTTTCTTGCGCACGTCGTAGCTGCGCGTCCGCGACCATTCCTCCATGAACTTCACCAGTTCCGCGTCGGGCGGGTCGGGAAGGACGACCTTCAGCTTCACATACTGGTCGCCGGCCTGCTTGGTCGCCTGGTTCATCACGCCCTTGCCGCGCAGCCGCAGGGTGGAGCCGGTGTTGGCTCCCGACGGGATCTTCAGCGCGACCGGACCGCTGACGGTGGGCACGCGGATGGTGGCGCCGAGGACCGCCTCGTTCAGGGTGATCGGCACCTCGACATGGATGTCGGAGCCCTGGCGGGTGAAGAAGGGGTGGGCCTCGACATGGACCTCGACAATGGCGTCGCCCGCTCCGAAGCCGCCGGCGCCGGGAAGTCCCTGGCCCTTCAGCCGCAGCTTTGCCTGATCCTCCGTCCCTGGCGGAACGGCGACGTCGATGCTCTTGCCGTTGGACAGGCTGATGCGCCGCTTGGTGCCCTGCGCCGCTTCGATGAAGGGCACGGAGACCGAATAGTTGATGTCGCTGCCGCGCGACCGCGAGCCGCCGCCGGCACCCCCGCCCGCGGCGCCGCCACCGGGCCCGCCGCGCCTGCGCCCGCCGCCGAACAGGTCGGAGAACCAGTCCTCGCCGCCGAAGAAGGAATCGTCGCCGGCGCCACCACCGGCCCCGCTGTAGGCGCGGCTGCGCCCGGCGTTGGCGCGGGAGCGGCCGCCGAAGCCGTGATGCCGCTCCTGGCCGGAGGGGTCGATCTCGCCGCGGTCGAAGCGGGCGCGCTTGTCGGAATCGGACAGCAGCGTGTAGGCCGCCGAGATTTCCTTGAAGCGCTCCTCGTTCGCGGCGTTGCCGGGCTTCAGGTCGGGATGGAACTCCTTGGCGAGCTTGCGGTACGCCTTCTTGATGTCGTCGGCGCTCGCGGAGCGGGGGAGGCCGAGGATTTGATAAGGGTCACGCATGCTTTCCACGAACAGAGTTATTCCACCCCGAAGCCCGGGGATAAGGCATTACGAATTGGCGACGATCTTCCACGTACCGTCGGCCTGTTTGCAAGCGGTTCCGTAGGCCAATTCGGTCTGGCTCTTTGTGGTTACCGTTTGGTGGAACTCACGGCAATACTGACCGGCGTTGTTGTAGCCCTCACGCGTCGTGGTCAGCGAGCCGTAATGGCCCGTCGCCGGGTTGGTCCAGCCGATCTTGTCGCCGACCGGGGCGGAGTAGGCGCGCTTGGCCGCGGTCTCGGCCGCGGCCGCGTCCGACGGCTCGATCGCGGCGCCGCCGATGAAGGCGCCGAGCAGCGGGCCGGTGCCCGAAGAGGCGACCTTGCCCGACGCGTTGCCATAGGTCGACGAGATCCGGCCGCCGACGGTCTCCGCGTTCTTGGTGGCTTCCTTGGAGGTGCTGGCGCAACCCGCAAGCAGGGCGATCGCCATCGCCGCCGGGACGAGCTTCTTCACGAACATCGATGCTGCCTCGAAAGGTTGGGAGCCGGCATGCCTTGCTTCTGGCGCACCGGTGGACACTCATATATGCGAGGCTGTCCTGTCTGTGAATTGGGCATATTTGTGAACTGGGAAGACGCCGCGACCGGCGCCGAAACCCAACGTTGAAACCATGGGCCTACGGCCGCGCGACGAGGGGACAATGAGCGAATCCAACGACCGGGACCCGTATGCCCTGTTCCAGGACTGGATGGCCGAGGCCACCCGCAGCGAAATCAACGATCCCAACGCCATGGCGCTGGCCACCGCGGATGCGCAGGGGGCGCCGTCGGTGCGCATGGTGCTCCTGAAGGGCGTCGATCCGCGCGGATTCGTTTTCTACACCAACACCGAGAGCCGCAAGGGCGAGCAGCTTCTGGCCAACGCCAACGCCGCTCTGTGCTTCCATTGGAAGACTCTGAAGCGGCAAGTCCGCGTCGAGGGCGCGGTGGAACAGGTGTCCGACGTGGAAGCCGACGCCTATTTCGAAAGCCGTCCGCGGGAAAGCCGCATCGGCGCCTGGGCGTCGCAGCAGTCGCGCCCCCTGGAGGGCCGGTTCGAGTTGGAGAAGCGGGTCGCCCAGTTCGCCGCCAAGTTCGGCCTGGGCGCCGTTCCCCGCCCGCCGCACTGGACCGGATTCCGCATCCTGCCGCGGCGAATCGAGTTCTGGCAGGACCGCCCCTTCCGCCTGCACGAGCGGACGTTGTACCTGCGCGAGGGCGACCCGGCGGCGCAGGAGCCGGCGCGCTGGACGACGGACCGTCTTTTCCCGTAAAGGACCGATGCCGTCATCACATAAGAAGACGCTCATGAGCGAAGCGCGTTCGCACCGGCTGCGCCGGTACGCCACCTACGCCAGCGTATCGGTGTCGCTCACGCTGATCCTGGCGAAGCTGGCGGCCTACCTGGCCACCGACTCGGTCAGCATCCTGTCGTCGCTGATCGATTCCAGCACGGACATGCTGGCGTCGGTGGTGACGTTGCTGGGGGTGCGGACGGCGCTGCGCCCGCCGGACGAAGCGCACCGCTTCGGCCACGGCAAGGCGGAGGCGCTGGCCGCGCTGGCCCAGGCCGCCTTCATCGGCGGCTCCGCCCTGTTCCTGACCATCGAGGCGGTGCGCCGTCTCATCACCCCGCAGCCGGTGGGCGAGGGGGCGGTGGGCATTGCCGTGATGCTGCTGTCGATCCTGCTGACCGCCGGCCTGATCACCTTCCAGCGCCATGTGGTGACGGCCACCGGCTCGGTCGCGGTGGGGGCGGACCGGCTGCATTACTCCGGTGACCTGCTGATGAACGCGGCGGTCATCCTGGCGATCCTGCTGACGGGATGGACGGGCATCAGCGCCTTCGATCCGCTGTTCGGTCTGGGCATCGCCGCCTATCTGCTCTTCGGCGCCCGCAAGGTCGCCAGGGAGGCGCTGAACGTCCTGATGGATCGGGAACTGCCAGCGGAGGAGCGGGAGCGCATCGCGGCGCTGGTGATTGCGCAACCGGATGTCGCGGGGATGCACGACCTGCGCACCCGCAGCTCCGGCGTCGGCGCCTTCATCGAGCTTCATCTGGAACTCGACCCGTCGCTGTCGGTTGCCAGGGCGCATGACATCACCGACCGGGTGGAGCACCGCCTGAAGGAAGCCTTCCCTGGTGCCGAGGTCCTGATTCACCAGGAACCTGCCGGATTGCAGGACGAGCGGCTGGACCATCGCATCGCCGACGGACGCGTCGTCGAGGACGATGCGGATTGACGCTTTCTCCGCCTTCGGTTGCGATCGGGTTACCGGCGCGCAATAATTGAGCATATTGCCTTTTAGAATGACCCTTCCTCCGTTGCGCAATTGTAAGGGTTCGGTAATAATTGCATTGGATTTTAGCGCTCTGCGCATTCTTGTGAAACGGATGGCGGGAAAATGGACAGTGCGTTCGGCGGCCGCTCTCATCTGATCGCGGACATTGCCACCGAAGCGGGCAATCTCGGCATCGAGATCGCGGACATCGCGGGCCATGTGGAGGAGGTCAACGGCCGCCTCGGCCATCAGGCCAACGTTTTCGCGCAGTTGCGCGGCACCGGGAACAAGATGTCGGAGAGCACGCAGCGCATCTCCGCCGCCGCGACCGTGGCGCGTTCCGTGACCGAGCAGGCCCGGCAGGAGGTCGAATCCTCCCACGACCGGGTGCAGCGTTCCATGGACGACATCCATGCCCTCGTCGCCGCGGTGGGGGGTATCGAGGGCCAGATCGCCGGCCTTCAGGAGGCGCTCGACCGCGTGGGTCGGGTTGCCAAGGAAATCTTCGTCATCGCCAAGCAGACCAACCTGCTGGCGCTCAACGCCACCATTGAGGCGGCCCGCGCAGGCGAGGCCGGGCGCGGCTTCGCCGTGGTGGCGAACGAGGTGAAGGCCCTGTCCAAGAAGACCAGCGAGGCGACGACGGAGATCGACGCCACGCTGAAGTATCTCAACGACCAAGCGCAGCGCCTGATGGCCGAAAGCGCGTCCAGCGCCGGCAAGGCCCGCGCGGTCAGCGAAGGCACCACCGCCATCGGCGCTGTCATCGAGACCGTCGGCCGGGCCATGTCGGAACTGAACGGCGAGACCGACAAGATCGACTCGGCCTCCTCCGAGATCGGCGCCAACTGCGAGGAGTTGCAGCACGAGATCGACGACCTCGCGGTCGGCGTGCAGCTGTCCAGCGACAATCTGGCCCAGGCGCGCGACCGCGTGAACACGCTGGTCGGCATGAGCGAGCGGCTGATCGGCATCACCGCCGAGCTGGACGTGGAGACAGTGGACACGCCGTTCATCCGGCTGGTTTGCGACGCCGCGTCGCGTATCTCCGCCGATTTCGAGGATGCGATGGCGCGCGGGGAGGTTCGCGAAGGCGACCTGTTCGACAGCAATTACCAGCCCATCCCCGGCTCCAACCCGCAGCAGCACATGACCCGCTTCACGGAGTTCTGCGACCGCGTGCTGCCGAGGGTGCTCGACTCGCTGCTCGGGCAAAGCGAACGCATCGTCTTCTGCGTGGCGGTCGACTCCAACGGCTATCTGCCGACCCACAACCGCCGGTTCAGCCAGCCCCAGAGTGCCGACCCGACGTGGAACGCGGCCAACTGCCGCAACCGCCGCATCTTCAACGACCGGGTCGGTCTGGCCGCGGGGCGCAACATGAAGCCGTTCCTTCTTCAGACCTACCGGCGCGACATGGGGGGCGGTCAATACGCCCTGATGAAGGACGTGTCCGCCCCGATCACGGTGCGCGGGCGCCATTGGGGCGGGCTGCGTCTGGCCTACAAGGTCTGAACCGGTATCCGCATACGGGGGGATGACATTGCGCCGCAGGGGACGGCGCAATTCCGGTTGGCATTCCGTGTTGCGGATTTATTATTGCGTCGATTCAATGCCGCTCGGGTGGGTAGCGGATGATTGAGCGAGCCGACGAGTGGCTGTTCGGTCGTCCTTGGGGGAGTCGTCACCGATAATCCTTGGAGGTGATGTTCATGCCCGAGCGTATCGTGGCGTTGTCGCGCGCGGTGTCCGATCTTGCCACGCGCAAGATGGATGAGATCCAGGCCGTTACGAACACGACCAAGATCCTGGCGCTCAACGCCCTGATCGAGGCGATGCGCGCCGGGGAGGCCGGACGCGGCTTCGCCGTGGTGGCCCAGGAGGTGAAGGCCATCTCCGAGCGGATCACCGGCATCGGTGGGGAACTGCGAGCCCAGATGGCGGTGCAGACCGACGAGTTGCACACGCTCGGCAATCGCCTGGTCTCGCAATTGCGCGGCGGGCGTCTGGCCGATCTGGCGCTCAACATGATCGACATCATGGACCGCAATTTGTACGAGCGGTCCTGCGATGTGCGGTGGTGGGCCACCGACAGCGCCGTGGTGGAGTGCGCGGCTGAACCGTCGGAGGCCAACCGGCGCCACGCGGCGCAACGGCTGGGCGTCATCCTGGGTGCCTACACCGTCTATCTCGACCTCTGCGTCGTCGATGCCAGGGGCGTGGTTCTGGCGACCGGACGGCCCGACCGCTACCGCCGCGCCGTGGGCAGTTCGGTGGCGTCTGAATCCTGGTTCCGCGAGGCCATGGCGACCCGCAGCGGCACCGAGTTCGCGGTGGCCGACATCGGCACCAGCGATATATTGGACCGTGCGACCGTCGCCACCTATGCGACGGCCATCCGGGCCGGCGGGGAGGAGAACGGCCCCGTCATCGGCGTGCTGGGGATCTTCTTCGATTGGCAGAATCAATCCCAGGGCGTGGTCGACTCCGTCCGCCTGACCGACGAGGAGCGCTCGCGGACGCGTTGCCTTCTGGTGGACAGCCGTCACCGTGTGATCGCCGCGTCCGACCGCAGGGGTGTTCTGACGGAGAGCTTCGCCTTGCGCACCGGAGGCCACGGGCACGGCAGCTACTCCGACGAGCAGGGGCGCGTGGTGGGTTTCGCCGTGACTCCCGGCTATGAAACCTACAAGGGGCTCGGCTGGTTCGGTGTGATCGTCCAGAGTTCGGTCAGTTCGTGCAAATAGGCGTGTCGTATTGCAGCAATTCGATTCTTTTGAACGTCCCGCCTGAAATGTTGGCGAAACACCCCTGTGGTGCAGTTGAAGCACGGAAAGGTGTTTCGCATGCAGGCTCTCAGGCAAATCGTGACCGTACCGGAACAGGAAGACGACCTCGTCGCGGAGGCGATCCGCGACGTGCTTGTAGCGGACGTCGTCGATCAGGCCACCAAAGTCCGGCTGGTGGATGGGCTGACCGTTCTGAAAGCCGGGCTGGACTGCCCCGACACCGGCTGCACCGGCTGCTATCACCGCCGGTCCTGTGAACGCCTCATCGAAAGCATCCTGTGGACCAGCTGACGATCCTTCGGCTGACCCAGGTCATCGGCTCGGTCCAATCCGGAAGGGGGCGTGCTCCCTCTTTGGAACCGGTCGGGCTGTGACGGTCGTCACCGCGTAAACCGAAAACCATGCTAAAATGCCGTCTTAACGGTTCCCGCCCGCAGGCTTGGTGTGGCGTGGTGATCCGGAGATCGGTGTCTCGAGGTCGGTATGGGCTTTTCGGTGACCTTCTGGGGGGTTCGGGGCACGGTCCCTTGCCCGCTGCCGTCCCATATGGGCTTCGGCGGCAACACGAGTTGCGTGGAGGTGCAGGCGGGAGACCAGCGCATCGTGATCGACGCCGGCACCGGCATCCGCATGCTCGGAAAGCGCCTGCTGAAGGAGGGTGCCGCCGAGGCGACGCTGCTGATGAGCCACACCCATCTCGACCACATCTGCGGCTTTCCCTTCTTCGCCCCGGCCTACAGCAAGGGCTTCCATCTGCGCATCGTCTCCGGCCATCTGAAAGGCAATCCGGGCATCGAAGCGGCCATGGCGCGGCAGATGGAGCGCCCCCTGTTCCCGGTGCCGATGCGCACCATGGGAAGCAACATCGTGTTCGACGAGATCACGGCCGGCGACCAGTTCGCGCTGGGCGAAGGGGTGCAGGTCCGCACGGCGCGGCTGAACCATCCGGACGGCGCCACCGGCTACCGCATCGAGCATCTGGGCAAGTCCTTCGCCTATGTGACCGACACCGAGCATGTGCCGGGCCATCCCGACCGCAACATTCTGGACCTGATCGACGGCGCCGACCTCGTGCTCTACGACAGCACCTACACGGACGAGGAGTGGCAGAACCGCATCGGCTGGGGCCACTCCACCTGGACCGAGGGCGTCCGGCTGGCGCAGGCCGCCGGGGTCAAGCGGCTGGTGCTGTTCCATCACGACCCCGACCATGACGACGCTGCCATGACCGCCATCGAAGCGGCCGCCCAGGCGGTGTTCCCGGACTGCTTCGCCGCACGGGAAGGGATGACCGTCACGCTGGCCTGACCCTGGCTTGGCGCCTATGGCCTGACCCCATCCGGGCCGTTATAGAGGGGCTTCCCCCACCGCGCAGCGAACCCCTCATCCATGTCCGCCTTTCCCTTGACCGTCCCGCCCATGACGCTGACGGTCGTCGCGCTGTTCGTCCTTACCTATGTCGGCATGGCGCTGGGGCGCTTTCCCGGCCTGCGCATCGACCGCACCGGCATCGCCCTGGTCGCGGCCATTCTTCTGCTGGCCATCGGGGCACTGGAATCGGGGCAGGTGACGGAAGCGATCGACTTCCCGACCCTGTTCATCCTGTTCGGGCTGATGGTGCTGTCCGCCCAGTACGCGGCCAGCGGCTTCTACGACTGGTGCGCCCTGCGGGTGGCACAGGCGGCGCGTTCTCCGGCCCGGCTGCTGGCGGTGACGGTGGCGGTGGGCGGCGGCCTGTCGGCGGTCCTCGCCAACGACGTGGTGGTCTTCGCCATGACGCCGATGCTCTGCGTCGGTCTGCTGGGCCGCCGGCTGGACCCGCGTCCCTACCTGATCGGTCTGGCCGGCGCGGCGAACGCCGGCTCGGCTGCGACGGTGATCGGCAACCCGCAGAACATCCTGATCGGCCAGATGGGCCACCTGGATTTCTGGCGCTTCCTGGCGGTCTGCGGCGTGCCGGCGCTGGTCGGCCTCGTGGTGGTCTACGCCGTGGTGTGGCTCGCCTGGCGGGGCCGCTTCGGCGAGCCGGAGGATGGCGCGGCCGGGCAGGGCGGGGCCGAGCCGGTGACGCTCGACCGGGCGCAGCTCGGCAAGGCGGTGGTGGCGACCCTGGTGCTTCTCGGCCTGTTCACCACCGACCTGCCGCACGAGATCGGCGTGCTGCTGGTCGCCGGGGCGATGCTGATCAGCCGGCGGCTGGCCTCGCGCGGCATGCTGGGCATGGTGGACTGGCACCTGCTGGTGCTGTTCGCCGCGCTGTTCGCCATCAACCACGCGCTGAAGCTGACCGGCCTGCCCGCGGAGTTCGTGTCGGGGCTGGAGGCCGCCGGCTGGCTGCCCGACCGGCTGGCGGTGATGACCCCGCTTGCCCTGGCCGCCAGCAACAGCATCGGCAACGTGCCGGCGGTGATCCTGCTGCTCGCCGCCTGGCCGTCGCCGCCGGAGGGGGCGCTCTACGGGCTGGCGATCCTGTCCACGCTGGCCGGCAACCTGCTGATCCCCGGCAGCCTCGCCAACATCATCGTGGTGGAGCGGGCGGCGGCGTCCGGCGTCCGGCTCGGCTTCCTGGAACACGCCCGTTGCGGCATTCCGATGACCCTTTTGTCGATGGGATTCGCCGTTCTGTGGTTGTGGGGCACCGGCTGGATGCGTCTGAGCTGATTTTTCTCCTTATGGGCTATGCGAATGGTGCCGCCCCTCTCCGTCCGGGGCATTGCCCTCTCTTCGCAAAGCAAAAAACTTGGGGTGGCCTCTTCGAGGCATGGCCCCAAGGCGCAAATGCCTCAAGCTCAGACGAAGGACGGAAACCGCATGTCAGAAGCCCAGACGCCCCGGACGCTGGACACCGGAGCCCAGGAACGGCCTCGGGATACGCCCTGGGAGACGCCGGTCGTCGCGGTGGTGGTCACCCACAACCGTCTGGCCCTGCTGAAGACCTGTCTGGCGGCCATCCATGCGCAGGAGCCGCGGCCCGACCGCATCGTCGTGGTGGACAACGGCTCCAGCGACGGCACCGCGGAATGGCTGGCCGAGCAGCGGGCGGTGATGCCGGAGCTTCTGGTGGTCCGGCAGCCCAACATCGGCTCCGCCGGCGCCTACCACACCGCCTTCGCCACGGCGCTGGAACTGGGCGCCCGCTGGATCTGGAGCACCGACGACGACGGCATCCCGGCGCCCGGCGCGCTGGCCGAACTGCTGCGCCAGGGCGAGCGGCACGACCTCGACCTCGTCGGGCCGACCGTGGTCGCGGCGGAGGACCGCGGCGATCTCGCCTTCACCATGCAGGGCTTCACCAAGGCCGACGCCTTCACCGCCGCGGCGCAGGATGGCATCGTGCCGGGCACCATCGCTCTGTTCAACGGGACCCTGTTGCGCCGCCGCGTGTTCGAGCGGATCGGCAACATCAAGCGCGAGATGTTCATCTGGGGCGACGAGTGGGAGTTCACGCTGCGCGCTCGCCGGGCCGGGCTGCGCGACGGGACGGCGGTGCACGCCCTGCACGTCCACCCGCGCAACCGCCGCACCCAGCGCCCGCTGGCCGGCGGTTTCTTGGGCACAGTGGAGGAGATGCCGGAGAACCGCGCCCCCTATTTCTTCCGCAACATGGGCTACATCCACGCCACCTACGAGCGCAAGTCCATCGCCCGCATGATGGTCAAATACACGCTCTACTATCTGCTGCACCGGCGCGCCGACGTGAAGGGGCTGCGCGGCTTCTGGACCCATTACCGGGCCGGCCTGCAGAACCGCTATCCGCAGGACCTGCAGGCGTCGCCCACGGCGGCCGCCCCCGCCGCTCCGCCCCAGTCCTTCCCGAAAAGCGTCTGAGGGGGGCCGCATGTTCAGGGATTACACCCTCGACGGTCGGGCGGCGTCGCGCGCCGAGGCCGCGTATGTCTGGCCCACCGCCCTGCTGATCCTGGTGGCGGCCTCGATCCCCGTCTGGATGTTCGAGATTCCGGCGCTGGGCGACTACGTCAACCACGTCACCCGCATGTACGCCCTGGCCCATCTGGACCAGGACCCGGCGCTGGCGCAATTCTACATGGTGCGCTGGGCGATCATCCCCAATCTGGTGATGGATATCGTCGTGCCGCCGCTGGCAAAGCTGATCGGGGTGCACACGGCGAGCCGGCTGTTCGTCACCGCCAGCTATCTGGTGCTGGTCACCGGCTCCATCGCGCTCTACCGCGCCGTCTGGGGCCGGGTGGAACTGGGGCCGCTGGCCGCCGGGCTGTTCCTCTACACGCTGTCCACCTACATGGGCCTGTTCAATTACCTGTTCGGGCTGGGGCTGGCGCTGTGGGGAATCGCCGGCTGGATCGTCATGCGGGAGCGCGCACCCTGGCAGCGCGGGCTGGCCTCGCTCGGCATCGTGCTGCTGCTGTTCATCTCGCACCTGTTCGCGCTCGGACTTTATGGCCTGACGCTGCTCGCCTTCGAGGGCTGGCGGCTGTGGCGGAGCGGCGGCTGGCGCGAGCCGCGGCGGGCACTGCCGGACGCGCTGGCCTTCGGACTGCCGTTTCTGATCGTGCCGCCGCTTCTGCTGATGAGCCCGTCGTCGGGCTTCGCCGACGCGGTGCTGTGGGTCGGCACGGCGAAGCTGATGGGTTTCGACTTCCTGTTCGGCGGCTACGCCGACACGGTCGGCTATGTGACGGGAATCGCCGTCGGGCTGGGCATCGCCTGGGGGCTGTGGAGCGGGGCGCTGCGGCTGCATCCGGTCGGCGCCATCACCATCGGCTTGGGGCTGGTGGTCTATGCGGCGATGCCGCTGGTCCTGTTCGGCTCCTGGTTCGCCGACAGCCGCCTGCCCATCGGCATCGCCTTCGTCGCGCTGGGCTTTGTGCGCTGGGAGTTGGCGACCTCGACCATGCGGGCGGCTTTCCTGTCGGTGGTGGTCGCGCTGTCGCTGCTGCGCAGCGCCGACGCCGGGGTGGGGCTCGCCAGGGTGGACCCGCTGCTGGAGGAGGTGCGCCAGTCCCTGCAGCGGATCGAGCCGGGCAGCACGGTGCTCGCCACCTACGCCGACGAGACGCTGCACAAGTCGATCTTCCGCGCCACCCAGTTCACCGACGACCGCGCCCTGTCCTTCGGCCTGCACCACGCGCCGGTGCTGGCGCTGATGGAGCGCTCCAGCCTCGTGCCCATCGCCTTCACCCATCCGGGCAAGCAGGTGCTGTTGCTGAAGCCGGACTATGCCGACCTGGACGGTGATTTCACCTACATGCCGCGCATCGGTTACGTCGCCGACGCGGTGCGCCAGCCGGGTTTGCGCGACAACCATTACTGGGCCGACTGGCCCCGGCGCTTCGGTTACGTCTATGTGCTGTTCAGCGAGCCGGGCCGCGCCAACCCGGTGCCGGAGCATCTGACGCTGGTGCAGGAAGGGCGATACTTCCAGCTTTACAAAGTGAAGTGAGCGGGTGCGGTTGCCCCCACCCTAACCCTCCCCCGCTTTGCAGGGGAGGGGACTGTTTCTCCCTCCCCTGCGGAAGCGGGGGAGGGCCGGGGTGGGGGCAAGGAGTGCCCTCAGGCTGCCCCCTCTGCTCCCCAAACGAACTGATCGAACATCGGCTGGATCACCGCCTCGCCGATGTCGCGGGTGATGAAGACGATCTTCGAGCGGTGATCCTCGCCGGGCCATTCCTGGAGCTGGACCGGCGGGTGGAACATGTGCTGCACGCCGTGGACGACGACCGGCAGCGGGCTTTCCTTCACGTTCAGCAACCCCTTGATGCGCAGCAGGTTCTCCCCGCCGGTGGCGATCAGGGCCTCCATGAAGTCGACGAAGTTGTTCCACGGGATCGGCTCGTCCACAACCATGCAGAAGGCGCGGATGTGGTCGTCGTGCCGGTTGGCGTCGTGATGGTGGTGATCGTGCCCGCAGTCGGGGCCGCAGGTGTCGCCATGGTCGTGGTCGTGGTGATGGTGGTCATGATCATGGTCATGCCCGTGATCATGATGATGGGCCTGCTCGTCGCGGTACGCCTCCTCGCGGAGCCAGCGCGCCACGTCGGGGCTCTTGGTGTCGGGGTTGTAGAGGCCGGCATCGAACAATTGCTTCGGGTCCACCTCGCCGAAGGCGGCGGGGATCTGCGGGGCCGCCGGGTTGATCGCCGACAGGCGCTGGCACAAAGCGAGCGTCGTGTGCGGCGTGGCGAGGTCGGTCTTGGTCAGCACGATGCGGTCGGCGACGGCGGCCTGCTTCACGCTCTCCGGCTGGCGGTCGAGTTGGCTGGCGCCATGCACCGCGTCCACCGTGCTGATGACGCCGTCCAGGCGGAAGCGGGCGGCCAGCAGCGGGTCGCTCATCAGCGTGTGGATGATCGGGGCCGGGTCGGCGAGGCCCGTCGTCTCCACCACCACCCGGTCGAACTCTGGGATGTCGCCGCGCACGCGCTTCAGGAACAGATCGCGCAGTGTGTCGACGAGATCGCCGCGGATGGTGCAGCACAGGCAGCCGCTGTCCATCAGCACCATGTTCTCCGACGCCTTGGCGACCAAGAGGTGGTCCAGCCCGACCTCCCCGAACTCGTTGATGACCACGGCGGTGCGGGCCATGCCGGGATGATGCAGGAGCCGTTGCAGCAACGTGGTCTTGCCGCTGCCGAGGAAGCCGGTCAGCACCGAGACGGGCAGGCGGGGCGCCGGCGGGGCGGCGGGGGTGGGTGCGGCGGTCACGGGGTCTTCTCCTGGCAGTCGGTGCATGTGCCGCGCACCTCGACGGTGGGGCGGCTGACCTGGAAACCATGCTCGGCGGCGATGGTGCCAATGGCGGCGCGGATGCGCGGGTCGTCGATCTCCACGGCGTTGCCGCAGGTCTCGCACACCAGGAACTGTCCGGAATGGACGGCCCCCGGCGCCGCGCAGCCGATGTAGGCGTTCAGCGATTCGATGCGGTGGACCAGCCCGTGCTCCACCAGGAACTCCAGCGCGCGGTAGACGGTCAGCGGGGCGGTGGCCTTGCCCTCGCGCTGGCTGAGGTCCTCCAGGATGGCATAGGCGCCGCGCGGCTTGTGGCTGTTCCAGACCAGCTCCAGCACCTGCCGGCGAAGCGCGGTCAGCCGGGCGCCGCGCTCCGCACACAGGGCGTCGGCGCGCGTCAGCGCGTCGGCGATGCAATGCGCGTGGTCGTGCCCATGGCGGGAGGCCGGGCCGGCGGTGGAATGAGGATCGGTGGTCATGGCGTTATCTTATTACATCGCCGGACACCGACACCAGACAAAGAAGAAGGGCGGCCCCGGACGCGGAGGCCACCCTTTCAAGGCGTGTCGCTGGATTATGGGACGGTCAGGCGTACGGTCAGAGACCGATCACGCCGCCGTCCTTCTTGGTGATGGCGACCACCGACGGACGCGGCGGCATGTTGGGCTTGAAGTCGGGCCAGCGGGTCGCCGGGTCCTCGAAGGAGGAGAGCTTGCCCTTGAAGCCTTCCCACTGGTCCACGCCGTCGGTGGCCGGGTGCTGCACGGCGACGAACAGGGTCCTGTCGTCGGTGGTGAAGCAGGGGCCGCACATCTCCGCACCCACCGGCACGCGGTAGAACATCTTGGACAGGCCGCGCAGGTTGCCTTCGGTTTCCACGGCCCAGACGCCGTCGGCGGTGCCCGACGCCTTCTTCCAGTTCTCACCCTGGTCGGTGGTGACCCACAGACGGCCACGATGGTCCACCGCCGCGTTGTCCGGACAGGAGAACCACCCGTTGGCCGAGGTGTCGGCGTGGAACTGCGCGCCGACCTTCCCGTCCGCCGGGTTGCCGCCGCGGACCAGGATCGTCCATTCGCCCTTTGTCGAGGCGTGGTTGCCGCCTTCCGGCAGGATCTCGACGATGTGGCCCCAGTTGTTCTCGGCGCGCGGGTTGGTCGCGTCCACCTGCTCCGGCTTGCGGCGGGAGTTGTTGGTGAGCATGACGTAGACCTTGCCGGTCACCGGGTTCACCTCGATGTCCTCCGGGCGGTCCATCTTGGTGGCGCCCAGCGCGTCGGCGGCGAGGCGGGCGTTGATCAGGACGGTGGCTTGGTCGGGGAAGCCCTTCTCGGCGGTCAGCGGGCCCTGGCCGTGGACCAGCGGCAGCCATTCGACCGAGGCGTCGGCCTTGAACTTCGCCACATAGAGCGTCCCGGTCTCCAGGATGTCCATGTTGGCGGCGCGGTTCTTCGGATCGAACTTCTTTGCCGCGACGAACTTGTAGACATAGTCGAACCGCTCGTCGTCGCCGGTGTAGGCGACCACGGTGCCGTCCCTGCCCAGCGCGATCTGGCAGGCCTCATGCTTGAAGCGGCCGAGCGCCGTGCGCTTCTTCGGGGTCGAGGTCGGGTCGTAGGGGTCGATCTCGACAATCCAGCCGAAGCGGTTGGACTCGTTCGGCTCCTTGGCGATGTCGAAGCGGTCGTGATAAACGCCCCAGTTGTACCATTCGCCGGGAAAGCCGTAGCGTTTCAGCACCTTGGCGTTCGGGTTGGTGTCCTCGACCTTGCCCCAGAAGTAGCCGTTGAAGTTCTCTTCCGCCGACAGCCAGGTGCCCCAGGGCGTCATGCCGCCGGAACAATTGTTCAGCATGCCGCGGACCATCGTGCCTGCCGGGTCGTAACTGGTCTTCATCAGGGCGTGGCCGGCGGCCGGGCCGGTGATGGCGCAGGCCGTCTCGCCGGTGATGCGGCGGTTGTACTTGGAGTTCGGCTCGGTCACCCACTTGCCCTTGACCTTGCGGATCTCGACGACGGTGCCGCCGTGGGCCGCCATCTCGATGTCCACCAGCGTCCTAGTCATGCGGGCGAACTTGTCCTTCTGCTGCTCCACGCCGACGCCGGGGAACATGACCTCCTCGTCGGTGTATTCGTGGTTCACGCAGAGCAGGGCGCGGTCCGGCGACTGCGAGCCGAGCGGCAGCGGGGCGTAGCCGACGAAGTCGTTGTTGTAGCCGAACTGCTTCGACTGCGCCTCGGCCGTCTGGTTCATCGGATCGAAGGCCGGCGCGCCGGGGACCACCGGGTCGCCCCAGCGGATCAGGATGTCGGCGTTGTAGCCGGCGGCGACGTGATGGTCGGCGTCGACACCATGCGCCACCTCCTGGAAGGAGAAACTGGCCTTGGCCGGGCGCGGGGCGTCGGTCACGGCGGCTTCAGCCTCGCGGGTTGGGGAGAGCAGGGCGGCCGGGCCGATCAGGGCGCTGACCGCAGCACCGGTCAGCATGCCGCGCACCATGTCGCGGCGGCCGAGGCGCGCGTTGATGACGTCGCCCATGGTCGGGTTTTCGGACGGGTTGGAGCCGATGTCCTCGCGGCCCTCGAAGGTCAGATACTTGGTGCCCTTCTGGGGCAGGTCATGGATGTCCATCGGTGTGCCTCGTCTCTTTCCGCAAATTTATTTTGGGTAGGGGCGGGCGCACCTTACCGGCGGCCTGTGACGGTTTCTTTGCACTCCCATGAAGGCGGAATGAAAACACACGGTTGGATTTCATGACACCGCGTCGATCAATCGCCGGCTTTCTTGATCTCCTGGAAGGCGGCCAGCGCGCGGTCGCGGGCGGTGCCGTGGTCGACGATCGGCCGAGGGTAGTCCTTGCCGAGCGTCACCCCCGCCTGCCGCTGCGCCTCGTCCGGCGCCTCCCAGGGCTTGTGAATCCAGCGGTTGGGCAGCTTTTCCAGTTCCGGCACATAGCGCCGGACGTAGGCGCCCTCCGGGTCGAACTTCTCGCCCTGGAGGATCGGGTTGAAGACACGGAAGAATGGAGCCGCGTCGGCGCCGCAGCCGGCCACCCATTGCCAGTTGCCGGCGTTGTTGGCGATGTCGGCATCGACCAGCGTGTCCCAGAACCACGCCTCACCCTCCTGCCAGGGAATCAGCAGGTCCTTGATGAGAAAGGAGCCGACGATCATGCGCACGCGGTTGTGCATCCAGCCGGTCTGCCAGAGCTGCCGCATGCCTGCGTCCACGATGGGATAGCCGGTGCGCCCGCGCTGCCACGCGCGCAGGCCCGCCTTGTCCGTCCGCCAGGGAAAACGGGCGAAGCGCGCATCCAGCGGCGTGTCCGGAATGCCCGGCTCCTCGCGCAGCAGATGATGGTTGAACTCCCGCCAGCCGAGTTCCCGCAGGAAGGCCTCGGCACCCGCGGCCAACTCATGCCGCTGGTCGGCGGCGTGGCGCGTGGCGTGCCAGATCTGCCGCGGCCCGATCTCCCCGAAGGCGAGGTGCGGCGACATCGCGGAGGTCCCGTCATGGTCGGGGCGGTCGCGCTCGGTCGGGTAAGCGGCGACCGGCCCGTCCAGGAAATCGGCCAACCGCTCCTGCGCCGCCTCCTCGCCGGGCTCCCAGCGCTCGCGCAGGCCGCCGGCCCAATCGGGCGCGCTGGGCAGCAGGCCCCAGTCCTTCAGCGACTCGCTGGACACCGGCTTGGCCGGCGGCGTCAGCTTGCCCGGCGCGCGGGTGGGGCGCGGCGGTTCCGGCATCGACAGCAGCGCCTTCCAGAAGGGCGTGAACACCCGGAAGGGCGTGTCAGACTTGGTGCGGATGGTCCCCGGCTCGTAGAGCAGGGCGGCGTTGTGGGGGTGCACCGTCACGCCGCGGGCGCTCAGCCGCTCGCCGACCCGGCGGTCGCGGGCGATGGCGGTCGGGCCGGCGCGGCGGTTGCACAGCACGGTGTCGGCGCCGGTCTCTTCCGCCAGCGCCGCCAGCACGGCGGCGGGGTCGCCGCTGCGCAACACCAGGGGCGAACCGAGCTTGGCCAGCGCCTTGCCCAGCCGCTCCAGACTGCCATGCAGCCACCAGCGGGAGGCGGCGCCGGGAAGCCAGGGGTCGTGGGCGTCCGTCTCACGGATGTAGACCGGGATGACCGGCGCCCCATCCTCCGCCGCGGCGCTGAGCGCCGGGTTGTCGGCAAGGCGAAGATCGTTGCGGAACCAGACGAGGATGGGGGATTGATCGGTCGTCATCGGCCAACTTTAAGGAAATGGACAGAAGAACGGGCATGCCAAAACGCCGCAGCCAATGACCACGGACAATGGCTCTTGCTACGCGGTGCCGATTGCTCCGGATCACCGCGACGGCAAAAATTTTTCCTGGGGAAATCCTATTGACCGAGGTTTTTGCGCCGCTATTTCCGCCTTCGCTGCCACGACGTGGAGCCGGAGGCACGGCGGCCGACGGCGCCGGTTCCACGGTCGGGGGAGGAACGAGACGCCATCCACATGGAGGAAATGACATGTCCCGCCTGTCGCGGCTGCTGACCGCCGCCACCGTCGCCCTGCCGCTGTCCTTCGCCACCGTCGCTGCGAAGGCGGCGGACATCGTGGACACCGCCGTCACGGCGGGCCAGTTCAAGACGCTGGTCCAGGCCGTCCAGGCCGCCGGGCTGGCGGACACGCTGAAGGGAAGCGGTCCCTTCACCGTCTTCGCCCCGACCGACGAGGCCTTCGCCAAGCTGCCCGCCGGCACCGTCGAAAATCTTTTGAAGCCGGAGAACCGCGAGAAGCTCCGCTCCGTACTCACCTATCATGTGGTGTCGGGCAAGGTGACTTCGGCCGATATCGCCGGCAAGACGGCATCGCCGAAGACCGTGCAGGGCACCACCGTGGACATCGACGCGACGAAGGGCGGCGTGATGGTGGACAACGCGAAGGTCGTGAAGCCCGACATCATGGCGTCCAACGGCGTCATCCACGTGATCGATACGGTCATGATGCCGAACTGACGTTCTGCTTTTTCATTGAGGTCCCTCCTGCCGGACGTTTCACCGCCGGTTCCGGCAGGACCACTCGCCCGGAGAGTTCCCCCGACTCTCCGGGCTTTTTCTTTTTACGCCTTATCCGGAGACAGGCGGCTGCGCGGGAAGCGGTGGACCTTGCCGCGGGCCAGCAGATGCACCTCGAACCGCGCCGCCAGCAGGCCGGACACCGCCGGGTCCAGCACGTTCAGCCCGCCCGCGAAGGCGCCGAAGGCCGGCAGGATCAGCTTGCCCCCGTCGAAGGCGAAGCAGCGCTCCCGCACCCGCCGGCCTGGTACGACGACGGCGGCCACCGGGTGCAGGTGTCCCGACAGTTCGCCCACCGCGCCGGGCACCGCCTCGTGCCGGAAGGTCAGAGGGCCGAGCGTCAGCTCGTCCAGGATGCGCCCGCCGAACCCCTCCGGCGGTTCCGGATCGTGGTTGCCGGTGACCCACAGCCAGTCCGCCACCCGCCCGGTCAGGTCGCGCAGCCGCGCCACGTCCCCCGCCTCCATGCGGCTCGCCGCCCGGCGGTCGTGGAAGCTGTCGCCCAGGCAGATCACCCGCTCCGGGGCCAGCCGCTCCACCAGATCCGCCAGCCGGCCGAGCGTCGCCCGCGTGTCGTAGGGCGGCAGCATCCGCCCGCGCGCTGCGAAGGCGGAGCCCTTCTCCAGATGCAGGTCGGCGACCACCAGCGTCCGTTCCGCCGGCCAGACCAGCGCGCCGGAGGGATCGGGGGCCAGCGCGGCGCCCCGCAGGGTCATCGTCGTGTCCATGCTCATCACAACGTCAGCCGGCCCTGCTCATCACGGGGTGCATCACGGGGCGAATCCAGCTCCGGCATCGCCTCGGCCACCAGATCGGCGGCGGCCTGCTCCAGAAGCTCGTCGGTGGCGGAGCCGTCCACCCGTTCCCGCCCGATCTCCAGAATGACCGGCACGGCGAGGGGGGAAATGCGGTCGAGGTCCTTGTGGGTGATACGGCCCTTCACCCGAATCAGGAAATCCGACAGGCGCCGCACGTCGGTCAGCCCACCCGCCGCGTCGGCGCGGGTGGCGCGCAGCAGCACATGGCCGGGGTCGTGCTTGCGCAGAACGTCGTAGATCAGGTCGGAGGAGAAGGTGACCTGCCGCCCCGACTTTTCCTGCCCAGGATGGCGGCGGTCGATGACCCCGGTGATCAGCGCCACGTTGCGGAAGGTCCGCCGCAGCATGGAAGACTCGTCCATCCAGGCTTCCAGATCGTCGCCCAGCATGTCCTGGTCGAACAGCCCATCCATGTCCTTGGGCGTGCGCAGTGACCAGACGGCCAGCACATAATCGGTGGCGACGAAGCCGAGCGGGCCGCAGCCCATCCGCTCCATCCGGCGGGTCAGCAGCATCCCCAGCGTCTGGTGCGCGTTCCGCCCCTCGAAGGCGTAGACGACGAGGAAGCGCTTGCCCGCCTTGGGGAAGCTCTCCACCAGCAGACCGTCGCGCGCCGGCAGGACGGAGCGCCAGCGCTGGAGCCGCAGCCATTCCTGCACGTCCTCCGGCAGGCCGGGCCACTGCGCCGGGTCGGCCAGCATGGCGCGCACCCGGTCGGCCAGCGCCGTGGTCAGCGGCAGCCGCCCGCCGGCGTAGGCCGGGACCTTCGGCTCCCCGGTGCCGCCCTTGGCGACCTGCGCCTCCATCTCGCGGATGCCGAGGAACTTCAGGAGTTGCCCGGCGAAGACGAAGGTGTCGCCGGGGGTGAGGCCCTGGATGAAATGCTCCTCCACCTCGCCCAGCACCGGGCCGCGGCTCAGGCGGACGCGCAGCATGGCCTCCTGAGTGATGGTCCCGACGTTCATGCGGTACTGCCGCGCCACCGCCGGCCCGGCCACCGCCATGCGCCCGTCCTCGCGCAGCTTGAGCCGGTGGAAGCGCTCGTAATTGCCGAGCGCGTAGCCGCCGGTCGCCACGAAGTCGAGCACGTCGTCGAACTCGTCCCGCGCCAGCCCGGCGTAAGGGGCGGCGCGGACCACCTCGTCGTAGAGGTCGTCGGGCCGGAACGGCTCGGCGCAGGCCATGCCGAGCATGTGCTGGGCCAGCACGTCCAGCCCGCCGGGGCGGGGCCGCTCGCCGTCCAGACTCATGGCCGCCACGGCGTCGAGCGCGGCGCGGCATTCCAGCACCTCGAACCGGTTGGCGGGGATGAGCAGGGCGCGGCTCGGCTCGTCCAGCCGGTGGTTGGCGCGGCCAATGCGTTGGACCAGCCGGCTCGCCCCCTTCGGAGCGCCGATCTGCACCACCAGATCAACCGCCGCCCAGTCGATGCCGAGGTCGAGCGAGGAGGTCGCCACCACCGCCCGCAGCTTGCCTGCCGCCATGGCGGCCTCGACCTTGCGCCGCTGCTCCGCCGCCAGCGAGCCGTGGTGGAGCGCGATGGGCAGGGTGTCGTCGTTGAGGCGCCAGAGTTCCTGGAAGATCAGCTCCGCCTGGGCGCGGGTGTTGACGAAGACCAGCGTGGTGCGGTGGGCGCGGATGCGCTGGTACACCTCCTTCAGCGCGTGCATGGCCATGCGGCCGGACCAGGGCAGCCGCTCGCGCGTCGTCAGGATCTCCACCTCGGCGGAGGCGCCGGCCCGGCCGGTGACCAGCCGCACATCGCCGCCATCCGCGTGTCCGGTCCTGGACAGCCAGGCGAGCAGCTGCGCCGGCTCCGCCACCGTGGCCGACAACCCGACCCGCCGGGCCTGCGGCGCCAGTCGGGACAGCCGCGCCAGCCCCAGCGCCAGCAGGTCGCCGCGCTTGGTCCCGGCGAGGGCATGCAACTCGTCGATGATGACGCAGCGCAGGTGCCGGAAGATCGTCGCCGCGTCGGCGTAGGCGATCATCAGCGCCAGACTTTCCGGCGTGGTCATCAGGATGTGCGGCGGGTTGGCCCGCTGCCGCCGCCGCTTGGATTCGGGCGTGTCGCCGGTGCGGGTCTCGGTGCGGATGGGCAGCCGCATCTCGGCGACGGGCTCCTCCAGATTGCGCTGGATGTCCACCGCGAGCGCCTTCAGCGGCGAGATGTAGAGCGTGTGAAGCCCCTCCCGCGGGCGCTCCGCCAGATCGATCAGCGAGGGCAGGAAGCCGGCCAGCGTCTTGCCGCCGCCGGTCGGCGCGATCAGCAGGGCGCTGTCCCCGGCCGCGGCTGCCTCGACCATGGCGAGCTGGTGTGGGTGCGGCGCCCAGTCCCGCGACCGGAACCAGCCCTGGACGTTGGCGGGGAGGAGGGGGGAGGGGAGATCGGGCATGAAGGACCGGGTGATTGGCTGAGACCGGAAAGAATAGTGTCGCGAATCGAACGGAGCAAGAACAGGAGCGCTTTTGCGTCCCGTTGACGGCTTTCGGGGCTGTAGTATTTTGGGAGGCAAGGAGGTGATGCGCCTTCGGTGCCCTGAAGGCGGAGCCGGTTTCCCGACCCCGCCCATTGGTTCCTTAGCGATCGCGGTCCTGGTTGAGGCCGGCTTCGAACTCGAACTTCATCCGGGACCAGAAGCGTTGGAACCACTTCAGGTACTTTTTCAAGCGCATCACCTCCTCTCGGATGCCGGACGGGTAGGGCCCGCCGGCACGCAGCATCCAAAGGAATGCGTGGGCGCGGTTTCAACCGGGAATGTGGCTCGGTGGAGTGGCTGCGGCACTTGGGCGCTTCGTCGGGGCGCGGAGCCTTGCCCCCACCCTGACCCTCCCCCGCTCTCGGCGGACCGAAGGTCCGCCTGCCGCGTCAGCGCAAACCCTTGGTTTGCGCGAGAGCTTCGCAGGGGAGGGAAATTAGGCGCCGGTGACGATGCGGACGTGGATGGGCAGGGGGATCGTACCGCCCTGAGCCTGCGCGTCGAAGCGGCGGGTCACCTCGGCGTCCAGGTCGGCGCGCTGCCCGGCAGTGAGGGCGTGCAGGCGGTGGCCGAAGCTCATCTCCAGCGTGGCGCGCCAGAAGGGCTGGCCCTGGGGGGCCTTGCGGACCGGGGTGATGTCGGTCTCGCTCACCGTGGTGAAGCCGGCGGCGCGCATGGCCTCCGCCAGAAGGCCGGGGGCGGCGAAGCGGAACAGCGGGTCCAGGCTGCGGTCCTCGCCCAGACGGGCGGCAACGGCCTCGCCCACCGTGTCGAACAGGGCGTTGCCGGCGCGCGGTCCCCAGACCATGAAGGCCGCCCGCCCGCCGGGGTGCAGCACGCGCCGCAGTTCGGCCAGGGCCGCCGCCACGTCGGGGACAAACATGATGCCGAAGCGGCAGGTCACCCGCTCGAAGCTCGCCGCGGCGAAGGGCAGGGCGGTCATGTCGGCGGCGGCGAAGGCCGGGCGCAGCCCGTCAGCGATCCCCGCGGCGCGGCGTCGGGCGCCGGCCATCATGCCGGGCACAAGGTCGCTGCCCACCACCAGCCCGTCCGGACCTGTTCGGAGGGCAGCGCTCAGCGCCGGTTCGCCGGCACCGGAGGCGAGGTCCAGCACCCGGTCCCCCGCCGTCACCCCGGCGGCGTCCAGCAGGGGCTGGTTCAGCTTGTCGGCCAGATCGGCCATCGGGTCGGCCCAGCGGTCCCAGGCGTCGGCGCTGGCGGTCCAGCGGGCGCGCTCGGCGGCGCCGTCGATGGGGCAGGTGGACAAGTCGGGCATGGTCAGTGGAGAAGCCTTGCGGTGCCGGTGATGCGGGGGGCAGAGTCCGCGTCGCGCAGCCGCTCGTTCAGCGCCGCGACCTCCTCCGCCAGCTTGCGGTTCGCCTCGGTCAGGGCTTGGACGCGCTCCTCGGCGGCCTGCTGTTGGGCGTTCAGGGCGGCGACGTTCTCGGCCAGCCGGCGGATCTGCTGGGACTGCCGGGCGCCGCCCTCGTTGACGCTGCGGCGGATCGAGCCGACGGCGGCGAGCACGATGACGCTGACCGTCGCGCCCGTCAGAAGGGCGGCGATGGCCAGAGCCCAGATCCAATTCCCCGTTGGCAGTTCCATGGCCGAAGCCGCCCCTGCGTTGCGTCCGGACCACCGGCGGCGACCCTCCGGTGAACCAATGGTTTCAGCATCCGATGAATTGCCGGGCGGGTCAAGCCGGGCACCGGAACGGCAAAAGGCCCAGCCGTTGCCGGCCGGGCCTTTCGTGAAACCGGGATAGCGCTCTGCGGTCAGGCGACGGTGTCGTCGACCGGGCGGGCGGCCTTGGCGCGCATGTCCTTCAGGTGGTCGCCGAAGGCGCGCAGGACCGGCATGATCCGCTGCATCTGGTCCGACGTGACGTGGGCGTCGGTCTTCAGGACGATGGTCGGCGCCTCCGACATCAGGCGCTTGGAGCGCATCGGGCCGACCTTGTCGTCCATGAACATGGACAGCCCCATCAGAATGCCGAGCGTCACGTCATCGGGCGCCTTGGGCAGAGCCAGCACGTCGTGCAGCTCGTTGAGGAGGGTGTAGGCGACGATGGACGTGCGTTCGATGGTGTCAACGTCGGCGGCCATGGACATCGGCGTAATCCTTGAGGCGCTGAAAGTGTGCGATATGGCCAAAGGTTAGCGCTCGGATCGTAACCAAACTGTTAACCATCCCTCACCCGAGTCGCCACGAGTCGCTTTTTTCGAGTCGCAATCCCCGGTCGCCGAATCAGGAGAGTCGACTCATGCCTCCGCGTGAGCCGACGTGCTGGTCATGGCCCGCTCCACCCGCTCGATGGCGGCCATCACCGCGTCCGGGCGGGCGTGCTGCGGCATGTGCCCGGTTTCCGCCAGCAGATGCAGCGTCGATCCGGCCACCGCGTTGTGCAGCTGCACCGCGTGGGCGTGGGGATCGACGATGCGGTCCTCGCGTCCCGCGACGACCGCCGTCGGGCAGCGGATCTCGGAATAGCGCGGCGCCATCGCCGCCACGCCGGGGATCAGCGCGGCCAGCTGGGCGGCCGCCGCCTCCAGCTGCGTCGGGCGCAGCAGAAGGTCGGGAGGCAGTTCGTTGTAGCTGGGCGGCACGGGGTTGGGTTCGAAGATGCGGCGCATCAGCGCCGGCAGGATCAGCCGGTCCAGCGGCGGCAGGACGGTGTGGCTGAGCAGCGGTCCGGCCGCCGGAATGGCCGGTCCCAGGAGGGGAAGAAAGTCGGGGCGCGGGGTCGGGTGGGTGAAGGCCGACAGGATGACCAGACCGCCGACCTCCTCCGGGAAATCCAGCGCCCAGGCCAACGCCACCGCCCCGGCCAGCGAATGGCCGACGACGATGGGACGCTCCAGCCCCAGCTTGCGGGTGGCGGCGCGCAGCAGCGCAGCCTGGGCGGCGGGGCCGGCGTCGCGCCGCGGCGTCGCCTCGCTGTAGCCGTGGCCGGGCCGGTCGAAGCAGACGCAGCGCCTATGCCGGGCTGCCTCGTCCAGAAGGCTCAGCGCCCAGTCGTCGGCGGTGGTGCCGTTGCCGTGCAGGAACACCACGGGGGGCGCCGTACCACCCTTCGGCCCGTGGTCGAGATAGTGCAGGCGGGTGCCGCCGACGCTCATGAAATGACCGGTCGGCGGGTGCTCCTGTTCCGCCCGGTTGGTGCGGCGGCGGGTGTCCAGCCACAGGCCGGCCAGCAAACCGGTCGCGAGAGCCAAGCCGCTGCGCATCAGCGGACCCTCCGAGTGCACGCTTGCGGCGTGGCGGGATGACGTGTGGACTGCGGCATGGTCGGGCTCCTCCGGGTTGCAGGGGCGGATCGCAGGGACAGGGGGGCAACAGGAGGTGAATGGGGCGGTTCCGGCGTGCAGAGCCGCCATGTCTCAACATTGTTTCCACAAATTAAACTAAAATCTTATCATTCTTGCGACAGAAGGACGGGGAAACCGTCCACCGTTCGGAATTGGATCGACGCCATACCATGAAGGTTTTTTCCAAAGCGGGAGTATCGCGATGAGCGCCGCCGCCAAGCAGCAGCCGACCCCAGCCGTGCCGGAGAGAGCCACGCCGGACAGCGCCGCCCCGGCGGGCGCGTCCCTGCCCGCCGTCTACACCGACCTGGGCCGCATCATCGAGAGCATGACCCGGCGTTTCCTGGACGTGCTGCGGATGGAACTGGCGCGGATCGGGATCGACGACCTCAGCCCCGGTCAGGCCCTGATGCTGATCAACATCGGCGGCGAGGAGCTGTCGGTGCGCGACCTGCTGGAGCGCGGCTACTATCTCGGCTCTAACGCCTCCTACAACCTGAAGCATCTGGTGGAGGCGGGTTATGTCGACCGCTCCGCTTCGCAGCGCGACCGGCGCACGGCGCGGCTTCGCCTGTCGGAGCGCGGCCTGAAGCTGTGCGAGGCGTTGCGCGGCTTGGAGGCCGTGCGGGGCGAGGCGCTGATCCGCAGCGACGAGGAAGCCGCCGATCTGGAGACGACATACCGCACGTTGCGCCGATTGGAACGGGCGTGGAGCGATCTGATCCGCTACGATACGCCGGAGTATTGATCCCGAGCGTCCGTTCCGGAAGACCCAGCGCATGTCACAGCGGTCCCTGAGCCAGAAGGATGTCGAGCGCCTGCTGGCCGCGCCCGACGCCCAGGCGCGCATCGACACCATGACCCATCTGGTGCGCGACCTGGAGGCGGGGGACCTCGCCGAGGCGGAGCGGGCGCTCGCCATGGACATCCTGCAGCGCTTCGCCGCCGACGCGGTGACGGCCGTGCGCGAGGCGGTGGCATGGCAGATCCACAACTCCTCCCTGCTGACGGAGGGGCTGGCGGAGAAGCTGGCCCGCGACGTCGACCGGGTGGCCTTTCCCATCCTGCGCCACGCGGAAAAGCTCAGCGAAGGCTTGCTCCTGGATATCCTGCGCGAACGGCGCCCGGCGAAGGAGCTGGCCATCGCCGGGCGCCGCTCCGTCTCGCCCGCGGTGTCCGAAGCGCTGGTGCGCAACGGCAACGTGATCGTCATCACCGAGCTTTTGCGCAACCGTGGGGCGGTCATCCCGGAACCGTCCCTGCACGGCGTGCTGGACCGCTGGGGCGGCGTCGCCACGGTGAACGAAGCCATGGCGGCGCGCCCCGACCTGTCGGCGGCGGTGGTGGAAAAACTGATTCTCTTCGTGTCGGAGGAGATCCGCAACCGGCTGATCCGCAGCCACCGGCTCAACCCCCGCCTGATCGGCGTCCTGGTGGAGCGGGCGCGGGAGGCGGCGACCCTGCTCCTGCTGAAGCCGCTGACCCCGCGCGAGGCGGACGTCGAGCTTCTCGCCCGGCATCTTCTGATCCGCGGGCGGCTGTCGGCGCCGCTGCTCTTCCGCGCGCTGTGCGCCGGAGAGATCGCGCTGTTCGACGCCGGGATCGCGGTGCGCGCCAACCTGCCGCCGGAGAACGCCCGTCAGCTCGCCTGGGACGGCGGGCCACACGCGCTGAAGGGGCTGTTCGCCAAGGCGGGCCTGTCCTTCACCCTGCTGAAGCCCTTCCGCGTTGCCATCGCGGTGGCGAAGGCGTTGGACTACCGCGGCGGCGACGAGGGGCGCGAGCGCTTCCAGACGGAGGCCATCGCCACCCTGTTCGACGCCTGCGGCAACAGCCAGGACCGGGAGATCGACGACCTGCTGCTGCAGCTGTTCGACCAGACCTCGGCGGAGGTGATCGAAAAGGCGCTGGAGCAGGCGGGGATGCCCTTCTCTCCGCTGAACAGCTGAGTCACAGGCTGAAGAAGGTCTTCAGCCGAGCCAGCAGGTCATGCTCGGTGGTCGTCTGGGTCACGGCGGTGGGGGCGCTGGCGCGGCGGTGCGCGTCGTTGCGGCGTTGGCGAAGGCCCATCAGGTCGGCCAGCCGGGCGGCCAGCTCCGGACGGCGGCGCAGGACGGGGTCGAGCACCTCCTTGTCCAGCTCGTAGACCACGGCGTCGGTGTTGGCGATCACCGACGCGCTGCGCGGCTGGCCGGTCAGCAGCGACATTTCCCCGAACACGTCCCCCGGCCCCATGTGGTCGAGCAGGAGCGTCCGCCCCCCGAAGGCCCCGCGCACGTCCAGCGCGCCCTCGGCCACCAGGAAGAGGGAGGTCCCGGTCTCCTCCTGGCGGACCACCGCCTCCCCGGCGGCGACGTGGCGCAGATGCATGCCGGACGCCAGTTCGTCGATCTCGTCAGGGCGGAAGGCGGCGAACAGGTCCACATGGGACAGCAGGTCCCGCCCCAGCCCCAGTGCCGAACAAGGCGGAGGGCGGTTGCTGCGGCGGCGCATCTCCTGCTTGGGGCTGGCCGGCTCCAGACCGGCGCGGGCCAGATGATCCAGGATGGTGGTTGCCACGGCGTCGCGGGTGGCGGCCAGCCGGGAATAATCCGCCACCCAGAAGCGCGCCTGATAGGTGACGCCGTTCAGCGTGATCGAGTCCACCACCACGTCGGGCCGCGGCTCGGTGGGGACGGCGTCGCAGCAGACGATGGCCGACAGGATGATCCGCTTGGCGCGGGCCACCGGCACCTCGGCGTCGAGGGTCACCGGAACCCCGGCGCGGAAGCCGGTGCCGGGCTGGCTGTAGTTGGTGATGCGGTTGCCCGCGGCCAGCCCGTTCGGCACCACCAGCGCCGTGCCGTCCAGCGTGACCAGCCGGGTGGCCCGCCAATTGATCTCGTCCACCCGCCCGGTGACGCCGGGGGTCAGCTCCACCCAGTCGCCGATGCGGTAGGGATGCTCGACGTTCAGCGCGATGCCGGAGAAGATGTCGGCGATCATGTTGCGCAGCGCGAAGCCTAGCACCGCGATCACCACGCCGGAGGTGGCGACCAGCCCGGTCACCGGCTGCCCCAGCACGAAGGCCAGGATGCCGAGCACCGCCAGCCCGTAGAGCAGAGCGCGCAGCAGGTCGGTCAGCAGGCGCGGCATCGGTGTGGCGCGGGGGTGGCTCGCCACCACGAGGTCGATGACCCGCGACCCCAGCCACGCCGCCGCCAGCCACGCCACCACGGCGAGCAGAGAGGTCAGCGCGTCCGCTACCATAACGCCGGCGATTGGGGTGATGTGGCCTGACAGCCAGGGGCGCTGCCCGGCCAAAGCGGCCGCCCCGAGTGTCAGCAGCGCCGGGGCCAGCAGGTGGCGGAAACCGAGGCGCGACGGCGCGCCGGTGGGGCCGATGGGAAGCGGGGCGAGGCGGGATGAATCGGGCATGCGGGATCGGCAACCTCCTGCCCCGTGACCTTCGCACCGCGAGCGCAACCGTCAAGCCCAAAATAGGAATAGGCGAAGGGGCCCCGACCTTCGCGCAAAGTGGGGTGGTTGGTGAACACCTTCGCTCCTTAATATTCGGAGGGTGGGGAGAGAAAGGATGAGGTCCGAAAAACCGCGAACATTGTCCGCCCACCAAGCATAAGATTGAAACTCCCAAAGAGAAGAGCCAGAAGAGCGAGGTGTCCATGCCTCATGCCGCCATGATCGTGGCGGCCGCGCTGCTCCTGTTGCCGGGCGCGGCGTCGGCCCAAAGCGCAAACGCCCAAAGCACGAATGGACGGGAGAAGGCGCCGGAGGGTGCCCGCGCCTACATCATGTGGCCGTCCAACGGCACCACCATCTCCGGCGGAAAGCTGTGGGTCCGCATGGGCTTGCAGAACATGGGCATCGCCCCGGCTGGCATCCGCAAGGAGGACACCGGGCACCACCATCTGCTGGTGGACAGCGACCTCGCCACCTACGACGAACCCATCCCGAACACCAAGCAGTCGCTGCATTTCGGCGGCGGCCAGACGGAGGTGCGGCTGGAGCTGCCGCCGGGCCGGCACACGCTCCAGATGATCCTGGGCGACGCGGACCATGTGCCGCACGACCCGCCGATCATGTCGCAGAAGATCACAATCATCGTTCCCTGATGGGCATCGTCCCTTAACGGGCGTCGTCCCTCAACGGGAGCGCGACAGGGAGGAAGTCATGATGCGCAGCGCCGCCGTCCCGGTCCTTCTGGCCGTTCTGCTCGCCGCCGGGCCGCTGGCCGCGCAGTCGTCGCCGGAGGCCGACCCGCTCGACAAGCCGCTGTCCGACACCACCAACACGCCGCAGCCCGCCAGCCCGGGGCACGAGCATGAAAGCACGCCCTCGACTCCCGATGCGGCGAAGTCCGGACGAACGGCGGCGCCGAAGGACGCCTATATCTACGTCGGTTGGCCCAACGACGGCGAGGTGGTGAGGGGCCGCTTCAAGGTGTGGTTCGGCCTGCGCAACTTCGGCGTCGCTCCGGCGGGCGTGCGAAAGGACAACACCGGCCACCATCACCTGCTGGTCGACGCCGAGCTACCGCCGATGGACGAGCCGATCCCCAACAACCGCAACTACATCCATTTCGGCAAGGGCCAGACGGAAACCTACCTGGAGCTGCCGCCGGGGCGGCACACGCTCCAGCTTCTGATGGGTGACGCGGAGCACATCCCGCACGACCCGCCGATCCTGTCCAAGAAGATCACCATCACCGTGCGTCCGGGCGGCGACAGCACGCGCGTGTCGGTCCGCTGATCTGGCCCGCTGATCCAGTCCGCTGAACGTCCAGGGAGTGAGGCCATGGGATTTGAGGCCTTGGGGTTTGGTACCATGGGATTCCTCCGGCGCACCGGTGCCGCGAGAGCGGCGGCCGTCGCATCGCTCCTGCTGATGGGGGCCTGCGTCACTTCGGGCGAACAGGCGACCGTGGTCCAGAAGCCGAAAACCCCGCCCGTGCGCACCGTATCCAACTTCAGCGAGGCGCTGCGCTGCATGGACACGCTGATGTGGAACCATGGCAAGCGCGACATCTTCATCACCTCCAACGGCATCCCCGACGCCACGGGCCGGGTGGCCGGCGGCACCAAGGAGATGCTGATCACCGCCGTGTCGCGCATGTCGGAGCGGTCGAACGCCTTCCGCTTCGTCGATTTCGAACCGACGCTGGACGACGTGAACGCGCTCTACTGGATGATCGGGGTGCAGCCCAACTTCCGCGCGCCGTCCTACTACGTGCGCGGCGCCATCACCCAGCTCGACGACAACGTGGTGAGCGAGGCGGCCAGCGCCGGCATCTCCCTGCCGACCTTCGACCTGGGCATTTCCGCCGATCAGGTGATGTCGGTGATCTCGGTGGATTTGAACATCGGGGAGCTGGCGACCCGCCAGATCATTCCCGGCCTGTCGGCCAGCAATTCGCTCGCCATCATCTCGTCGGGCAAAGGGGCGGACGCCGGGGCGGTGATCGGCAAGGCCGGCCTGTCCTTCAACGTCTCGCTCAACAAGTCCGAAGGGCTGCATCAGGCGGTCCGCACCCTGATCGAACTCAGCACGATCGAGGTGCTGGGCAAGATGACCCGCACCCCCTACTGGCAGTGCCTGGGCATCGACCAGACCAACCCGGCCTTCGCGGGGCAGGCGCGCGACTGGTTCGACGGGATGGCGCCGTCGCAGCGCGTCGCCTATGTCCAGCGCGTCCTGCTGGCCGAGGGCTATTACGACGGTCCGGACAGCGGCCAGCTCGACGAACGCACCCGCGACGCGATTTCCCGGTATCAGGCGGACAACGACCTGATCGCCACGGGGCGCATCGACTTCGACCTCTACCAGCGCATGCTCGCCCAGCCCAGCGGGCAGAAGGGGCCGGGGGCGCCGCGCCTGCAATCGGTGTCGAACGCGGGCGGGGAGGGGCTGCCGCGCGCCACCCCGGCGCCGGCCGGGGCGCCGCCCGATCTGGTCCTCAGCTCCGACCGCGGGCCGCAGCCGCGCTACCGTGCCGGGGAGGCTCTGGTGGTCAAGGTGCAGCCGACGGCCAACGGCTTCGTCTATTGCTACTACCAGGACGCCGCCGGGTCGGTGGCCCGCATCTTCCCCAACCGCTTCCAGCCCGACAGCTTCGTCCAGGCCAACCAGCAGGTCGAGGTGCCGCCGGGGGCGCAGAAGCCCTTCAACCTGCGCATGGACCGTCCCGGCGCCTCCGAGACCATCGCCTGCGTCGTCTCGCCCGACGAACTCGGGACCCGCATCGCTGACCGCTACAAGACCGAAGACCTTCAGCCCATCCCCGGCGCGACGCTGGCGGACGTGGTGGGCGCCTACGGCAGCATCCAGGGGACCAACGTGCGCAGCCGGCAGATGGCCGTGCAGGTTCTGCCCGCCGTGTCCGCACAACGATAGGGATTGTGGGCCGGCTCACAGCGCGGGGGCAGGGACGGGAGTAGAGAAGGGGGCAGCCGAACATCACGCCAGATCATGGCGCCGAATCATGGGAGACCAGCGATGCCGCGACCGACCTCCAAGACCATCGCCCGACGGCTGAACGGCGTGGCGCTTCCCGCTCTGGCCCTGCCCATGATTGCCCTGGCCTGCATGGCCGTCCCGGCGCGGGCGCAGACCGTCGAGGGCTCCGGCGGCAACCGGGTCATGATGTTCGAGCGCCCGCCGACCGTGGACGAGCTGCGCGAGGCGGTGAAGCCCGGCCCGGCGCCGACGGACGGCAGCGAGCAGCCGAAGATCCGCACCCGCAGCATCGAGATCATCGGCGGGGGCATGAACAGCGCCAACCGCCCGCGCCCGACCGACAGCGTGAACTACGGCGCGCCCGCTCAACAGCAGGCGGCCCCGCAGCCGAGCTACAGCCAACCGACCGCCCCGGTGGCGCAGCCGGAGCCGGTGCCACAGCCGAAGCCCAAGCGCGCGCCCGTTCAGGAAGCCGCAGCCCCGCCCGTCGCCCCGCCGCCGGCCGCCCCGCGCCGCTCCAACGGCGTGCAGCCGGCCACCCTCTCCGCGCCGGAAACCCCGGCGGAGAGCCGGCCGACCAACGGTTTCGGCTTCCGCATCAACTTCGCCTTCAACTCCGCCGACGTTCCGAAGGAGTTCTATTCCTACGTCGACGCGGTTGGTGGGCTGATGTCGCAGGACCCGCAGCTCCGCCTCGTCATCGAGGGGCACACCGACGCCGTGGGAAGCGAGCAGTACAACCTCGCCCTCTCCGAGCGCCGGGCCGTGTCGGTGGGCGAGTATCTGGTGCGCGTCCACCACATCGAGCCGCAGCGCATCGCCATCGCCGGCCTGGGCAAGAGCCAGCCGCTGACCCCCGACCCGACCGACAGCCGCAACCGGCGCGTCGAGTTCCGGCCCATCCAGTGATCGAGCGGGAAGGGAGGGCGCGCCATGGTCCGGAAACTCCTTCTCCTGGTGGCGATCGCGGCGCTCCCCCTCGTCGGGGGGGGCGCCGACGCGACGGTGGTCCGTAAGAAGAGCAGCGACGCGGGTGTGCAGCCCGGCGGCCTCGACGTCGGGGTGCCCAAGGGCCGCGTGCGCATCCAGTGCTGGCAGGACGGCGAGAAGATCATCGACGAGAGCGATCTGAACGTCCTGTCGCTCAGCGTCGCCAGCCAACTGAACGCGTTGCGCTTCCGCCGGGCGGGCGAGCCGGAGAACAGCCTCGCCATCGTGACGCGGAACCGGACGTCGTGCCTGTTGAGCCCGAAGGAATGAGTTGAGTGCCTTGCCCCCTCCCTGACCCTCCCCCGCCTTTGGCGAGGGAGGGAATTGGTGTTGCTGACACGAAAAATCCCTCCCCTGCGAAGCGGGGGAGGGAGGGGACCCACGACCTGGGGAGGGTGGGGGCAATGCCCCCATCACCTCCGCTCTCAATGCACGCTGACCAGCTCCATTCCATGCTCCTGAAGCGTCGCCCCCGCCGACGCGCGGTCGGTGTCCAGCCACAGGCAGCTGCCGTCCGCGGCATACACGGCGTAGGCGGGCAGGCCATCGATCTCCACCGACCGCAGATAGGCGACCTCCAGGATTCCATGACGGGCGAAGCGGTCATCGAAACCATCGGCGGCGTCGGCTTTGGTGCGGCGGGCGGTCATGGTCGGTCTCCTCGGGCGCTGGGGCGGACCAACGGGGCGCCGGTCCTGCCCGGCACTCTAGGGGGCTGGACCGGGCCGCGCTGTGGCGCCCGCCACACTCAGTACGTCGGAGGGTGCCCAACTCCTGCGCAACTTTGTGCTGCGCCTCACAGCGGCCGCCGTCTTCCGCCGTCTAGCCTCGACAGGCCGGCGCTTTGGCCGGTGCGCATCATTTCGGAGGTCCGACCATGCCCGTCCGTTCACGGCGTCCGCCCTTCTTTGGGCCGGGTCCGCAGCCCCGGCCTTCCCCCTTCGCCGCCTGGACAGGCGTCCGGGAAACCCCAATGATTCCGCGATCCCCGCCGGTGGAGGCCAGCATGGCGCACAGGACCCTGAGCGGACTCGTGGTGGCGGCCCTGACGCTGGCCGCCGTAGGAGCGGTCGGCTTCACCGCCGGCCGCGCGGCGGCGGAGCAGGCGGTGGTTGTCGCCTCCACCGCCCCCGGCTACGCCCAGGGGCAACTGGTCCCCGACGGCGCGGCGGTCACCGTGCCGGACGGCGCCAACGCCATGTTCCTGTTCGCCAACGGGCGTATGTTGCGGATCAAGGGGCCGTTCGACGGGTCGCTCGACCGCATGCCCGACGCCTCGGGTTGGGGCGGAGTCGGCAGCCTCGTCGGCGGGGAGCGCTTCTTCCAGACCGACCTGGGGGCCGCCCGCGCGGTCGGAACCCCGATGCAGAAGGGGGAGGAGCAGGTCTTCACCCTCGACCCCGGCCGGGCCGGAACCCAATGCGTGAAGTCCGGCGGCACCGTGCTGCTGCGCAAGCCCGCCGATCCGACGCTGATCCCGGCCACCCTGCGTGACGAAAATCGCGGCGCCACCGCCACGCTGCGCTGGGACAAGGGGGCGACGGTGCCCTGGCCGCGCGAGCTTCCGATGACCGACGGCACCGCCGTCTCCGTCGCCGGGCCGGACGGGCGGGTGCGCCACAGCCTGACCCTGCGCGTGGTCAGTGCGGAGGGCCAGGGCGCGGAGCTGGCCGTCCGGCTGGCCGGTGCCGGCTGCGCCACCCAGGCGGCGTTTCTGCTGGACCCGGTGCGGGACAGCATGGCGCCGCTGAACCTCTATCTCGCCACCGACCGCGGCCTCTACCCGACCTACCGGTCCGGGGAGACGGTGACGCTGGTGCTCCAGACGAACCGGGACGCGCACCTTTACTGCTACCTGCGCAACACGCGCGGCCAGCTGACACCGATCTACCCGCCGGGCCCGTCGGCCAGCTCGCTGGTGGAGGGGCACCGCACCCTGACGCTGGCCGGCGACCGCATGCCGGTGCCGCTGCGCGCGGCGGAGCGGTCGGGGAGCCTGTCCGCCGACCAGGAGGTGCGCTGCTTCGCCGCCGGGCGCGATCTCGGCGCTGACCTGCCAGGGCGTCAGGACGCCTTCCGGCCTCTGTCCGACGAGGCGGCGGCCCGGCTGGAGCGGACACTCGCCTCGCTGAAGCAGACCGAACTGGTGATGGCGCAGGTGATCCTGCGCGTGGAGTGAGGGCGCCGCCGTTGGGGACATCGGGGGGCAGGCCAAGTTGGGCGAAAGCCTCGTGGCTCGCCAAAGGACTGGTCGGCTTGGCCGCGGTGGTCGGCGTGTCGGCGGCGGCGCTGGGGCTGACCCGTTTGGTGCCGCCCCTGCGCTCCGCCGATGAGAGCTTCCGCGACCTCGCCATTGCCTACTTCACGCCGCCCGCCCCGCAGCATCCCGGCATCGTGCTGGTGACGCTGGGAGAGGATCTGTTTGCCACGCTGGCCTGCCGGTCGCCGGTGGACCGCGGCTTCCTCGCCGATCTGGTGGGGACGCTGGAGGCGGCGGGGGTGCGGGCGATCGGGCTGGACATCCTGTTCGACCAGCCGACCCTGCCGGCACTCGACGAGCGGTTGCGCCAGCGAATCCAGCGCGCAAAGGTGCCGGTGGTCGCCATCACGGCGCTCGGCGACACGGCGCTGACGGAGGAGCAGCGCCGTTATCTCGGGCGGTTCCTCGACGGCATTCCGCACGGCCACGCCAACCTCGCCAAGGACCGGCTGGACGGTACGGTGCGCTGGCATGTGCCGCGCGGTCCGGACGGACTGCCCAGCTTCCCGGCGCGGATGGCCCAGCTTGCCGGAGGGGCTGCCGGAGAGGCGACGATCCCGGCGGAGCCCTTCCGCATCGACTGGCACGCCCGCCCGTCGCCGGACGCGCCGCCCTTCCCGACCTATCCGGCGGACATGGTGGGGATGCTGCCGCGCGGCTGGCTGGCCGGGCGGATCGCCGTGGTCGGCACCGTCCTGGTCGGGGTCGACCAGCACCGCACGCCGCTGTCGGTCGCCGGCCTGTCCACGCCGGGGGTGGAGATCCAGGCCCACGCGCTGGCCCAGATCCTCGACGGCCGGACCAGCCGCGACCTGCCCACCGCCTGGGTGGTCGCGCTGGTGCTGGCGCTGAGCGCCGCGGGGGTGGCGCTGGCAATGGCCGGCTGGCCGGTGTGGGTTCTGGTGCCGGCGAGCCTGCTCGGGCTGCTGGCGCTGTGGGCGGCGGCGCTGGCGCTGTTCGCCCAGGGCGGGCCGCTGGTGGCGATGATGGCACCCTCGGCGGCGTGGCTGGGCGGCATCGCCGCGATGACCGCGCATCTGTCGCTGAAGGAGCGCACCGACCGCCGCAGCCTGATGCAGCTGTTCGCCAACCACGTCTCCCAGCCCGTCGCCGACGAGATCTGGCGGGAGCGCGCGACCTTCCTGGCCGGCGGGCGCCCCCGCCCGCAGGAGCTGACCGCCACCGTCTTCTTCTCCGACATCGAGGGCTTCACCACCGTCTGCGAGGCGTTGGAGCCCGAGCCGCTGATCCTGTGGCTGGAAGGCTATCTCGACGCCATGGTGCGGGTGGTGGCGGCCCATGACGGGATCGTTCTGCGCTTCATCGGCGACGCCATCCTGGCGGTCTTCGGCGCCCCCGTCGCCCGCACGACCCAGGCGGAGATCGATGCCGACGCCGTGCGCGCCGTGCGCTGCGCCATCCAGATGGGGCGGGAGCTTCGGGAGCTGAACAAGCGCTGGCAGGCGGAGGGGTTGCCGGCCATCGGCATCCGCGTCGGCATCCACACCGGTCCGCTGGTGGCGGGCAGCCTGGGCGGGCTGCGGCACATGGAATATTCGCTGCTCGGCGACACCGCCAATACGGCGGCCCGGCTCGAGGCGCTGGGCAAGACGGTGGCCATGCGCTCCTCCCCCCATTGCCGGATTGTCATCGGGGAACCGACCTGGACGGCGGTGCAGGGCATGGTAGCCGGGCTGCCGGTGGGGGAGATGGCGCTGAAGGGCAAGCGCAAGGCGGTCCGCGCTTGGCTGGTCCTCGACCGGGAGGGGGAGGAGGTGCGGCCCGCGGCGGAGGCTGGGGAGTAATCACCCATTCTCCGTATTCGGGATTAGGCTGAATGAACGCTTGGTGCGCAGGAATCGAAATATTAAGATCGGCTAATTGGCAATTTTATGCCGACGGGTGCCGGGTATGGGGTGTGCAACCGCCTTCCCACCATGGAGCCGGCCGATGTTCGACGGACCCTCGACGCAACATCGTTTGGGCAGGGACCTCTGGTCGCTCGCCCTCGTCCTGCTGTTGCTAGGGCTTCTCGGCTGGGCACCGAGGGCGTCCGCCCAATCCGCTCCGCCTCAATCTCCGCCGCCCCAGGCGTCCCAGTCCCCGGAGAAGCGCATCGCGCTGGTCGTCGGCATCGGCAAGTACGAATTCGCCCCCGAACTCCAGAACCCGGTGAACGACGCCAAGGCCATCGCCGAGGCTCTGCGCAAGCTCCAGTTCGAAGTGGCCGAGAAGTTCGATATGGACAACCGCGGCTTCGAGCGGGCGCTGCGCGACTTCGGCATCCGCGCCTCGCAGGCCGACGTGGCGGTGATCTTCTACGCCGGGCACGGCATCCAGGTGGGTGGCAACAACTACATCGTCCCGGCGGACGCCAAGCTGGAGCGCGAGCGCGACCTCGTTTACGAGGCCATGCCGCTGAACCTGATGATGGGCGAGCTGTCGCAGGCGCGCAAGCTGGGCATCCTGATGCTCGATTCCTGCCGCAACAACCCCTTCGTGGATCGGCTGAAGCAGGCCGGGCAGAACCGCATCCAGGTCAACTACGGCTTCGCCCGCGTCGACGACACGCCCAGCGACACGCTGGTCGCCATGGCCACCCGCGCCGACCAGCTGGCCGAGGACGGGCAGGGCGACCACAGCCCCTACACCGACGCGCTGCTCCAGCACCTCCAGACACCGGGGCTGGAGCTGAGCCTGTTCTTCCGCAACGTGCGCGACACCGTGCGGCAGGCGACCAACGGGCGGCAGGAGCCTTACATCTTCGGTTCGCTTGGGGCGGCGCCCTTCTACTTCAACCCGCGCCCGCCGAACCGGCCGCCGGTGCTCGGCGAGATCCGCCCGCTGGAGCTGTCCGACCGCGCCGACGCCGAGCCGCTGCGCATCGGGCGCCCGACCGATCCCGACGACGACCAGCTGTTCGCCCAGATCTCCGGCCTGCCACGCGGCGGCAGCGTGCGCATCGGCGACCGTATCGTGCTGATCGGCGACTACCTGACCGTGGAGCAACTCGCCGCCACCAGCTTCAAGCCGGACGCGACCGTCGTCGGGGATTCCGGGCGCTTCGACTTCGCGATCATGGACGGGCGGGGCGGCGTGGCGCGTGGCGGCGTGGCGATCACCATCAAGCCGAGCAACCGTGAGCCGGTGGTGGCCGGCGCGCGCACCATCCGCGCCCTGCCGAATCGCCTGGCCATCGAGGCGCCGGCGGACCCCGACGGCGATCCGCTGACCATCACCGTCACCGCCGTGCCCGACCGCGGCAAGGTGCGCGACGGCGCCACCCTGATCCGCCCCGGCGACCGCCTGCCGGCCGAGGGGCTGACCCGGCTGACCTTCGACCCGGAGCAGGAGCGGGCGGGGGCCGCCGGTGCCTTCACCTATCAGGTGGAGGACGGCAAGGGCGGCAAGGCCACCGGCACCGTGACGCTGGAGATCGCCCCGCCGGGCGCCGCCCCGGCCGCGCCGGCGCTTGAGGAATCGCTGTGGCAGATGGTCAAGGGCAGTCGTGAGCCCGCCGACTTCGAGGCCTTCCTGCGCCTGTTCGGGAGCGGCACCTACGCCAAGCCGGCGCGGGAAAAGCTGGGCGCGCTCGCCCCCGCCGTCAAGCCGCCGGAGGTCGCATCGGCTCGGCCGCCGCCACCGGTCCAATCGGCTCCGCCCCCGGTTTCGCTCCCGGCCCCGGCTCCAGTCGTCGAGGCGGCGGCACCGCCTCTACCGGCACCGCCCCCACCGACATCGCCGCAGCCCGTGCCCGCGCCGGAGCAGGTGGCCGCAGCGCCCCCGAATGGCAATGGGAACAGCGCGGTGCGCAACCACAGCCGGTCGGCCAGCTTCCAGGACTGCCCGGCCTGTCCGGTGATGGTGCGGATCGCACCCGGCAGCTTCAGCATGGGCAGCGACCAGGGCGACCGCTCGGAGCGTCCGGTGCACAAGGTCACCATCGCCAAGCCCTTTGCGCTCGGCGCTTACGAGGTGACGGTGGCCGAGTGGCGCGCTTGCGTCGAGGGTGGCGGCTGCACCGGCGGCATGCCGCGCATGACCAAGCCCACCGACAGCACCCCGATCCACAATGTCTCCTGGCTGGAAGCCCAGGCCTACGCAAAATGGTTGAGCCAGAAGACCGGCCAGCGCTACCGCCTGCCGTCCGAAGCCGAATGGGAATACGCGGCGCGCGGCGGTACGACGGGCCGCTATTGGTGGGACGGTCAGACGGGAACGCTCGCCAACTGCAAGGACTGCGGCGGGGCGCAGGAGCGGCTCACCCCGGCTTCGGTCGGCAGCTACAAGCCGAACCCCTTCGGCTTGCACGACATGAACGGCGGTGTGGCGGAGTGGGTGGCCGACTGCTGGCACGCCGACTATGCGGGCGCGCCGACGGACGGCAGCGCCTGGACGTCCACCAACTGCCGGGAGCGCGTGCTGCGCGGCGGGTCCTGGCGGGGCGGCTTGGCTGACATCACCGACACGGCGCGGCTGTTCTACGATCCCGATGTAAGATACCTGAACAACGGGGTGAGGGTGTTGAGGGAGTTAAATTGAGGGGTGGTGGCGCCGGGCCCCCACCCTAACCCTCCCCCGCTGCGCAGGGGAGGGGACGGATGACGCTTCGCAGAAGGCACCCTCTCCCGCGAAGCGGGGGAGGGCCGGGGTGGGGGCCCGACGCGATACTTCACCCATTCGCCTCGGCGATCTCCTCCAGCGCGTCGCGGTCGAGCAGGGTGATCCGCCCGGATTCCACGGCGATCACGCCGTTGCGCTGCCATTCGCCGAGCAGTTTGTTGATGCTCTCCCGCGAGACGCCCACCAAACATCCAAGCTGCTGCTGCGACAGCTTGATGTCCAGCTTCAACCCGCCCGGTGCCGGCTTTCCGAACACATCGGCCAGCCGCATCAGCGCGCGGGCGAAGCGCGACGACGCCTCCAGGAACAGCGTGTCCTCCAGATGCTCACTGGTCTGGCGCAGCCGCTTGCACAGCACGGTGATGAGCTGGAGCGCGACCGCCGGACGCTCGTTGAGCAGCGGCACGAACTTCGAGCGGTCGAGCACCAGGAGGTCGGTCTCCTCCAGCGCCACGGCGTCGGCGGTCCGCGGCTCGCCGTCGAGCAGGGCGATCTCGCCGAACAGGCCGCCTTTGTTGATGATGTTCAGCACCAACTCCTTGCCGTCGGTGGAGTGGGAGCAGATCTTCACCCGCCCACGGATGACCGCCATCATGCTGTCGCCAGGGTCGCCCTTCTGGAAGATGACCGCGCCGGGCCGGAAATAGGCCAGCCGGGCGCTGGCGGCGAGGCGTTGCAACTCCGGCTTCTCCAGATGCTTCAGCAGGAAATGCCCGGACAGCACCAGTTCCTTGTCGAACGCGATCCGCACCGTCGTCATGGTCGCCCCCATACGGCTCGATGCCAGACAGTGTAGCGGGCGGAGGGCTTGCAACCGCAGCGCCAGAGGCGGTAACGCGCTCGCCCGTCCCTGCCACGTTCTTGCGGGCATAGGGGAAGGGACCGACCAAAGGTGAATCTTGTTCTGCCCAATGGTTCGTGACTACCATCGTCAGCAAGGCGCCCGGTATGAGGCGCCGGCCCTGACTCAGGGACCGCAGAACAGGGAAGGAGACGAGCGTGGACGCCACCACTCCGTCCGCAGACCTATCCAGGCGCACGGCCAACCATGTGCCGCTGACGCCGCTGGATTTCCTGCGCCGCTCCGCGATGGTCTATCCGGACAAGACCGCCGTGGTCTACGGCCCCTTGCGGCGGAACTGGGCGGAGGTGGAGCGCCGCGCCCGCGCGCTGGCTTCCGCGGTGAGCCGGGCCGGCGTCCGGCCGGGGGAGGTGGTGTCGGTCCTGGCCTTCAACACCCCGGCGATGCTGGAAGCGCATTTCGGCATTCCCGGCTCCGGGGCGGTGCTGAACGCCATCAACACGCGGCTCGACGCGCCCGCCGTCGCCTTCATCCTGGAGCACGCGGAAAGCCGCCTGTTCCTGGTGGACCGCGGCCTGTCCGCGGTGGCCCGCGCCGCGCTGGAGCGCATGGCGGCCCTGCCGCGGGTGGTGTGGATTGACGACCCGGCGGCGCAGGACGCCGACCCGGTGGGCGATCTGGAGTATGAGGATTTCCTCAAGACCGGCGATCCCGAGGCGCCCTGGCGCACGCCCGAGGACGAGTGGGAGTCCATCGCGCTCAACTACACCTCCGGCACCACCGGCAACCCCAAAGGTGTGCTGTACCATCACCGCGGCGCCCATCTGAACGCGCTTGGCAACGTCATCACCTTCGGGCTGCGGCCCGACAGCGTCTATCTGTGGACGTTGCCCATGTTCCACTGCAACGGCTGGACCTACCCCTGGGCGGTGACGGCGGTCGGGGCGACCCATGTCTGCCTGCGCACTGTCGACCCGGCGGCGATCTTCCGCCTGATCGCCGAGGAGAAGGTCACCCATCTCTGCGGCGCGCCGGTCGTGCTGACCATGCTGATCCACGCGCCGGACGCGGTGAAGCGCGGCTTCGACCATGGCCCGGTGCAGGTGGCGACCGGCGGGGCGGCGCCGCCCAGCGCGGTGATCGCGGGGATGGAACGGATGGGCTTCCGCCTGACCCATCTCTATGGCATGACGGAATGCTACGGCCCCTCCACCGGCTGCGCATGGCAGGAGAGCTGGGCGGACCTGCCGCTGGAGGAACGGGCGGTGAAGATGGCCCGCCAGGGCGTGCCCAACGTCACCATGTCCGAGCAGGCCGTGCTCGACCCCGACACCGGCCGCGAGGTGCCCGCCGACGGCGAGACGCTGGGCGAGCTGGCGCTGCGCGGCAACACGGTGATGAAGGGTTACCTGAAGAACCCGGCGGCGACCGACGAGGCGCTGCGCGACAGCTGGCTGCACACCGGCGACCTCGCCGTGCTGCACCCCGACCGCTATGTCGAGATCAAGGACCGCGCCAAGGACATCATCATCTCCGGCGGCGAGAACATCGCCTCGCTGGAGGTCGAGGAGGTTCTCTACAAGCACCCCCACGTCATGGAGGCCGCCGTCGTCGCCCGTCCGGATGCGAAATGGGGCGAGACCCCCTGCGCCTTCGTCACGCTGAAACCGGGATCGGAAGGACGGGTGACGGAGGCCGAGGTGATCGGCTGGTGCCGCGACCATCTCGCCCATTTCAAGGCGCCACGGACGGTGGTGTTCGGAGCCCTGCCGAAGACGTCGACCGGGAAGATCCAGAAGTTCGTGTTGCGCGAGCAGGCGAGGGGGTTGTGAGGGAGTGGTCGCATCGGGCCCCCCTCCCAACCTCCCCCCGCTGCGCAGGGGGAGGAGCCGTTCCCTCCCCTGCGAAGCGGGGGAGGGTTAGGGAGGGGGCCCGACGCACGAACCCCACCTTCATAAACTCAGGACCCCTATGACCCTCTCCCTCACCAACCGCACCGCCCTGGTCACCGGGGCCTCCGCCGGCCTGGGCCGTCACTTCGCGGGTGTACTCGCCGCGGCAGGCGCCCGCGTCGCTCTGGCCGCGCGGCGGCGCGAGAGCCTGGACGCCGCCGTCGCCGAGATCGAGGCGGCGGGCGGACAGGCCGTCGCCGTGCCGCTGGACGTCACCGACGCCGCCTCCGTCCGCGACGGCGTCCGGGAGGCGGCAAGCGCGCTCGGCGGGCTGGACATCCTCGTCAACAACGCTGGGGCCACCGTCGCCAAGCCCGCGCTGGACTACGCGGAGGAGGAGTGGGACCGCGTCATCGACACCAACCTGAAGGGCGCCTTCCTCACCGCGCAGGAGACGGCGCGCGTGATGAGGGAGCAGGGGCGGGGCGGGTCGATCGTCAACATCGCCTCCATCCTCGGGCTGCGGGTGGCCGGCCATGTCGTGGCCTACACCGCGTCGAAGGCCGGGCTGGTGCAGATGACCCAGGCGCTGGCCCTGGAATGGGCGCGTTACGGCATCCGCGTCAACGCGCTTGCGCCCGGCTACATGGAAACCGACCTGAACCGCGATTTCCTGGCGACCGACGCCGGGCAGGCGCTGATCCGGCGGGTGCCGCAGCGGCGGCTGGGGAGGCTCTCGGACCTCGACGGGCCGTTGCTGCTGCTCTGCTCCGAGGCCTCGGCCTACATGACCGGGGCGGTGGTGCCGGTGGACGGCGGGCATCTGGTCAGCACCTTGTAATCAAGAAAAACGACGGAGAGGACCCGAACCGATGGATTTCAGCCTGCCCCCGCCGATCGAGGAGTTCCGCCGCCGCGTGCGCGCCTTCGTGGAGGAGCGCATCCTGCCGCTGGAAGCGGACCCGGCCTCCTACGACGCGCACGAGAACATCGCGCCCGCCCTGCTGGAGCGCCTGCGCGGGGAGGTGAAGTCCGCCGGGCTGTGGGCGCCGCAGATGCCGACGGCGTGCGGCGGGCAGGGGCTGGGCATCGTCGGCATGGCCGCGGCCTACGAGGAGATGAACCGCTCCATCTTCGGGCCGGTCTGCTTCAACTGCGCCGCCCCCGACGACGGCAACATGCAGCTTCTCAACAAGGTGGCGACCGAGGCGCAGAAGGAGCGCTGGCTCCAGCCCATCGTCGACGGGACGGTGCGCTCCGCCTTCGTGATGACCGAGCCGCATCCCGGCGGCGGCTCCGACCCCTCGATGATGAAGACGCGGGCGGAGCGGAAGGGCGACCGCTGGGTGATCTCCGGCCACAAATGGTTCATCACCGGGGCGGGCGAGGCGCAGCATTTCATCCTGATCGCCCGCACCTCCGACGACGCGCGCAAGGGGCTGACCGCCTTCCTGTTCGACAAGGACCAGCCCGGCTGGGAGATCGTCCGCCGCATCCCGATCATGGGGCCGGAGGAGCATGGCGGCCATTGCGAGCTGCGCTTCGACGGGTTGGAGGTCTCCGACGAGAACGTCCTGATGAACATCGGCGACGGGTTGAAGGCCACGCAGATCCGCCTCGGCCCGGCGCGGCTGACCCATTGCATGCGCTGGACCGGCCTGTCGAAGCGGGCCATGGAAATCGCCGCCGCCTATGTGCGCGAGCGCGAGAGCTTCGGCACCACGCTCGCCGGTCACGAGGGCGTGCAGTGGATGATGGGCGACGTCGCCATGCAGATCGAAATCGGGCGGCTGCTGGTCATGAAGGCGGCGTGGCAGCTCGACCGCGGCGATTTCGCCCGCAAGGAGGTGTCGATGGCCAAGGTCCATGTCGCCGACACGCTGCACAAGGCGGTGGACACGGCCATCCAGCTCTGCGGGGCCAGGGGCTATTCGAAGGACACGGCGCTGGAGTGGATGTACCGCTACGCCCGGCAGGCCCGGCTGGTGGACGGGGCGTCGGAAGTCCACAAGATGGTCCTGGCGCGATTCTACATGGACGAGGGCGACGGCTTCTGGGCCTGGGGGTGATGGGATGGGCGCACTGATCGACGGGGAAAGCCGGCCGCGGCTGGAATCGTGGCTGGCCGGGGCGACCGGCGCGACGCGCGTGTCGGTGGCCGACGAAGGCACCCTCGGCGGGGGAGCCATCTCGCTCAACCTTGCGGTGACTCTGGACATCGACGGCGGGCCTCGGGCCGGGCGGCACGCTTGTGTGCTGCGCGCCCAGCCGGGTGGCGCGGCGGTGGCGTCCGGCATGAAGGCCAGCATCTCCAAGGCTCAGGAATTCGCCGCGCTGCGCGCTGCCTTCGGCGCCGGGGTGGCGGCGCCGGAACCCATCGCCGCCTGCGGCGACCCGGCGGTTCTCGGCGCCGACTTCTACATCATGCGCCGCGCCGAGGGCATCGGCGCCGGGCACAAGGTGGTGAAGGCCGACCAGCCGCAGCGCGGCCTCGCCCGCGAGCTTGGCCGGCAGTTGGGCCGCCTGCACAAGGCCGGGCCGGACACGCCGGGGCTGGAGGACCTGCCGGTTCCGGCCGCGTCGCCGGCGCTCGACTGCGTCCACACCTACCGAGACTGGCTGGGTGATCTGGCGCTGCGCGACGCCGTTCTGGCCTGGGGCCTGCGCTGGCTGGAGATTCACGCGCCGCCGCCGGGCGATCTGGTGCTGTGCCACCGCGACTACCGCACCGGGAACTATCTGGTGAAGGACGGCGGGCTGACCGCCATCCTGGACTGGGAGTTTGCGGGATTCAGCGATCCCATGGAGGACCTGGGCTGGTTCTGCGCCCGCTCCTGGCGGTTCGGGCGCCACGACCGCGAGGCGGGCGGGCTGGCCGGGCGGGAGGATTTCTACGCCGGCTATGAGGAGACGTCGGGCCGCCGGGTGGACCCGCAGGCGGTCGCCTATTGGGAAACCGCCGCCTACATGCGCTGGGCGGCCATCGCGGTCCTGCAGGAGCGCCGCCACACTTCCGGCGAGGAGCCGTCGCTGGAGCTGGCTTTGACCGGGCGGATGCTGCCGGAGATCGAGTTGGACTTGTTGCGCCACATCCATGGGCTGGGGCTGACGGCCTCCGCCCCGGCGGCGGTCGGTGCCGAACCGTCCGGCGATGCCGGCGAAGAAAGGGTCGCCTGATGCGCACCAGCCCCGACGCCCAGGAATTGCTGAGCATCGTCGCGGAGACCTTCCGCACCGACCTGCTTCCCCACATTCCACCGGCACAGCGCTACACGGCGCTGATGATCGCCAACGCGCTCGGCATCGTGCAGCGCGAACTGGCCGGCGCGGACGAGGCCGGCCACGCCATGCTGGCGGCGCTGGCCCTGCTCTACGGCGAGGACGCCGACGACAGCCTGTCCGGCGCCGACCTGCGCCGGCGGGTGGAGGCACTTCAGCACCGGCTGTGCATCGAGATCGCCGCGGGCGACTTCGATCACGACGGCCAGGACGTGCTGATGGAATGCCTGGAGGAGATCGTCCAGGCCCGGCTGGGCATCGCCAACCCGAAGCTGCTGCGGGGGTAAATCAGGCATTCCCTCTCCCGTCCCGGGAGAAGGTGGCCCGAAGGGCCGGGTGAGGGTTGTGCGAGGATTGATCCACCGATCTTTGCTGGTACCCTCACCCTCACCCTCACCCTCACCCTCACCCTCACCCTCACCCTCACCCTCCCACGCTCACGCGTGGCCCCCTTCCTCTCCCAGGGCGGGAGAGGGGAGCGAAGGATATGGGCTTCACTCCGCGATCGGCTCGTAGAATTCCGGGCCGAAGTCGGCGGCTTGGCGGCTGGTCACGTTGAAGGGCTTCTTCAGGCCGCCGCGGAAATACCGCTTCACCAGATCCTGCCACGTCTCCACCGGGTCCACGCCGCGCTTGGCGCAGAGATGGCCGAACCAGCGCCGTCCGGCGGCGACGTGGGTGATCTCCTCGTCGTGGATGACCTGGAGCAGGGCAGCGCTCTCCGCGTCGCCGAACTCGGCCAGGCGGCGGACGGTTTCCGGGGTCACATCGAGCCCGCGCGCCTCCAGCACCATCGGCACCACGGCCAGCCGGGCGGCGAGGTCGTGGGCGGTGGTGGTCGCGGCCTGCCACAGCCCGTCATGGGCCGGCAACTCGCCATAGCCGGCACCGAGCTGGTTCAGCCGCTCCTCCAGCATCTGGAAGTGCCGGGCCTCGTCGTCGGCGACCTGCACCCAATCGTCGGTGAAGCCCTTCGGCATCCCTTCCCCGACGAAGCGGCACACGATGTCCCAGGCGAGGTCGATGGCGTTCAGCTCGATGTGGGCCAGCGCGTGAAGCAGGGCGACGCGGTTCTGCGCGCTGCCGCCGCGCCCGCGCTTGGGCATGTCGCGGGGCAGCATCAGCGGCGGACGCTCCGGACGGGCGGGGCGCTCCGGCGGGGCCAGAGAGCCGAACTCGGTAATGAGGCCATCGCGCCACGCCGCGGCGTAGTCCCGCGTCAGGCGCACCTTCTCCAGCGGCGCCGCGGTGGTCAGCACCGCGACGGCCGCATCACACAGAGTCGTCACCATCCATACGCAACGAAATGGGGGTTCAGGATGTCGGCCTTGCCGTAGAGGAAGGGTGAACCGTCAGGCTGCTCCACCCGCCCACCGGCGGCGGCGAGGATGGCGTGGCCGGCGGCGGTGTCCCATTCGCTGGTCGGGCCGAAGCGGGGGTAGAGGTCGGCCTTGCCCGACGCCACCGTGCAGAACTTCAAGGAACTGCCACAGGTCACCCGGTTTTTCACCGTATAGCCGGCCAGAAAGCTCTCCAGCTCGCTGCCGCTGCCGTGGGAGCGGCTGGCGACCACGGTCAGGCCGTCGGGGGGCGGCTTGCGGACCTGGATCGGATAGTCATGGCGGCCTTCCACCCAATGGACGGCGGTGCCCGCTCCGCAGGCGGCGTAGAGATCGCCCGTGGCCGGCGCGTAGACGACGCCCAGAACCGGACGCCCGCCCTCGATCAGGGCGATGTTGACGGTGAACTCGCCGTTGCGGCTGATGAATTCCTTGGTTCCGTCCAGCGGATCGACCAGCCAGAAGCGTCCGCCAGAAATGTCCGGCCGGTGCCCGGCGGCCACGGCCTCCTCCGCCACCACCGGGATGCCGGGAGCAATGTGGTGCAGGGCCGGGGTGATGACATGCTCGGCGGCCAGATCGGCCTGGGTGACCGGACTGCCGTCGACCTTTGTGGCGGCGTCGATGCCGTCGTTGTAGAAGCGCAGGATCACCTGACCCGCTTCGTGGGCGATGGTCCGCACCTTGGGCAGCAGGCTCGCCGCGGCGGTGTCGGTCATGGGTGGTCCTCCGGTCGGCTGGTGTGCGAACGGTCACCATAGCGCGCCCGGATGCTGGGCTGGAAGGCTTGAAAGGGCGGGAAGGATGGGAGAATGCGGATGAACGCGGGATGGCGCGCCATGGAAGCGACGGACTTGGACCGTGTGATGGCCATCGCCGAGATCGTGCACCCCGATTACCCGGAAGACCGCGCCGTCTTCGCCGAGCGTCTGGCCCTCTACCCTGAGGGCTGCGCCATAGCGGAGGCGGATGGACTCGGCATCGGCTACATCGTCATGCATCCGGGGCGGCTGGGTGTTCCGCCGCCGCTCGACTCGCCGCTCGGCGCGCTGCCGGAGATGCCGGACTGCCTCTATCTGCACGACGTCGCCCTGCTGCCCGCGGCGCGGGGTCTGGGGTTGGGCGTGGCGGTGCTGGAGCGCGTAAACACGCTGGCAGCGCGGCAGGGGTTTCGCTGGCTGGCCCTGACCTCCACCCCCGGCGCGCGGGCCTTCTGGGACGCGCAAGGATTCCTGCCCCATGACGGCGGGGCTGGGCTGGTGGCCAAGCTGGCCTCCTACGGCGGCAGCATGACCTACATGACGAAGCCGGTGAAAGGCTGATCCGGCGCCTTTGTGGTAATTTGCCGAAAATTGTATCCATCGCGCCGGGCGGAGACTCGATTTGCGGCAAGTTGTCCGACCCCGGCGGGCGGTTCGGGGTGCTATGTTGCGGCGTTCCCCGCACCTTCAGCACAGCCGTTCGCCGGCAGGCCCCCCATGCAGCCATCCGCCCGCTTCCCGTGGAAGTCCGAATACACGGTCGGAAACGAGTCCATCGACGAACAGCACCGGACACTTCTGGAACTGGCTGGGCTGTTGCACATGGCGGTTGCGGCGGGGCAGGGCTACAAGATCATCCAGAACGCCTTCGCCGCCCTGGTGAAGTACACGGAGGAGCATTTCTCCGACGAGGAACAGTTCTGGATCGACGCCAAGAGCGCCGGCGTCGAGAAGCACAAGCGGCTGCACCGGCAGATCACCGAAGAACTGCTGGCCCTGCGGTTCGAGGGGCCGTACGGCGTCGTCTTCTGCACGCCCAACGAACTGACCAACTGGGTCGAGCACCGCCTGATCGCCCACTTCATCGAAGAGGATCAGGGCGTCTACCGCAGCCTGACCCCGGGCACCAAGCGGAAGCGGGCCTCCGCCTGAGTTCGGCACCGCCTCCAATGGTGGTCCACCATCGCAGGTTTCGCGTCCAACGTTGCCTTTGCCGTGGAACGGACCCAACTCTAACTGGTTTATGATGTGGCGCGGCTGCCGGATGGGCGCGGGATTCCCCGCCCGTGCGGCGGCCCCGCTCCACCAGACCAGCGGAGCGACGGGGCGGTATGAAGAACTCGGACAATGGCCGGATCGATCGGAACGACACGCTCTGGTACAAGGACGCGGTCATCTATCAGCTTCACGTCAAGGCGTTCTTCGACGCCGACAACGACGGCATCGGCGACATCGCCGGACTGACGCAGAAGCTTGACTACATCCAGGAGCTTGGCGTCACCACGCTGTGGCTGCTGCCCTTCTACCCCTCGCCGCTGCGCGACGACGGCTACGACATCGCCGATTACAAGGCGGTCAACCCGTCCTACGGCAATCTCCAGGACTTCAAGCGGTTCCTGCGCGAGTGCCATGACCGCGGCCTGCGCGTTATCACGGAACTGGTCATCAACCACACCTCCGACCAGCACCCATGGTTCCAGCGCGCCCGTCAGGCCAAGCCGGGATCGAACCACCGCAATTTCTACGTCTGGTCCGACACCGACCAGAAGTACCAGGGCACCCGCATCATCTTCTGCGACACGGAAAAGTCCAATTGGACCTGGGATTCCGAGGCGCAGGCCTATTTCTGGCACCGCTTCTATTCGCACCAGCCCGACCTGAACTTCGACAACCCGAAAGTCCTTCAGGAGGTGCTGAACGTCATGCGCTTCTGGCTGGACATGGGGGTGGACGGGCTGCGGCTCGACGCCGTGCCCTACCTGAAGGAGCGCGAGGGCACCAACAACGAGAACCTGCCGGAAACCCACGACGTCCTGAAGGCGATCCGCACGGAGATCGACAAGGGCTACGGCGACCGCATGCTGCTGGCCGAAGCGAACCAGTGGCCGGAGGACGTGCTGCCCTATTTCGGCGACCTGGAGAAGGGCGGCGACGAATGCCACATGGCCTTCCACTTCCCGCTGATGCCGCGAATCTACATGGCCGTCGCCATGGAGGACCGGCACCCCATCGCCGACATCATGCGCCAGACGCCGGACATCCCGGACGAGTGCCAGTGGGCCATCTTCCTGCGCAACCATGACGAGCTGACGCTGGAGATGGTGACCGACCGGGAGCGGGACTATCTTTGGGACTTCTATGCCGCCGACCGGCGCATGCGCATCAACCTGGGCATCCGGCGGCGCCTCGCCCCGTTGCTCCAGAACGACCGCCGCAAGATCGAGCTGCTGAAGAGCCTGTTGTTGTCCATGCCGGGCACGCCGGTGCTCTATTACGGCGACGAGATCGGAATGGGCGACAACATCTATCTCGGCGACCGCGACGGCGTGCGCACGCCGATGCAGTGGTCTCCCGACCGCAACGGCGGCTTCTCCCGCGCCGATCCGGCCCGGCTCTACCTGCCGGCGATCCAGGACCCGATCTACGGCTTCCAGGCCATCAACGTCGAAGCGCAGCAGCGCAGCCCGTCGTCGCTCCTGAACTGGATGAAGCGGCTGATCGCCGTCCGCCAGCAGCACAAGGCGTTCGGGCGCGGCAGCTTCCAGCTCCTCTATCCGGGCAACCGCAAGGTCCTGGCCTATCTGCGCTGCCATTCAACGGAGGAGGGCGACGAGGTCATCCTCTGCGTGGCCAACCTGTCCCGCTCCGCCCAGGCGGTGGAGCTGGACCTGAAGCAGTTCCGCGGCCGCGTGCCGGTGGAGATGCTGGGCCGCACGGTGTTCCCGCCGGTCGGTGATCTGCCCTATCTGCTGACCATCCCCGCCTACGGCTTCTACTGGTTCGCCCTGGCCGCCGAGGCGGCGCTGCCGTCCTGGCACGAGACGATGCCGGAGCCGGTGCCAGACCTGCTGACCATCGTCATGCGCGACGGCTGGAAGAGCCTGATCAGCGGGCGCGCGGAGGCCGAGCTGGCGCGCGACATCCTGCAGGCCTATCTGCCGCAGCAGCGCTGGTTCGCCGCCAAGGACCGCCGGATCGAACGCGCGCATGTCCCGGTGTCCGCGCGGCTGAACGGGCCGGGCGATGGCTTCATGCTGCTCCACACCGAGGTCGAGCTTTCCGGTGGCGGCACGCAATCCTACTTCCTGCCGCTGGCCATGAGCTGGGAGGAGAACGCCGGCAACACCGGCTGGCCGCTGCTCCCCTTCACGCTGGCCAAGGCCCGGCGCGGCCCGCGCACCGGCGCCATCTACGACGCCATGCAGGCCGATGCCTTTACCCGCAGCCTGCTGACCGCCCTGCGCGAGGGGCGGGAGATCCCGGCGTCGCACGGGCACCTGCGCTTCTCGCCCACGGCCTGCATGGCCGACCTCGTGGTGGACGACGACACGGAGATCCGCCGCCTGGGCGTCGAGCAGAGCAACAGCTCCATCCTGGTCGGTAGCCAGGCCGTGCTGAAGGCGTTCCGCCGTCTGACCCCCGGTTCCCATCCGGAACTGGAGGTCGGACGCTTCCTGACCGAGGTCGCGGGCTTCCAGAACACGCCGCCTCTGCTCGGCTCCGTCGAGCATGTGGCGGAGGACGGCACGCCGACCGCGCTGTTCGTTCTCCAGGGCTATGTCCGCAACCAGGGCGACGGCTGGAGCAGCACCGTCGATTCGCTGGTGCGCGAGCTGGACGACATCCGTCTCGGCCTCGCCCACGATCCGGAGGAACCGACCGAGGGCGAACCTTTCGGCATGCACGCCGCCATGATGGCGACGCTCGGCCAGCGCACGGCGGAACTCCACTGCGCGCTGGCGAAGCGGACCGGCGATGCCGCCTTTGATCCGGAACCGGTCACCGCCGACGACCTGAAGGGCTGGGGCGAGTCCGCCCGCCGTCAGGCCGAGGCCGCCTTCGCCGCGCTGCCCGGCGCGCTGGACCGTCTGGCCCCCGCCGTGCGGGAGCAGGCGGAATCCCTGCTCGCCCGCCGCACTGACGTGATGAACCGGCTGGCCGAACTGGCCGACACGCCGCCGCAGGGCGACAAGACGCGCATCCACGGCGACTATCACCTGGGGCAGGTGCTGCGCGCCCAGAACGACTGGTACATCATCGATTTCGAGGGCGAGCCGGCGAAGTCGCTGGAGGAGCGCCGGGCCAAGCACAGCCCGCTGCGCGACGTGGCGGGGATGCTGCGCTCCTTCAACTACGCCACCTGGGCGGCGCTGTTCCGGATCGACGAGACGGGCGCGCTGGAGGAGGCAGGCGCGGTGATGGAGGCGGCGCTCGATTGGGAGCGGCGCAGCGTGCAGAGCTTCCTGGAGGCCTACCGCGCCACCATGGCGGCCTGCCCGGACGCGCCGGACGGGGCCGCCGCCGACCGCCGCCTGCTGGCGCTCTTCCTGATGGAGAAGGCGCTGTACGAAATCGCCTACGAGGCCGCCAACCGGCCGAACTGGATCGGCATTCCGGTGAAGGGCGTGCTGGGGCTTCTGGACGGCGAATCCTGAGGCGAAACCCAATGGGCGACATAGGACGCCGCGGGCGTGGTGTGACAAACGCCCCGGCGCTATGTTCACACCCCAGGAACGAGCAAGGGTAAGGGGAAAGTCAGCCGATGCCGAACGACATCCGAACGGGAAACCGTGCCAAGGCGCAGGAGGCGTCGCCGAAGGCCGTGTCGCCGTTGAGCGGCGGCATCGAGGCCATCGTCCGCGCCGACCACGGCGATCCCTTCGCGATCCTGGGCATGCACCAGACCGGCAAGGACCAGCCCGTCGAGGTCCGCGCCTTCATCCCCGGCGCGGAGAAGCTCTGGGTGATCGACAGCGCGTCCGGCGACCCGGCGGGCGAGGCCGACAAGGTCCATGACGAGGGATTCTTCGTCGCCGTCCTGCCCGACCGCAAGGAACCCTTCCGCTACCGCCTGCGTGTCCAGTTCCCGCTGGCGACGGTGGAGTTCGAGGACGCATACCGCTTCTGGTCCGTCCTGGGCGAGCTGGACATCCATCTGCTGGCCGAGGGCACGCACCTCAAGAGCTTCGAGCGGCTGGGCGCCCACCCGCGGGAGATCGACGGGGTGGCCGGCGTGGCCTTCGCCGTCTGGGCGCCCAACGCCCGGCGGGTCAGCGTCGTCGGCGACTTCTGCGACTGGGACGGCCGGCGCCTGCCCATGCGCAAGCGGACGGAAGCCGGCGTGTGGGAGATCTTCGTGCCGCACGCCACCGTCGGCCAGCGCTACAAGTTCGAGATCAAGGGGGCGGGCGGCGATCTGCTGCCGCTGAAGTCCGATCCCTACGCCTTCCAGGCGGAATTCCGTCCCCAGACCGCCTCCGTCGTGCACGGCCTGCCGTCCTACGACTGGCAGGATGCCGAGTGGCAGCGGACCCGCTCCGCCAGCGCCGACCTGACCGCGCCGATCTCCATCTACGAGGTCCATCTCGGCTCCTGGGCCCGGGTGCCGGAGGAGGGCGACCGCTTCCTCACCTACCGCGAACTGGCCGAGCGGCTGGTGCCCTACGTCAAGGATCTCGGCTTCACCCACATCGAATTGCTGCCGATCACCGAGCATCCCTTCGACGGCTCCTGGGGCTACCAGCCGATCGGCATGTACGCGCCGACCAGTCGCCACGGCACGCCGGAGGACTTCAAGTATTTCGTGGACGCCTGCCACGCGGCGGGGATCGGGCTGCTGCTCGATTGGGTGCCCGGCCATTTCCCGACCGACCCGCACGGGCTGGGCTGGTTCGACGGCACGCACCTCTACGAGCACGCCGACCCGCGCCAGGGCTACCACCAGGACTGGAACACGCTGATCTACAACTTCGGCCGGACGGAGGTGCAGAACTTTCTGCTGGGCAACGCGCTGTTCTGGCTGGAGCATTACCGGCTGGACGGGCTGCGGGTCGATGCCGTGGCCTCCATGCTCTACCTCGACTACAGCCGCAAGGCCGGCGAGTGGGTTCCCAACCGCTTCGGCGGGCGCGAAAACCTGGAATCCATCGCCTTCCTGAAGCGGATGAACGAGCTGACCTACGGCCACCACCAAGGCATCATGACGGTGGCCGAGGAATCCACGGCCTGGCCGGCGGTGTCGCGGCCCGTCTATCTCGGCGGGCTGGGCTTCGGCTACAAGTGGAACATGGGCTGGATGCACGACACGCTGGAGTACATGGCGAAGGACCCCATCCACCGCCGTTACCACCACCACCAGCTCACCTTCGGCCTGATCTACCAGTTCTCGGAAAACTTCGTCCTGCCGCTCAGCCATGACGAGGTGGTGCACGGCAAGGGCTCGCTGATCAACAAGATGCCGGGCGACGATTGGCAGAAGTTCGCCAACCTGCGCGCCTATTACGGCTTCATGTTCGCCCATCCCGGCAAGAAGCTGCTGTTCATGGGCGGCGAATTCGGCCAGTGGCGCGAGTGGAGCGAGGCGCGCAGCCTGGACTGGCATCTGCTGGAGGAGCCGCTGCACCATGGGCTACACGCACTGGTGCGCGACCTGAACGGCATGTACCGCGGGCTGAAGCCGCTGCACCAGACCGATTGCGACCCGGCGGGCTTCGAATGGATCGAGGCCAACGACAGCGACAACTCCGTCCTCGCCTTCCTGCGCAAGAGCGGGGAGGACCCGGAGCACCATGTGGTCGTGGTCTGCAACTTCACCCCGCTGCCGCGCGACGGCTACCGGGTCGGCGTCACCCTGCCGGGCCGCTACGAGGAGGTGCTGAACACCGACGCCCCGGAATACGGCGGCAGCGGAGTCGGCAACGCCGGCGGCGTGGCGAGCGAGGAGACGGAGTGGCATGGCCGCCCGCACTCCATCAGCCTGACCCTGCCGCCGCTGGGCACGCTGGTGCTGGAACGCAAGGCGGGGTAAGGGCGGGCTTCCACCGAAGGGCTTTCCCCCGTAGGGACAAGAGGACGGCGGCGTTCCGCACTTGACGCGACCGGTACGCCGCTCCTTTATTGCAGCAGGTGGCTATCCGCTTCGGCCAAGTCACCTGCTGCGCCCGACGCAAGCCGCTTGCGGTTCCGCCCGACCTTCGTGTCCGTGGAGAGTCTGCCCCAATGTCCATCTCCACCGCCACGCGCACCGCCGTCTGGCCCGGCAAGCCCTATCCCCTCGGAGCGAATTGGGACGGGTTCGGGGTCAACTTCGCCCTGTTCTCCGCGCACGCCGAGAAGGTCGAGCTGTGTCTGTTCGACCAGACCGGCCAGCGCGAGGTCGAGCGGGTCGTCCTGCCGGAGCACACCGACGAGGTCTGGCACGGCTATCTGCCGGAGGCCCGGCCCGGCCTGCTCTACGGCTACCGCGTCCATGGCCCTTACGAGCCGTTGGCGGGGCACCGCTTCAACCCGAACAAGCTGCTGCTCGACCCCTACGCCAAGGCGCTGTTCGGGCCGTTCCGCTGGTCGGACGCCCATTACGGCTACCGCGTCGGCTCGACGCGCGAGGATCTGTCCTTCGACCGGCGCGACAACGCCCGCGGCATGCCGAAATGCCGGGTGGTCGACCGCGCCTTTACCTGGGGCCACGACCGCCACCCGGCGGTGCCCTGGTCGGACACGGTGATCTACGAGACTCATGTCGGCGGTTTCACCATGCGCCATCCGGAGGTGCCGGCCCCGCTGCGCGGCACCTTCGCCGGCATGTCCACCCACGCGGTGATCGACTACTTGAAGGCGCTGGGCATCACTTCGGTGGAGTTCCTGCCGGTGCAGTCCTTCGCCGACGACCGGCATCTGGTCGGGCAGGGGCTGCGCAACTACTGGGGCTACAACAGCGTCGGCTTCTTCGCGCCCGAGCCGCGCTACATGACCACCGGCGTGCTGTCGGAGTTCAAGACCATGGTCGCCCGCCTGCACGAGGCGGGGATCGAGGTCATCCTCGACGTGGTCTACAACCACACGGGCGAGGGCAACCATCTCGGCCCCACCCTGTCCTTCAAGGGCATCGACAATCTCAGCTACTACCGGCTGCTCCCCGACAACCCGCGCTTCTACATCAACGACACCGGCACCGGGAACACCCTGAATCTCAGCCACCCGCGCGTGCTCCAGCTGGTCATGGACAGCTTGCGCTACTGGGTGACGGAGATGCATGTCGACGGCTTCCGCTTCGACCTCGCCACCGTGCTGGCGCGGGAGCCCTATGGGTTCGACCCCGGTTCGGGCTTCCTCGACGCGGTGCGGCAGGACCCGGCGCTGGCCGACGTGAAGCTGATCGCCGAGCCGTGGGACGTCGGTCCCGGCGGCTATCAGGTCGGCAACTTCCCGCCGGGCTGGGCGGAGTGGAACGACCGCTATCGCGACACAGTGCGCCGCTACTGGCGCGGCGACGACGGCATGCTGCCGGAACTGGCGGGGCGCATCGCCGGCTCGTCGGACCTGTTCGAGAAGCGCGGGCGGCGGCCCTGGTCGTCGGTGAACTTCGTCACGGCGCACGACGGCTTCACCCTGCACGACCTCGTCTCCTACAACGACAAGCACAATTGGGCCAACGGCGAGGACAACCGCGACGGCCATTCCGCCAACCATTCCTGGAATCACGGGGTGGAGGGCGAGACCGACGACCCGGCGATCCGCGAGGCCCGCGCCAAGCAGAAGCGCAATCTGCTGGCCACCCTGTTCCTGTCGCAGGGCACGCCGATGATGCTGGCCGGTGACGAGATCGGCCACAGCCAGAAGGGCAACAACAACGCCTATTGCCAGGACAACGAGACCTCCTGGCTCGACTGGGCGCGGCTGAAGGGCGAGGGCGGGCCGATGCTGGCCTTCGTCAAGCGGCTGATCGCGCTGCGCAAGGCCCATCCGGTGCTGCGCCGTCCGGTGTTCCTGCACGGCCGCCGGACCTCCGCGGACGGTTTGAAGGACATCGTCTGGTACACGCCGCAAGGGGTGGAGAAGTCGGCGGAGGATTGGCGCAACAGCCACGCGCGCTGCATCATGCTGCTGCTCAACGGCCATGCCGGAAGCTACACCGGGGTGGACGGGGCGCCGCAGGACGACGGGGTGCTGCTGATCGTGCTGAACGCTCACACCGACACGGTCAATGTCACCCTGCCCGAGGTTCCCGACGCGCGCGGCTGGCGCAGCGTGCTCGACACCCGCGTGGCGGACGGGGCCGGCGACGGGCGGATGCAGCTCGCCGGGCGGACGATGCCGGTGGACGGGCGGACGGCGCTGGTGTTCGTGCAGGTCGAATCGCCCGGTCGTTGATGCGGGTCAATAGGCGGCATTTTCCGCCTGTGCTAACGTCCTGGCCTGGGGTGGCCCTTCCACCTCCGGTTTCCGCGGAATCGACGCATGCCCGAATACGACTATTCCCTGGTTGATGCCGCCATCATCGACACGCAGTCCAACACCCAGCGCGTCCTGCGCGAGGTTCTGGCGCGGCTGGGGATGAAGCGGGCGGAAACCTACGGCTCGGTCCGGGACGCGGCGGACATGGCCGCGGCGGCCACCCCCGACCTGATCCTGCTGGACATCGACGGGGAGGAGGCGGAGGCGCTGCGCCTCATCCGCCGCCTGCGCAACGAGCCGGACACCCGCAATCCCTACGCCTGCATCGTCGCCACGACCTGGCAGCCGACGCCCCTTCTGGTCATGCGCGTCACCAACGCCGGGGCCGACGATCTGCTGGTGAAGCCGGTTTCGCCCAAGCAGGTGCAGGAGCGGCTGGCCGCCCTGATCGAATCGCGCAAGAAGTTCGTGGTGACCGCCGATTACACCGGCCCCGATCGGCGCAAGTCGCCGCGCGAGGGCGCCCAGGTGCCGCTGCTCGACGCGCCGAACACGCTTCGGCTGAAGGCTACCAACCGCTGGGCGCACATCAACGCCCGGCAGCTCATGGCTGAAGCCAACCACTTCGTCAACGAGCAGAAGCTGCTGCGCATCAGCGTGCAGGTCGCCTTCCTGATCGAGTTCGCCGCGCCCGGCCTGACCGCCCGCCCGCCGGAGCGCATGGCGGTGGAGCATCTGGCCCGCGTCCCGGCTTTCCTCGACGACCTGCTGCGCCGCCTCGACGATCTGGGTGAGCCGGGGCCGGCGGAGTCTGTGGCCAAGTCCCTGAAGATGATGGCGGAACGCCTGCGCCTTCAGGCCGAATCGGGTGCTGTCGCGGCGGAAGAGTTGGAGCGCGTCCGCGCGCTCGCCCGCGACCTGATGCAGGCGGTGGATGCGGCCCGTCCGCTCGATGCGATGATGGCAGAGGTGTCGGTCGCCGTGGCCGGCTACCGCTCCCGCCTGGAGCAGATGGCGCAGGCCAAGGCGGAGGCCGCGCGGGCCGCCACGGTCGTGCCCGCGGCGAATGGCGATGCCGCGAAAGAGGCGGTCGGCTCGTGATCCCGCAAATGGTGAGCCGCTGAAGAAGGCCGGATCATCCCGGGTTGCGGCGCGTTGTCACCCTTGCCCCGTCGCCGTGCGCGAAAGCGTTGCGGTCAATGTGAAAATTCGAATGTTCGGGGCTGGACGGAATTGGCCCGACGCGCAATGCTCGCGCGCAGGCCGTTGCGGCCAGAATGACGCCACCAAGACGCCACGACCGATAAACGCGGGGACCCCTGAATGAGTGATCTCGACCGGCTTGCCGAACGGCTTGGCATCGAGCCCTTCTACCATGACATCTGGGGCAACCGGCGCGAGACCTCCGACGCGACGAAGCGGGCTTTGTCCGCCGCCATGGGCTATCCCGCCGGCACCGGCGAGGAACTGACGGCGAGCCTGCATGCGGTGGAGGACCGGTCGTGGCGGCGCATGCTGCCCCCCGTCCTGGTGATCGACGAGGGCGCGCCGCTCAGCCTCGCGCTGGCTGTCCCGGCCGGTCTGGAGGACGCGCAGCTGACCTGGACGTTGACCGAGGAGGGCGGCCTCGCCCACCGCGCGTCGCTGCGCGTCGGCAACCTGCCGCTGGCCGAACAGCGCGTGCTCGACGGCGTGGCCTACGAGCGGCGGACGGTCTCGACACGCCTGCCGCCGACCCTGCCGCTTGGCTATCACCGGCTGTCGGTGGTGATCCGTCCCCAGGGCGTGGGCGGGACTTTGGAGGGCGGCACGGTGCTGATCGTCGCGCCGCAGCGCTGCCTGACGGTCGAGGACGTGGTTCCCGGCGGGCGAACCTGGGGCATCGGCCTTCAGCTCTACGCGCTGAAGAGCGGCGACGACTGGGGCATCGGCGACTTCGACGACCTCGGTCGCTTCGCCGAGACGGCGGCGGGGCTCGGCGCCGGGCTGGTCGGGCTCAACCCGCTGCACGCGCTGTTCCCGGCCGACCCCAACCACATCGGCCCCTATTCGCCGAGCAGCCGGACCTTCCTCAACATCCTCTACATCGACGTGGAGCGGGTGCCCGAGCTGGCGGCCACGCCGCAGGCGCAGGCCCTCGTCGCGTCGGAGGAATTCCGGCAGCGGCTGGCCGCCGCACGGGCGACGGAGCTGGTGGACTATCCCGCCGTATCCGCCCTGAAAATGCCGGTTCTGGAGGCGCTGCACGCCACCTTCCGTGCACTCGGCGAGAGCGACGCGCGGCGGCAGGATTTCGAGGCATTCCGGCGCGAGATGGGCGAACCGCTGCGCCGTCACGCCGTGTTCGAGGCGCTGCACGAGCATTTCTACCGTCGGGACCCGTCCCAATGGATGTGGCGGAGCTGGCCGCCCGCCTTCCAGAAGCCGGACAGCCCCGAGGTCCAGGCCTTCGCCGCCGAGCAGGCCGAGCGGGTGGAGTTCTTCGAGTATCTGCAATGGGAGGCCGACCGCCAGCTGGGCACGGCGGCGGAGTGCGGGCGCCGGGCCGGGTTGCCCATTGGCTTCTACCGCGACCTCGCCGTGGCGGCGCATCCCGGTGGTGCGGCGGCCTGGGGCGAGTCGGACATTCTGGTGCAGGGGGCCAACGTCGGCGCGCCGCCGGACCAGTTCAACATGAAGGGGCAGAACTGGGGCCTCGCCCCGCTGTCGCCGGTGGGCCTGCGCGAATCGGCCTACGGCAGCTTCATCGCCATGCTGCGCGCCAACATGCGCCACGCCGGGGCGCTGCGCATCGACCATGTGATGGCCTTGCAGCACCTGTTCTGGATTCCGGCGGACGGCAGCGACGGCGCCTATGTCGAATACCCGTTCGAGGACCTGCTGCGGATCATCGCGCTGGAAAGCCGACGCAATGGCTGCATCGTCATCGGCGAGGATCTCGGCACCGTGCCGGAGGGCTTCCGCCCGGCGCTGGAGCGGGCCGGCATCCTCAGTTACCGCGTGCTCTATTTCGAGCGCAGCGCCGACGGCGGGTTCAAGGCGCCGCAGGAGTATCCCGCGGGGGCCATGGTCACGGTGACCACCCACGACCTCGCCACCTTCAAGGGTTTCTGGACCAACCGCGATCTCGACTGGCGCGCCAAACTGGACCTCTATCCCGATGAGGCGGCGCGGAACAAGGACGTCTGGGACCGTGGCGTGGACCGCTGGTGGATGCTTCAGGCGCTGGAGCGGGAAGGGTTGCGCCCGGCCAGCTACCCGAACAACGAGGGCTCACAACCCTTCTCGTGCGAGCTGATGGAAGCGGTTCACCGCTACCTCGCCCGCTCGCCGGGCTGCATCGCCATGGTGCAGGTCGAGGACGCGCTGGGCGAGGTGGAGCAGCCGAACCTGCCAGGCACCGTGGACCAGCACCCCAACTGGCGCCGCCGCCTGGGCGTGCCGGTGGAGGCGATGGCCGGGCACGAGGGGCTGCGCCGGCTGGCCGAGGCGGTCCGCGGCGAGCGGTCCTGAAGCCAGTCGAACCGGATGCCGATTGCGATCCTGCGCTATTGGCTTACACTTCGATTCAGTCGTCGGGCAAAAGAACAGGGTGTCGCGCCATGCCGCGCGGCCAATCAAGATGGAGGGGTAGATGAAAGGTGATCCGAAGGTTATCCGGCACCTCAACACGATTCTGACGAACGAGCTGACCGCCATCAATCAGTATTTCCTGCACGCCCGCATGTTGAAGAACTGGGGCCTGCATCGGCTGGCGGGTAAGGTCTACGAGGAATCCATCGGCGAGATGAAGCACGCCGACAAGCTGATCGAGCGCATCCTGTTCCTGGAAGGGCTTCCCAACCTTCAGGACCTGCACAAGCTGAAGATCGGCGAGGACCTGCCGGAGATGTTCACAGCCGACCTGGGCATCGAGAGCCACAACCGCGGCAACCTGCTGGAAGCCATCGCCGACTGCGACGCGGTGCGGGATTATCAGAGCCGAGAGATCTTCCGGGAGATCCTGGAGGACACCGAAGAGCACATCGACTGGCTGGAGACCCAGCTCGACCTGATCCAGCGCGTGGGCCTGACCGCCTACCAGCAGGAGCAGATCTACGGCGAGGATTCTTCATCGTAAGCGATGGGGTCCTAAGCGATGGGGAACGGTCCGCCGTCTAGACGGACATTCCCGCCGACGTCCCGGCCGCATAGGCCGCGGCGTCGGCCTTGCGGTAGGCGGTGATGGCGGCGGACCAGGGTTCGATGTGCAGGCCGCTGCCCATGGCGTCCTGATGGATGCTTTGCGCGATGAATCCGGCGTTGGGCGTGGCGCTCAGGCGCGGCGACGCGCCGGTGACCGGTCGGTCGTCACCCTCCGCGTCGCCCAGCGCGAATTTCGAGGAGGAGCCGGCGCGGCCGGCGCGGTTTCCCTCCGCCTCACCCAGTTCCGTCCGGTTTCCGCTTTTCAGCGCATCGTCGGTGGCCGAGACGTCGTCGGATCGCCGGCGTTCCTGCTCCCCCGGCACGCGCCGGATCGGCTGCACCGCGATGGCTTCGCTGGCCAGCATCTGACGAAGCCGACCCATCCCGGACAGGGACTGCGCGTTCGACGGCGATGATAGGGACAGGATGCTGGACACGGGAGCGCGGCGGGTTGTGGGTGAGCCTGATCCCGCATCGTATCAGCGCAAAGCTTCCCGATGCCTTAAAAATTTCGGGCGCGCGCGCGGCGCCGTGATGGCTGTCCATCCGACAGCGCCGAGGCGCTCCCTTCGGAGGGTTTAAGCCCCCTTGCGGCCACGGACGTTGCGGCGGACGACCGACTGCGCCTCCACGACCAGATCGCTGCCGCCCAGGACGCGAGTGAACAGCGCCTTGACGGTTGCCCGACCGCGCACGGTCAGCACGCCGCTGTTCGTATCGTCCTCGATCCTCAGCACCGCAGTGTGGGCGCCCAGGAAGCTCTTGGAAAAGGCGTTGTCGAAGAAGGTGCGGATGTGGCCGTCGCGCTGGTCGTCGAACATCACTCGCCCGCCGGCCAGAGCCGCCGCGTCCACCGCCTGCGCCAGACGGGCCTGCACCGCGTAGCCGCGCACCGTCTCCAGGGTGTAGCCGGCGCCCACCGCCAGGGGGAGGCCGAGGGCGACGATCAAGGCCAGCGCAAGCTTGCGCCCGGAGCGCCGTTCCTGCCGATGCTGGAGCGCGTAAGGGTGGTAGACCATCACCATCGCCGGACCCAAAAAATGTGAAGGAGAACGCAAGATCAAATCTGCCGGATTTGCCTTAATGAGCGATTAACAGCGTTCGAATAAGTCTTTGAATGTTTAAAAGCATGATAACGAGAGCGTGTGTTCGTTCGCGTTTTCTCTCATTATTATTTTGAGTTCCGCAAACCTTTTCATTGTTATGGGAATAAAATGGTTCGAAATTCGTATTAAATCTTGTGGCTGCGCCAGCGTGAGGGAGCCGCCCGGGACGATAAGGATTTCGTGCTGCACCGGAAGGGGAAAAAAGAAGGATCGCCCATGCGGCCGGGTGATGCGCCGAAAGGATGCGGGAATAAAGCCGTTCGCCCCGGCGTCCACGAACCACCATCGTCTGAACAACAAGGCAGGGGAGGGCATCCATGGTCCGCACCATCTTTGGGGCTGGTATCGGCGTTGCGCTATCGGCGGCGGTTCTGCTGACGGCGGCACCGACGCCGGCACAGACATCCGGGGGCTCCACGGGCATGAGCTTTTTCGTCACCAGCGTCGGATCGGGAAAGGGCGCCGACCTCGGTGGGCTGGAGGGCGCGGACCGCCATTGCCGGCAGTTGGCGCAGGCCGTCGGGGCGGGGAACCGCGACTGGAAGGCCTATCTGTCCACCCAGGCGGCGGACGGCCGGCCCGCGGTGAACGCCCGCGACCGCATCGGCGCCGGCCCCTGGCAGAACGCCAAGGGGCAGGTGATCGCCCGCAATGTGGAGGATCTGCACGCCACCAACGGCCTGACCAAGCAGACCGGGCTGACCGAAACCGGCGAGATGGTCAAAGGCCGAGGCGATACCCCGAACACCCACGACATCCTGACCGGCAGCCAGCCCGACGGCACGGCCTTCGGCGGCGCGGAGGATCGGACCTGCGGCAACTGGACCCGTAGCGGGACGGAGGGCGCCGCCATGGTCGGTCACCACGACCGCATGGGGCTCGGCGACGACCCGCCGGCCAAATCCTGGAACAGTTCCCACCTGACGCGGGGCGGTTGCAGCCAGGACGCCTTGAAGAGCACGGGCGGCGCTGGGCTGCTCTACTGCTTCGCCGCGGATTAGCAGGGCGGAAGCGGGAGGGCTGACCCGCCCGCTCCCTTTCCGTCGGCATCCGGGAGCGTTACAGTCGCGCCATTCGTACGGTGTGTGGAGGCGGCCCGATGCGGGGCGGGGCGTGGCGTTCGGCGGTGCTGGGCTTTGCGGTGGCGGGTATGGCGCTCGCCTTCCTGGGGGTGGAAATCGGGCGGCTGGCCGTCGCCGACCCCGAGCGTTCCTTGCTGGACATGGGGGCTGTCGGGCTCGGCGTGCTGGCGCTGTGGATGGCCTTTGCCCGGCTGAACCGCCATTTCCGCGATCTGGGCCGGCTGCGCGAGACCCTGTCGGCGTGGCGCGGGCGCGGCGCCGCTTCCCTCGCCGCCGATGCGAAGGAGGACGAGGCCGGCGACCTCGCCCGGGCAGCGGCGGAGGCGCTCCGCCATGGCCGCCACGGCGAGCATCGCCCGGGGGAGCGGCTGGCCGGCGTGATCGCCGCGCTGGAGGAGCCGGTGGTCGTGCTCGACGATTTCGGGCGGATCGACACGCTGAATCCCGCAGCCTCGGCTCATCTGGGGCTGGCGGCGGGGGCCGACATCTACGACCACCTGTCGCGCCCGGAGCTGTTCCGCGCCATCGAGCGGGCGCGCGAGGACGGCCAGATGGTCTCCGCCCTGCTGCGCCGCGCCCAGGGGGGCGAGGTGCCGGTGCGGGTCAAGGATCTGGGGCTCCAGTCGGGCATTGCCCTGGTCTTCCCGGCAAAGGCGGGGGAGGCGCAGCCTTTGCTGTCCGGCGAGCGGCGGCTGCTGCGCCCCAACGCCCGTCCCGTCCATCTCGGCGACGAGGACCCGCTGCTGGCCCTGCCGATGGTCAGTCTGTGGGTGGCCACCGCCACCGGGCAGGCGGAGGAGGGGCCGGTCGTCGCGGTCGGGACGGTGCGGATGGTCGGGCCGCGCGTCTTCCGCAGCCTGTCGCTGGAGCTGTTCATCGATCCCGGCACGCCGATCCCGGCGGAGGGCACCGCGACCCACGGCGTGACCGCGGCGATGGTGGAAGGCGCGCGCCCCTTCGCCGCGGCCTGGCCGGTGATCGCCGACGCCCTGCGCGGCTGCGCGGTGGTCGGCTGGGGGGTGGACACGGCGCTCGGCACGCTGGCCCGTGCCTGCCGCGACGCCGGCCTGCCGGAGCCGGAGGCGCCGCCGACGCTCGACCTCGCCCGGCTCGCCGCGGCGCTCGATCCGGCGCTGGAGGGGGCCTCTCTGGAGCAACTGGCCGCCGCCTTCGGCATCGCCACCGACCGCCGCATGGGTCCCTTCGCCCCCGCCCTGGTCGAGGCGGAGCTGGCCGCGGGTTTGCTGACGCGGCTGGACCAGCGGGGGATCGCCACGCACGGGCAGGCTCGCGCCTTCGCCGCCGGTCAGGCCGGCGCGCTGCCCGAGTGAATCCTGCCCGATTGAACTTTGCCCGAGTGACGCCTTACCGCCATTTCGGCCGCCGCCCGGCCTTCAGCGCCTGCACCGCCTGATCGAGCGTCTGCAGGAACTTCGACTTGTCCTGCTGGCTCATCGGCTTGTTGCCCCCGCTGACCACGCCCATGTCGCGCAGATCCTGCATCAGCGCGCGGGTGGCGATGGCCGAGCCGATGCTGTCCTCCGTGAAGGGGCGCCCGGTCGGGCCGATCACCACGGCGCGATTCTTGACGCAGCGGTCGGCGAGCTGGATGTCGGCGGTGACCACAATGTCAGCCTCGGTCGCGTGCTCGGCGATCCAGTTGTCGGCGGCGTCGAACTCCGACCCGACGACGACCAGTTCCGACAGGCATTCGTTGGGCAGGCGGAGCGGGCCGTTGCTGACGATCCAGACCTTGATTCCGTTGCGCCCGGCCACCCGGTAAATTTCCGACTTTACCGGGCAGGCATCGGCATCCACATAAATCTCGACCACCCGGCTTCCCTCCTTCGCCGTTTCATGCCGCGTCCTTATGCGCTAAAACCCTGAGCGAGCGAAGTGGCGCCGCGGGTGGCGTCCTGGATTTTTCCTTTTTGTGCAGAAGGGTCGGAGCGGCGCATGGCGTCCTATCAATATGTCTATGTGATGAAGGGCCTGTCCAAGGTCTACCCCGGCGGCAAGAAGGTTCTGGACAACATCTGGCTGTCCTTCCTGCCCGGCGTGAAGATCGGCGTCCTCGGCGTCAACGGCGCCGGTAAGTCGACGCTGATGAAGATCATGGCCGGCCTGGACAAGGACTATTCGGGCGAGGCCTGGGCCGCGCAGGGCGCCAAGGTCGGCTACCTGTCGCAGGAGCCGCAGCTCGACCCGACGAAGACGGTGCAGGAGAACGTCCTGGAGGCTTTGGCCGAGACCAAGGGCCTGCTGGATCGCTTCAACGCCGTGTCCGAGGCGATGGGCGACCCGGACGCCGACTTCGACGCGCTGATGGCCGAGCAGGCCGAGCTTCAGGAGAAGATCGACGCCGCCGACGCCTGGGACATCGACCGCACGGTCGAGATCGCCATGGACGCGCTGCGTTGCCCGCCGGGCGATTCCGACGTGACCAAGCTGTCCGGCGGTGAGCGCCGCCGCGTCGCGCTGTGCAAGCTGCTTCTGGAGAAGCCCGATCTGCTGCTGCTCGACGAGCCGACCAACCATCTGGACGCCGAGTCCGTGGCGTGGCTGCAGAAGCACCTGGAGGACTACAAGGGCACCGTCGTCCTGGTCACCCACGACCGTTACTTCCTCGACAACGTGACCGGCTGGATCCTCGAACTCGACCGTGGGTCGGGGATTCCGTGGGAAGGCAACTACTCCTCCTGGCTGGAACAGAAGCAGAAGCGCCTGGAGCAGGAAGGCCGCGCCGAGGAGGCCCGCCAGAAGCAGCTCGCCACCGAGCTGGAATGGATCCGGCAGTCCCCGCGCGCCCGTCAGGCCAAGAGCAAGGCCCGCATCTCCGCCTACGAGACCTTGCTGGCCGAGAGCGGCAAGGAAGCGACGGGCGAGGCCCGCATCGTCATCCCGACGCCGCCGCGCCTGGGCAACGTCGTCATCGAGGCCGAGAGCATCAACAAGGGCTTCGGCGACCGCCTGCTGATCGACGGCCTGTCCTTCCGCCTGCCACCGGGCGGCATCGTCGGCGTGATCGGCCCGAACGGCGCCGGCAAGACCACCCTGTTCCGCATGATCACCGAGCAGGACGGGCCGGACGCCGGCACCTTCCGCGTCGGCGAGACGGTGAAGCTGGGCTATGTCGACCAGAGCCGTGATTCGCTGAATCCGAACAAGACCGTGTGGGAGGAGATCTCCGACGGGCTGGACATCATCGACCTCGGCAAGAAGTCGATGCCCAGCCGCGCCTACGTCTCGTCCTTCAACTTCCGTGGTCCGGACCAGCAGAAGAAGGTCGGCCAGCTCTCCGGCGGTGAGCGCAACCGCGTCCACCTCGCCAAGATGCTGAAGTCCGGCGCAAACGTGCTGCTGCTCGACGAACCGACCAACGATCTGGACGTCGACACGCTGCGCGCCCTGGAAGAGGCGTTGGAGAATTTCGCCGGCTGCGCCGTGGTCATCAGCCACGATCGCTGGTTCCTCGACCGCCTCGCCACCCACATCCTGGCCTTCGAGGGCGACAGCCACGTGGAGTGGTTCGAGGGCAACTTCGAAGCCTACGAGGCCGACAAGAAGCGCCGTCTGGGCGAGGACGCGGTGAACCCGCACCGCATCAAGTACAAGCCGCTGGTCCGTTCCTAAGCGGCGGCTCCGGCAGGTTCCCTCTCCCCATCCGGGAGGGGGAGCCTTCTTCCGTTACCCTTCCAGCTTCTGATGCTCCAGGAAGGCGGTCTTCAAGAGATGCTTGAGATCGTCGCCATACTGGTGGAAGCGCACGGACACCTGCCCTTTCCCCGCGCCCTTGTGCACCACGACCATCCGCGCGGTGGCCACGATGTCGTCCCGTCCGGTGATGGACAGGCGACCTTCGATCGTCTCGCCCTCCTCGAACAGATCGTCCGGCGCGTAGAGGCAGACTCCGCCGATCGACCAGTTGCGGGAGGAATGGGCGCCACGGTCGGTCTGAACAACCAGGCAGGGTTGGGCGTAGCGCTTCTGCGCCCGCCGTTCCTCCGGCGCCGGCAGCGGCGGTGGCGCGGTGTCCACCATCACCGTGATTCCCGTGCCGTCAAGCTTCGCCCCGCCCAGCTTGGCGGAGCGCAGCACCGCATCCTCCATCCGTGCGTCGCGCAGGTCGGCGCCGGTCAGGTTGGCACCGTCGAAGTTGGTCGGCCAGGGACGGTCTCCGGAAAGCCGGGCCGGGCGGGCGTCGGCGCGGGCCAGGACGGCGCGGGCCAGCCCGGCGCGGCGCAGGTTCGTGCCGTTCAGGCAGGCCTCTGTCAGATCGGCCCCGATCATCTCGGTGTAGGAGAGGTCGGCCATCTCCAGGCTGGCCTTGCGCAGCCGCACGCCCATCAGGCGGCAGCGGCGCAGCCGCGCCGCGGCGAGCACGCGGCCCGTCAGGTCGGCCCCAATCACCGACACGAGGTCGAGATCGAGATGGCGGCCCTCCGCCCCCTGGCTGTTCACCCACCGCTCATGCTCGGCGACGGCCTCCAGGAAGGCGCCCGACGGCATCGGCTTGTAGGCCGGCTTGACGATGGCGTTCTTGGGAAGGGAGGCAGGCAGGTAGTTGCGGTCGAGCGTCGCCTCGTCGATCGTCGTGCCGTCGAAGGTCACGCCGTCCAGGGTCGCGCCCCAGAAATCCGCGCCGACCAGAACGGCCGCGGTCATGTCGGCGCCCGTCAGGTCGGCGTCGTTGAGATCGGCGCCGCTGAGGTCGCAGCCCGTGAAGTTCGCCCCGGCCAGGATGGAGCGCTCCATCTTCGCCTCGGTCAGGCGGGTGACGCCGTCGCTGCGTGGTTTGTCGTCCGTTCCGCTCATCAGCGACCCGGCGCGGAAGTCGGCGCCGCGCAGGTTGGCGTCGGTCAGGATGGCCCGGTGCAGGTTGGCGCCGCGCAGATCCGCCCCGATCAGGGTCGAGGCGGTCAGGTTCGCCCCCTCCATGTCGGCGCCGAACAGGTCGGCCTGCGAGAGGTCGGCCCGGACGAGGCGGGCGCCGACCAGATTGGCCCCTGCCAGCTTCGCCCCGTTCAGGTTCACCCGGTCGAGGCTGAGATTCGAAAGATCGCGGAAGCTGAGGTCGGCCCGCCGCCCGCCGCGGCGCGTCAGCCACGTCTGGTGGGCGAGGATGATCGCCTTGATCTCTTCGATCTCGTTCGGAGTCCGGTCGGCCATCGGATGGGGCGCCCGCTGCTGCAACACACAAGAGAGGCTTCGGGCGCGACCATACCCCTTCCGGCGGTGTTCGTCACGGAATCGCCGTTTGGACCATCAGGAAAAAGGGCCATAAAAAGCAGGCATGAAAAAGGGCCGCCCGAAGGCGGCCCGTGAGATGGCCCGGTTGCGCGGAGCGAAGGATCAGCCGGCGCTGCCAACCTTCTGGCGGAGCGCCTGGAGCAGCCCTTCGACCCGCCCGCCGTTCTGACCGATGACGGAGGCGAACTCCTGGCGCTGGGTCACGCCCATGCTCACACCCTCGACCACCACGTCGATGATCTTGTAGGCGGTGTCGCGCTTGCGCACGCGCCAGTCCACATTCACCGGCGGGCCGTTGGGGCGGACGATCTGGGTGGTGACCATGGTGTCCGCCTCGCCTTCCACGCGGGCCCCGGAGATCCGGAAGGTTTCGCCCGAATACTCGACGAAGCGGTCGGCGTAGGTGTTGACGATCAGCCGCTCGAACAGCTTCTGGTATTCGTCGTGCTGCTGCGGCGTGGCGGAGTTCCAATAGCGGCCCAGCACCCAACGCCCGATGTAGGCCACGTCGAAGCCCTGATAGAGCAGGCCGCGGAAGCGCTGTACTGCCTGCTCGCGCGACAGGCTCTTGTTCGAGAAGGTGGCGACGGCCTCGTTCCCCAGCGATTGGATGAACGCGGTCGCGCCCGGATCAGCCGATTGCGCGGCGGCGGGACGGGCGGCCCAGCTGCTCACCGCGAGCAGGGCCGCGCACACAAGAAACAGGCGACGTGTCAGCATGGCAAGGCAAAAGTGGCTGCCGCGGGGGCTTTGTCAACACTCAATCGGACAAGGGATCGAGCGCGGACGGTCGCGCCGCGGCAGGCCTCCTCCTTTATTTCTTGGCGGGTTCGTCGAAATCGGGGAATTCCGGCGTCGCCGGCGCGATGTCGTTGGCGATCGCGGCGCGGCGCTGCTGCGCGTAGAGGCTGCGGGCCGTCGCGTAGAAGTCCAGCGAGTTCTTGCGCAGATCGTCGATCTCGCGAAGGAGTTGCGAGCGGCGGTCCAGACCAGCGGCGGCGGTCCGCCCATACATCGCGTTGTCCGCCCCGGCGGCGTTGGTGCCGATGCGGAACGGGTCGGCCAGCGTGTCTACGCCGTAGCCCAGCGTGTCGCGGACGTTCGACGGGCCGAGGAACGGCAGCACCACGTAGGGGCCGGGTCCGACGCCCCAGACGCCCAGCGTCTGGCCGAAATCCTCGGGACGGTCGCCGATCCCGGCCTCCGTCGCCACGTCGGCGAGGCCGCCGATGCCGAGGATGGTGTTGGTCATGAACCGGCCGGTGGCGACCTGGGCGCCCTCGAAATCACCCTGCAACAGGTTGTTGGCGATGTAGAGCGGGCCGAGCAGGTTCTGGATGAAGTTGTGCACCGCCTGGCGCAGCGGGTCGGGGACAACGCCCACATACACCTCTGTCGCCGGGCGGATCAGCAGGATGTCCGCGGTCTCATTGACGGCGAAGACGAATCGGTTGGGAATCTCCAGGGGATCGCTGACCGTGACATCGGCTTCGTTGCTGCCAGGCGCGGTTGCGCAGCCGGCCATGCCGAAGGCGACGACGGCTACGGCGGCCGAGCGAAGAAGGGAACGGGAGAGGTTGGCCAGCTTCATCGGCGACGGCTCTTTCTGGGGACACGACTTTGGGCGGGGCATCCGATTCCGCGGCCCCGTCGCGCCACATCCGAAGGGTTCGATCCCTCGCCGGGCGGCAACAGGCGCTGCCGGACAGGACATCGCCCGGAAAATCCGTGCGATCCCTTTGTTCCGTGCCTAACACAGGCGCCGCCTTTTGACCAGCGTGCCACGCGAGGTCACCATACGGATACCGCCCTATGTGGTAGGATTGCCGCGCCCTTCGCGTGCCGACCGGGCGTCCCGTCAGCCGGTGCCGCCCGATTGGAAGGGTGACCGGTGAAAACGTGTTTACGCTGCATAAAGATATCTTTATATCTGTATCCCGCATGGCGGGCCGTGGTGGCCGGCCGGCCCTTCGGGGCGATTCGGGACGGTGCCGGCGGTCATGGACGAACTGCTTGCGACATTGAAGGCGGCGGCGGAGACCACGCGGCTTCGGCTGCTGGCGCTGTGCGCTCATGGCGAGCTGACGGTGACCGAACTGACCCAGATCCTGGGGCAGAGCCAACCGCGGGTGTCCCGCCATCTGAAGCTGCTGTGCGACGCCGGTCTTCTCGACCGTTTCCGGGAGGGCACGTTCGCCTTCTACCGGCTGACGGAGCGCGGCGCCTCGGCGGAGTTGGCGCGGGTGCTGGTGGGCGCGATCCCGTCCGACGATCCGACCATGACGCTGGATCTGGAGCGGCTGGAGGCGATCAAGCGCGCCCGCTCCGAGGCGGCGGCCAGCTACTTCCGCGAGAATGCCGCCCGCTGGCATGAAATCCGCTCCCTCCACGTCCCGGAACGCGAGGTGGAGGAGGCGCTGCTGCGCCTGATCCCCGCCGACGGGATCGGGGATCTCCTGGACATCGGCACCGGCACGGGCCGCATGCTGGAGGTTCTGGGGCCGCGCGCCCGGCGCGCCGTGGGGGTCGACCAGTCGCGCGAGATGCTGTCCATCGCCCGCACCAAGCTGGAGGACACGGCGCTACGCCACTGCCATGTCCGGCAGGCGGACATGTACCAGCTTCCCTTTCCGTCCGGCTCCTTCGACGCGGCGGTCGTCCATCAGGTGCTGCATTTCGCGGAGGCGCCGGCCGATCTTCTGGTCGAGGCGGCGCGGGTGCTGCGGCCCGGCGGCCTGCTGCTGCTGGTCGATTTCGCTCCCCACGCCCTGGAATCCCTGCGAGCGGAGCACGCGCACCGCCGGCTGGGCTTCTCGGACGCCGAGGTCACCGCCTGGTGCCGCCAATGCGGTCTGGAGTGCGGTGCCGTGGTGCATCTGCCGGGCGAACCGCTTACCGTATCCATCTGGCCGGCGGTGCGCGCCGCGAAGGGCGCATCCCCGGCCGACCCCTCCATCCTCTCCATCAGCGGAGCCCAGTCATGACGTCCGGCATCCCGTCGGTCAGCTTCGAATTCTTCCCGCCCAAGACGGAGAAGATGGAACAGAGCCTGTGGCAGGCGATCCAACGCCTTGCCCCGCTCGCCCCGTCCTTCGTCTCGGTGACCTACGGGGCCGGCGGCTCGACGCGCGAACGCACGCACAACACGGTGACGCGCATCCAGAAGGAAACGGGCATCCCCGCCGCCGCCCATTTCACCTGCGTGGGTGCGACGCGCGAGGAGATCGACGCCATCGCCCGCACCTACTGGGACGCCGGCATCCGCCATCTCGTGGCCCTGCGCGGCGATCCGCCGGAGACCGAGGGCGGGGTCGGCGGGCGCTACGTTCCGCATCCCGGCGGGTATGCCTATGCCGCCGATCTGGTGGCCGGGATGAAGAAGGTCGCCGACTTCGAGATCTCCGTCGCCGCCTATCCGGAGTGCCATCCGGAGGCGCCGAGCGCACAGTTCGACCTGGACAACCTGAAGCGCAAGGTGGACGCCGGGGCGACGCGGGCGATCACCCAGTTCTTCTTCGACAACGACGCCTACTTCCGCTTCCTCGACCGCTGTGCCGCCGCCGGCATCACCGTGCCGATCGTGCCCGGCATCCTGCCGATCACCAACTTCGCCCGCGCGGTGGAGTTCGCCGGCAAGTGCGGGGCGGCGATGCCCCAACGCTTTGCCGAAACCTTCGAAGGGCTGGATTCCGATCCGGAGACCCGCCAGCTCGTCGCCGCGACCATGGCGGCGGAGCAGTGCCAGGCGCTCCAGGCCCAGGGCATCAAGGAGTTCCATTTCTACACCCTGAACCGCTCGGACCTGACGGTGGCCATCTGCCGGATGCTGGGCGTGAAGGCGAAGCAGCCGGCGGTGTCCTGACCGCCCCCCTGTGATAGGGTGTTGCGGATGATCGCGGTCGCGGAGGAAGGGCCATGGACAGCCGGATCGGGTACGACGACGACTTCTACGCCTGGACCCAGGAGCAGGCCCGTCTGCTGCGCGAAGCCGCCCGCGAACGCCTCAACACGCCCATCGATTGGGATCATGTGGCGGAGGAGATCGAAGACATGGGCAGGAACGACCGGCGTGCGATCAACAGCCATCTTGCCCGTATCATCGAGCATCTTCTTAAACTGGAGTTCTCTCCGGCTTCCGACCCGCGCAGCGGTTGGCGGAAGTCCGTACGCGAACAGCGTGCGGCGGCCGTCGATGCGCTGGCCGACAGCCCCAGCCTGAAGGGGCATGTCGATCTTCCGTCCGCGTTCCGCCGTGGTCGCGGCTTTGCAACCGACGGGCTCGGACAGGATCGCGTCGATGAACATGCCCTTCCTTCCGAATGCCCTTACGGACTTGACCAGCTTCTTGACGAAGACTGGTGGCCGGTGAACTGCCACGATCTCGACTGAGACGCCGATTCCCTGACTTTCCGCACGACCTTCCTCCCGAAACGGACCAGATCTTCCCATGCCGCACATTCTCGACACTCTCCGCGACCGCGTCCTGCTCTGCGACGGCGGGTTCGGCAGCCGCATCCAGGCGCTCGACCTCGACGTGGAGAAGGACTACTGGGGGCACGAGAACTGCACCGACATCCTGCCGCTCTCGCGCCCGGACATCGTGCGGGAGATCCACCGCGGCTATTTCGAGGCCGGCGCGGACATGGTGGAAACGGACACCTTCGGCGCCTCCCCGGTGACGCTGGGCGAGTTCGGCATCTCCGAGAAGGCGTTCGAGATCAACCAGCGCGCGGTCGAACTGGCGCGCGAGGCGGCGGAGACCTTCACGGACGGGCAGCCGCGCTTCGTCATCGGCTCGGTCGGGCCGGGTACCAAGCTGCCCAGCCTGGGCCACATCCCCTATCAGGATCTTGAGGACAGCTTCTTCGTCCAGGCGGCCGGCCTGATCGCCGGCGGCGCCGACGCCATCCTGGTCGAGACCTGCCAGGACCCGCTGCAGATCAAGGCCGCCGTCAACGGCATCAAGCGCGCCCGCGCCGAGGCCGGGTCGGACACGCCGGTCTTCGTGCAGGTGACGGTGGAAACCACGGGCACGCTGCTGGTCGGCACCGACATCGCCGCGGCGGCCACCGTGATCCAGTCTTTGGACGTGCCGCTGATCGGGTTGAACTGCGCCACCGGCCCGCTGGAGATGAGCGAGCATGTGAAGTGGCTGACCCAGAACTGGCCGGGCCTCGTCTCCGTGCAGCCGAACGCCGGCCTGCCGGAACTGGTCGACGGCAAGACCCACTATCCGTTGCGCGCCGACGACTTCGCCCATTGGCTGGAGCGCTTCGTGACCGAGGACGGGGTGAACCTCGTCGGCGGCTGCTGCGGCACCAACGTTCCGCACATCGCGGCGGCCAACCAGATGCTGCGCAAGCTGGCCCCGGCCGGCTCGCACCGCCCGAACCCGAAGGGCCGCACGGTCCATTGGGTGCCCGCGGTCGCCTCGCTCTACTCCCAGGTCACGCTTCGCCAGGAAAACGCCTTCTTCGCCATCGGCGAGCGCTGCAACGCCAATGGCTCCAAGAAGTGGCGCGAGCTTCAGGAGAAGAACGACTGGGACGGCTGCGTCGAGATGGCGCGCGAGCAGGTGAAGGAAGGCTCGCACACGCTGGACGTCTGCACCGCCTTCGTCGGCCGCGACGAGGTGGCGGAGATGAAGGCCGTCGTGCAGCGCTTCGCCGGATCGGTCACCGCCCCCCTGGTCATCGACTCCACCGAATACATCGTGCTGGAGAAGGCGCTGGCGCTCTACGGCGGCAAGGCGATCATCAACTCGATCAACTTCGAGGACGGTGAGGAGCCGGCCCGCAAGCGCCTCGCGCTCGCCAAGAAGTTCGGCGCGGCGGTGATCGCTCTGACCATCGACGAGGAGGGCATGGCGAAGACGCCGAAGCGCAAGCTCGCCATTGCCAAGCGCCTCTACGACCTCGCGGTCAACGAGTTCGGCCTGCCGGCGCACGACCTGCTGTTCGACCCGCTGACCTTCACCATCGCCACCGGCAACGAGGACGACCGCAAGCTGGCCATCTGGACGCTGGAGGGCATCGAGGCGATCAGCCGCGAGATGCCCGGCTGCCAGATCATCCTGGGCCTGTCCAACGTTTCCTTCGGCCTGAACGCGGCGGCGCGCCACGTCCTGAACTCGGTCTTCCTCGATCATGCGGTGAAGCGCGGCATGACCGGCGCCATCGTGCATGTCTCGAAGATCATGCCGCTGCACCAGATCCCCGAGAAGGAGGTCAAGACCGCCGAGGATCTGATCTTCGACCGCCGTGCGGAAGGGTATGACCCGCTCCAGGCCTTCATCGCACTGTTCGAGGGCCGCAAGGCGGCGGACGCCAAGAAGAAGGCCCGCGCCGAGACGGTCGAGGAACGGCTGAAGGAGCGCATCGTCGACGGCGACCGCACCGGGCTGGAGGACGATCTGGCCGAGGCGATGAAGACCCACCCGCCGCTGGAGATCATCAACACCTACCTGCTCGACGGCATGAAGGTGGTGGGCGAGCTGTTCGGCGCCGGCAAGATGCAGCTTCCGTTCGTGCTCCAGTCCGCGGAGACCATGAAGGCCGCCGTGGCGTGGCTGGAGCCGCACATGGAGAAGCTGGACGGCCAGCAGAAGGGCACCATGGTGCTGGCCACCGTGAAGGGCGACGTCCACGACATCGGCAAGAACCTCGTGGACATCATCCTGACCAACAACGGCTACAAGGTCGTCAACCTGGGCATCAAGCAGCCGATCGGCGCGATCATCCAGGCGGCGAAGGAGCACAAGGCCGACGCCGTCGGCATGTCCGGCCTGCTGGTGAAGTCCACCGTCGTGATGCGCGAGAATCTGGAGGAGATGACCCGCGAGGGGCTGGAGGTTCCGGTCCTGCTCGGCGGTGCTGCCCTGACCCGCGCCTATGTGGAGACGGACTGCGTGGCCTCCTACGGCTCGGGCCGCGTGGCCTATGCCGGCGACGCCTTCGACGGGCTGACCCTGATGGATCAGGTGGTGGGCGGCAGCTTCGACCAGCAGCTCGCCATCCAGCAGGCCAAGCGGGCGGGGCGGGCGGTCAACCGCCGCCGCGTGCTCGGGCAGGCGACCAGCGCCACCGTCGGCCCGGTGGACAAGGATGCCGCACGCGCCCGTCGCACCCGTCTGGCCGAAGGCGTGCCGGTGCCGACTCCGCCCTTCTGGGGGCCGAAGGTCATCGAGCATGTGCCGCTGAAGACGCTGGTGACCTACCTGAACGAGCGCATGCTCTACCAGCTCCAGTGGGGCTACCGGAAGGACGGCAAGTCCTTCGAGGAGTTCAAGGAGTGGGCGAAGAAAGAGCTTCGCCCGGTGCTCGACCGCATCCTTAAGATCGCCGCGAAGGAAGAAATCCTGCGGCCCCAGGCGGTCTACGGCTATTGGAAGGCGGCGGCTGACGGCGACGACGTCATCCTGTTCGCCGAGGACGGGACCAGCGAGGTCGCTCGCTTTACCTTGCCGCGTCAGGCCAAGGAGGACGGCGAGTGCATCGCCGACTTCCTGCGCGACGTGAACGACGGCGAGCGCGACGTGCTGGGCCTGCAGATCGTCACCATGGGCCAGCATTGCGCCGAGGTGGCGCGGGACTGGTTCGCCGAGAACCGCTACCAGGACTATCTCTACCTGCACGGCCTGTCGGTGGAGATGACCGAGGCGATGGCGGAGTACGTTCACGCCCGCATCCGCGCCGAACTGGGCTACGGCGCCGAGGACAGCCGCGACAAGGAGAAGCTGCTGCAGCAGGCCTATCGCGGCAGCCGCTACAGCTTCGGCTACCCGGCCTGCCCGAACCTCGCCGACCAGGAGCAGCTTCTGAAGCTCCTCGACGCCGGGCGGATCGGCGTGGAGATGTCCGACGAACACCAGCTCCACCCGGAGCAGAGCACGTCCGCCATCGTCCTGCACCACCCGCGGGCGAAATACTTCAGCGTGTGAGGCGGGGCGCCTGAACCGGGGCATCGCCTCCTTTCCCGTGTCGCAATGGGGAAGAAGGCGTCTTCAGGATGCTCGGAACCGGCTTGGCTGACCATCCAAGCCGGTTCCCAAAGCGCAGCGGCATCGCTTATCCTTGAGGGCATGAACCATTCGCCCACCCCGCTTCGCCTGCACCGGGAAACCGTCCGCCCGGAGTGGATCGACTACAACGGCCACATGAACGTGGCCTACTATCTGCTCGCCTTCGATCACGCGACCGACGCCGTGCTCGACCATTTCGGGATCGGCAAGGCGTACGCGGAGGGCGAGGGGCGGTCGATGTTCGCGGTCGAGGCGCACCTGACCTACGCCCGCGAGGTCACGGAGGGCGACGGGCTGACCTTCACGTCCCTGGTCCTGGGCGCGGACGCCAAACGGCTGCATCTGTTCCACGAAATGCGCCATGAGGAGGACGGCTTCCTCGCCGCCACGGCGGAATTCGTTCTGCTCCATGTCGATCTGGCGGAACGCCGTTCGGTGCCGCTGGCTCCGGACGTCGCGGAACGGCTGGCCTGGACCGCGGCGGAGCACGCCACGCTTTCCGTGCCGCCGCAGGCCGGGCGATCGGTCGGGCTGCGGACCCCGAAGGGGGCGTGACGGTAAGTCGCTGCCCGCCACGGCTTTTTGTTGCGCCGGACCCTTTGTTATTCGGCCTGCGCGACACTATCTGTTGGCGCATGAAGACGACAATTTTCGCCGCCTTCGCGGTACTTGCCACCTTCCTGGGCGCAGCCCTGGTTCCCTCCGTCGCTCTGGCCGAATGCACCGACCCGGCGCAGCCGAAGGTCAACTGGCGCCGCTGCTACTTCGACGGGCGCGATCTGTCGTCTGTGAAACTTGCCGGGGCGATGCTGCGCGACGCCACTTTCCAGCGGGCCACGTTGAAGGATGCCGACCTGTCGGAGACCGACGGCTATCGCGCGAAGTTCTTCAGCGCCACCATGCCGGGGGTGAAGCTGGACGGCGCCCGCCTGATCGAGGCCGATTTCACCCGCGCCGACCTGACCGGGGCATCCCTGAAGGAAGCGGACCTGCGCAACGCGAAGCTGGTGAACGCCATCCTGCAAAAGGCCGACTTCACCGGGGCGCGGCTGGGCGGTGCGGACCTGCGGCACGCCGATCTGTCGGGCGCCACCTGGATCGACGGCACGACGGTGTGCGCCGAGAAATCCGTGGGACAGTGCAACTGATGAAACGGTAAGTAAATTTGCCTCTCACCGTATTATAATAACCTTACCCGAAAGTTGCTTGCCCGCCTCTTTCCCGGTGCGGTAGCCTTTTTTCCTATGAGCAGTGGAAAGGCGGCGGCAATGGCGGGCGAAGAGGATTTCGAGACGGCGCGGATTCTCGCGAGCCGCGCCATGGATCGGATCGCCGTCCATGGGCTTTTGCCGAACCCGGAGAACTTTACCCTCTGGTACGCTTATTTCGGCGGGCAGAACCCGGACCTGACGCGTGCCATCGAACTGGCTCAGCGCGACGGCGCCAAGCTGTCGCAGGGCCATTGCGACGAGCTGTACAAGCGCTTCTTCACGCTCGACGCCGAAGCCCAGGCCATCCGCGAAACGTCGGAGCGGGCGCGCGTCGCCTTGGGGCGCATCCTCGACCAGTTGGGCAGTGTTGGCTCGGAGACGGACCGCTACGGGCAGGCGCTGGCCGGTTTCCGGGGGGAACTGGACCAGCCGATGAGCTTGGCCGAGCTGCGCGCCATGGTGGCTGCCATCGCGGCGGAGACGACCGCCATCGTGGACCGCCAGACCCGCCTGCAGAGCCAGCTTCTCGAATCCAGCCAGCAGTTGGCCGAGTTGCGCGTTGTCCTGGATTCCGCGCGTCGCGAGGCGATGACCGACGGGTTGACCGGAATCGCGAACCGGCGTGGCTTCGATCTGGCGCTGGCCTCCGCCGCGGAGGAGGCAGCGCAGACCGGAATGCCGATGACCCTGCTTATGGTGGACATCGACCATTTCAAGCGCTTCAACGACACCCATGGCCATCTCGTCGGCGACCACGTCCTGAAGCTGGTCGCCAAGGTGCTGACCGAAGGGGTCAAGGGGCGCGACACCGTCGCCCGTTACGGCGGCGAGGAGTTCAGCGTCATCCTGCCGCACACCGGGCTTCAGAACGCCGTGAAGCTGGCTGAGCAGCTTCGCGCCTCCGTGGGGTCGCGGCAGATCATCAACCGGTCGCGCAACGCCAACTACGGCTCGGTCACCCTGTCGGTCGGGGCGGCCGAATACCGCCCCGGTGAGGATCTGCTGGCCCTGATGCGCCGCGCCGACGAGGCGCTCTACACCGCCAAGCGCGGCGGGCGCAACCGCGTCTGCGCGGAGGCCACGGTGGCGGGTTGAGCGCCGCCTGTCAGGTGTTTCCCGTCAGGCGCCGGACCGCGGCGTCGGTTTCGTCCACTAGCCGCGCCATCAGTTCCGCCGCCGTCTGCCGCCGCGCAAGACGGACGCCCTGTCCGGCCCACAGCGAGAGGAACTCGGCGCGCCCCTGCTGCGCCGCGGCGGTGCGCATCGGGCGGGTCAGCGCGTTCTGAAGGGGGAAGGGCAGGGCGTCGCCGTCCGCGATGTTCTCCATGACCCGGTTCACGATCCCGCGCGCCGGGCGTCCCGAGAAGGCGCGGGTCACGCGCGTCTGCGTCTCGCGGGCGTCGAGGATCGCCCGCTTGTGCGCCTCGGGGATGCCGGCCTCCGCGCAGGTCAGGAAGGCGGTGCCCATCTGCACCCCGGCGGCGCCCAGAGCCAGCGCCGCCGCGATGCCGCGCCCGTCCATGATGCCGCCGGATGCCAGCACGGGCAGGTTCACCGCGTCCACCACCTGTGGAACCAATGCCATGGTGCCGACCAGACCCGCGGCGAAGTCCACCTCTCCCGAGCCCGTAGCGAAACTGCCGCGGTGCCCGCCGGCCTCGGCCCCCTGGGCGATCACGGCGTCCATGCCGGCCCGTTCCAGCGCAATGGCTTCCTCGACGCCGGTCGCCGTGCCGATCAGGAGCATGCCCCGCGCCTTGATGGCGGCCAGCGCGTCGGCGGGCGGGATGCCGAAGGTGAAGCTGAAGGCCGCCGCCCCGCAGTCCAGCGCCGCCGCCAATTGGGCGGCGAAGCCGTCGGCTCCCAGGACCGGTGTCCCGGGAGCGGGCAGGCCGAGATCGGTGTGGTAGCGCGCAATGGCGGCGACCGCCGCGTCCATCCTCCCGGCGTCCGGTGCTTCGGGCGCGGGCAGCGGGGCGAACAGGTTGATCCCGAAGGGGCGGGCGGTCCGGGCGCGGATCGCCCGCGCCCGTTCGGCGATCTGGTCCGGTGACAGATAGGCCGCGCCGACGAAGCCGATGCCGCCGGCCTCGCCCACCGTGGCGACGAGGTCCGCCGTGTCGGCGCCCCCGGCCATCGGGGCCTGGACAATGGGGTTGGACAGGCCCAGGCGCTGGGTCAGAGTGGTGTGAACCGGCATCGCGCCGCCCTCCGCTTTCGGTAATCCGCGGAGGGAGGCTAGGACAGTCCGGCCATCGTGAAAAATGATTTGTTCAGATGGGACGGATCACGTCCGGTGATGGGAGCCGGAACCGGCTCAGGCGGCGCGCAGTCACACCGCCGTGTCGTGGAAGGCGGCACCGCCCGCCGGCGGGATCGGCTCGGGCGAGGTCAGGGTGTTGATCCCGATCCCTTCCAGGAAGGCGCTGTTCGGCCAGATGCCCTCGACGATCACCACGCCGCGCGGCACTCCGGTGAAGGGCTTGGCGTGGACGACGACGCTGCCCAGCCCGTTGCCGAGGCGCACGGCGTCGCCTTCGGCCAAGGCGAGGTCCGCCGCGTCCTCCGGATGGATCAGGACGGTGGGACGGCCTTCGCGGCGCTGGGCGGTCACCGTCTCGGTGAAGCTGGAGTTCAGGAACTGCCGCGCCGGGGCGGTGACGAGGCGGAAGGGATGCTCCGCGTCCGCCGGGCGGCCCGGCGTCATGTGGTCGGGCAGTTCCGGCAACTGGCCGGCGCCGTAGGGGCCGAGCGCCGCCCAGTCCGGCGCGAAGCGGAACCGCCCGTCCGGGAAGGCGAAGCCGTTGAGGAAATGCGAGGTCTCGAAATCCGGTTGGGCGTCGATCCAGCGCTGCTCGGTCAGGGTGGCGGCGTCGGTCAGGCCGGAGGTCTTCAGCATGGAGTCGATGATCTCCAGCGCGCTCATGCCGAAGCCCGGATGCTCGGCGCCGACGCGGCGGGCCAGCTCGGAAATCACCCAGTGGTTCTCGCGCGATTCGAACTGCGGCTCGATCACCTTGCGGCCGATCAGGATGTGCATCTGCCCGCCGCCGCGGTAGAGGTCGTCATGCTCCAGGAAGGTGGTGGCGGGGATGACGATGTCGGCCAGTTGCGCCGTGTCGGTCATGAACTGCTCGTGCACCGCCACGAACAGGTCGTCGCGCAGGAAGCCGCGGCGCACGCGGGCGCTGTCCGGGCAGATCGCCGCCGGGTTGGTGTTCTGGATCAGCATGGCGGTGACCGGGGGGCCGCCGGTGATGTCCTCGCCGGTCAGTACGGCGCCGATGCGCGACTGGTCGAAGCCGCGCACGGTGGTGTCCAGCCGGTCCAGCCCCTCCGACAGGGTGCGGTCGATGCTGTAGATGCCCGACGAGCAGTAGAGCGCCCCGCCGCCCTTGTGCGCCCAGGCGCCGGTGACCACCGGCAGGCAGGACACCGCGTGCATCTGAGCCGCGCCGTTGTGGGCGCGCGTAAGCCCGTAGCCCAGCCGCAGATAGCTGCGCTTGGTCGTGCCGTAAAGCCGGGCGAAGCCGACGATCTCCTCCACAGTCAGGCCGGTGATCGCCGCCGCCCATTCGGGCGTGCGGGTGGCGAGATGCGCCTCGAACCGGTCCGCCCCGGCGGCGTAGCGGTCGAGATAGGCGCGGTCGGCCAGCCCTTCGCGGAACAGGACGTGCATCACCGCGCAGGCCAGCGCCCCGTCGGTGCCGGGGCGCAGCATCAGATGCAGGTCCGACACCTCCGCCGTGCCGGTGCGGTAGGGATCGATGGTGACCAGCTTCGCCCCGCGGCCCTTGCGGGCGCGGCTGACGTGGGTCATCACATTGACCTGGGTCGCCACCGGGTTGCCGCCCCAGTTCACGATCAGGTCGCTGTCGGCCATCTCGCGCGGGTCGGCGCCGCGGATGTCGCCGTGGCCGGCCAGCCAGCCCATGTTGGCCGGCGTGTCGCAGACCGTGCTGATCTGCCGGGAATAGCCCTTTGCGTGGCGCAGCCGCTGGATGCCGCCGCGCTGCACCAGCCCCATGGTGCCGGCGTAGAAATAGGGCCAGACGGCTTCCGCGCCATGGACCCGCTCGGCGTCCAGGAAGGCATCGGCGATGCGGTCCAGCGCCTCATCCCAGCCGATTTCCACCCATTGGCCGGACCCCTTGGGGCCGGTGCGCCGCAGGGGAGTCCTCAGCCGGTCGGGGGAATGGACGCGCTCCGCGTAGCGGCTGACCTTCGCGCAGATGACGCCCGCCGTGTAGCTGTTGGCTGCGGCCCCACGGACCTTGCCGATGCGGTCCGGTGCCACCCGTTCCACTTCGAGGGCGCAGGTGCTCGGGCAATCGTGCGGGCAGGCGGTCGGCAGGAAGACGGAGTTCACGGAAGGACGCCTCGGCGGGGGAAAACGGGGATCAGCTTATGTCCGGCGTTCGGCTTTCCGCAACCGGTCAGGATTGTTTAAGGACTGCCATCAGATTTCAATATTGCAGTCCTATCCTTGTGGAGGTGCGTCGCGGAAAGATGTATGTTTTCAGAAAAATGCTCGCATAAGGCGGCCTTTTCGCCGGCGCGAGCGCGGAACGACACAGCAAGGGGAAGCCGTATGATCGCGAATGTTGCCGGAGGCGCCCGGCGGACGCTGCGGGCAGGGGTGTTCGCCAGCTTGTTCGGAGCCATGGTCGGGGCCGTTGCCGGCATGGCCGCTCCGGGGATCGCCACGGCGTGGGCAGACGGGGTCAAGCTCGGCTATGTGGAATTCCCGCCCTACACCCAGACCGACGGCGGGGCTGCGAAGGGCAGCCTGATCGAGGCGTTCGACAAGGCCGCCAAGGCGGCCGGGATCGCCTACACCGCCGAATCGGCCCCGGCCCGCCGCCTCTTCTCCGGCATCGCGGACGGCGAGTTCAACATCTTCCTGGGAATCCGCACGGTCAAGGAGTTCGACGGCACCACGCTGATCAGCGCCGCCCCGATCGCCCGGATCGAGCTGAACGCCTACGGCATCGGCGAAGCCCCGGCGGTCAAGGCGAAGGAGGACCTGTCGGGCAAGGCGGTCATCGCGTTGAACGGCTATTCCTACGGCGGCTGGCGCGCCTGGATGGAGGACCCGGCCAACAAGGTGCAGTTGGTCGATGCGCGCACCGCCGACCAGGCGCTGCAGCTTCTCCAGGCCGGGCGGGCGCCGACGCTGCTGCAATACTCGCTGCCAATGCAGCAGGCGCTGGGGGGAAAGACGCTCGCCGACCTGAAGGCGACGCCGGTCCAGAGCCTGGACGTCTACATCGTCGTGTCGAAGAAGACCCCCGACGCCGCGGCGGTTCTGGCGAAGCTCGAAGCCGGGTTCAAGGCGACCCAATAGCGCCGAGGCGGGCGCCGACCGTTCGGCAACCGATTGTTCAGCAAGAGAAAAGGGCGGATCATGACGGTCAGCGGCGCGGCAGACGGGACGCGGGACAGCGGGAATCAAGGCGGTGGTCTGGGGCTGCGCCTGCGGGCGTTGCTGCTGATCGGCGGCGTGCTGCTGGTCTATCAGGTGCTGGCCATCGCCTGGGGGGTGCACAGCTCGGCCAACCAAGCGAAGGAGACGCTGGCGGCGCGCGCCGACATGGTGGCGTCGCTGCAGGCCCGCGCGGCGGCGATCCCGCTCTTCGACTTCGACACCGAGCAGGTGCGCGAGGTCGCCAAGGCGCCGTCATCCGACCCCGACTTCCTCGGCGCCCAGGTGCGCGACGACAAGGCCAAGGTGGTCGCCGAGGTCGGCGACACCAAAGCCGTGAAGGGCTTCATCGAGGTGGTGAAACCCATCGTCGGCGGGCAGGCCGGGCAGCGCAAGACCATCGGCGAGTTCGTCCTGCGCCTGCGCACCGACCGGGTGGAGGCGCGGGTGACCGCCGGCGCGGTGACCCAGATCGTCGTCGGGGCGGTCGCCTTCCTCGCCATCATGGCGGCGCTTTACCTCGTCGTTTCGGCCATCACGCGCCCGCTGATGCAGATCACCGCGATGGTCGGGCGGCTGGCTCAGGGCGACTACGCGGTCGCCGTGCCGGCGCTGGACCGCCGTGACGAGATGGGGGCCATGGCCCGCACCATCGACATGCTCCGCCAGAACGCCCAGCACCGCCAGCAGCTCGAAGCCGAGAAGCTGGCCCGGCAGGCGGAGGAGGCGCAGCGGGGCGAGCGGCTGACCCGCCTCGCCGCCGCCTTCGACCGTTCGGTCCAGGCGACAGTCGGCGAGGCCTCCACCGCCGCCTCGCAGATGAAGGGCAGCGCCAGCAGCATGCTGGAGAGCGCGCTGCGCGCCGACCAGTGCAACGCCTCGGTGGCCGGGGCCGCCGACGAGACCAGCCGCACCGTCCAGACCGCCAGCGCGGCGGCGGAGCAGCTCACCCTGTCGATCCGCAGCATCGCCGAGAGCGTGAAGCAGTCGGTCGCCATGTCCGCCCAGGCCATCGACCGCGCCGACGCCAGCCGCAAGACGGTGGAGGCGCTGGCCGCCGGCGCCGCCAAGATCGGCGAGATCACCAGCCTGATCACCTCCATCGCCGGCCAGACCAACCTGCTGGCCCTGAACGCGACCATCGAGGCGGCGCGGGCCGGGGAGGCCGGCAAGGGCTTCGCGGTGGTGGCGAGCGAGGTGAAGAATCTGGCCAGCCAGACCGCCAAGGCGACGGAGGAGATCGCCACCCAGATCGGCGCCATCCAGTCGGTCACCCAGGAGACCGTGTCCGCCATCGGCGCCATCACCGAAACCATCGGCCAGCTCAGCCAGCGTTCGGCGGAGATCGCCGCCTCGGTCCAGCAGCAATTGGCCGCGACCGGTGAAATCGCCGAGAAGGTCCGCACCGTGGCCGGCGAGGCCGACACCGTGACCCGCAGCATCGCGGTCGCTTCCGGCGCCTCGTCGGAGGTAGCGACGGCGGCCCGCGAGTCGGTGGAGGTCGCCCAGACCCTCCAAGCCCGCTTCGTCGATCTGCGCGACGAGGTGCAGAAGTTCCTGGCCTCGATCAAGGCGGCGTAAACGGCCCGCTATGACACGCAACTTGCCTGCGATGGGCGCGCATGCCCGCCGCGGTCAAGTTGCGTTTCCGGATTTCGCCTCGCCGCACTAGGATGCCGCTCCCGAAAGGCGAGGATGATATGGACGACGGATTGAAGTGCCCGAAATGCAACTCCGAGCATGTCTATCAGGACGGCATGCTGTGGATCTGCCCCGAATGCGCCCATGAATGGAACCCGCAGGCCGAAGGCGGCGCGGGCGCGGAGGCTGCGGCGGATCAGGGGGTGCGGGACGCCAACGGGAACGCGCTGAGCGATGGCGACGCGGTGACGGTCATCAAGGATCTGAAGGTCAAGGGCTCGTCTCTCGTCGTCAAGGGTGGCACCAAGGTGAAAAACATCCGTCTGGTCGATGGGGCCGACGGCCACAACATCGCCTGCAAGATCGACGGCATTGGCGCGATGAATCTGAAGTCGGAATTCGTCAAAAAGGCGTGACGTCCTCCAGCTTCCCCGAAAAGAGAAAACCCCTCGCCGGAGCGCTCCGGCGAGGGGTTTTCCTTATGGGCCATCGCCCGGGGTTGGGGATTACATCATCCCCAGCGCGCGGGGCAGCCAGGTGGAGATGATCGGCACGTAGGTGATCAGCACCAGGAAGCCCAGCATCGCCAGCAGCCACGGCCAGACGGCCACGGTCAGCTCGGTGATGCCCATCTTGGTGATGCCCGACGCGACGTAGAGGTTCAGGCCCACCGGGGGGTGGCACATGCCGACCTCCATGTTCACGACCATCATGATGCCGAAATGGACCGGGTCGATGCCCAGCTTGATGGCGACCGGGAACAGGATCGGCGCCATGATCAGCACGATCGACGACGGCTCCATGAAGTTGCCGGCCATCAGCAGAAGGATGTTGGTCACCAGAAGGAAGGCGATCACACCCAGCCCCTGGGCGACGATCCAGTCGGCGATGCCCTGCGGGATGTTCTCCGACGTCAGCACGAACGAGAACAGCACCGCGTTCGTGATGATGTAGAGCAGCATCGCCGACATGCTGGCCGAGGACAGCAGCACCTTCGGCACGCCGCGCAGCGGCATGTCCTTGTAGACGAAGACCGCGATGATGAAGGCGTAGACGGCGCTCATCGCCGCGGCCTCGGTCGGCGTGAAGACGCCGGAATAGATGCCGCCGATGACGATGACGATCAGCAGGAGGCCCCAGATCGCTTCACGCAGAGCCTTCAGGCGCTGGGCCAGGCTGGCCTTCGGCAGACGCGGGTAGCCGAACTTGCGCGCGCGGTACCAAGTGACGCCGCCCAGCACGAAGGCCAGCATCAGGCCGGGGATGACGCCCGCCATGAAGAGCTGGCCGACCGAGGCGGCGTGCGGGCTGCCGCTGGTGGCGACCGAGTACATCACCATCACGATGGACGGCGGGATCAGGATGCCCAGCGCGCCCGAGGTGGTGATGACGCCGGCGCCGAACTGCTTCGGGAAGCCCTGGGCAACCATCGCCGGAAGCACGATGGAGCCGATGGCCACCACCGTCGCCGGGCTGGAACCGGACACCGCCGCGAACAGGGCGCAGCCCATCACGCCGGCGAGGCCAAGGCCGCCGTGCCAGTGGCCGACCATCGCCGTGGCGAAGTTGATCATGCGGCGGGCCACGCCGCCGTGCGTCAGGAAGTTGCCGGCCAGGATGAAGAACGGGATCGCCATGATCTCGAACTTCTCGATGCCGGTGAACAGCTTCAGCGCCACGGCCTCGATCGGCACATGGGTCATGGTGAAGAGGAACGTCAGAACCGTCAGGCCGAGAGAGATCGAGATCGGCATGCCGGTCAACATCAGAACCAGCAGAAGGCCGAAGATGATGGCGGCGTTCATCGGTCGTTCTCCTTCGGTCCCTTACCGGCCGTCGGGCCGGCGGCCGGGCCGTTGCCGGGCTTGCGGCCCTCGTGATGGGCGATGTCGTGCGGGTGCAGGTTGTCGTCCATCTCGAACCAGTTGACGTCCTGCGCGGCGCGCTGCGGGTCGGTGATATCCTCCTCCAGACCCTCGACATGGCCGTGGTCGTGGTGCGGCAGCTCGCCGGTGCGCAGGAAGTTGACCATCACCTGAAGGAAGCGGAAGCACATCAGGTAGGAGCCGACCGGGATCGCCAGATAGATGATCCACATCGGCCATTCGAGGTCCGCCGAGACCTGCTCGGTGTTCGACATGTGCCAGACGAAGGTGGAACCCATCGTGCCGACGACGCCGGTGAACGTCGCGCCGGCCAGCAGGCCGAACACGATGAACTTCGACCGCATCGGGACGGACAGCTTGTTGATGAGCACGTCCACGCCCACATGAATGCCGGTGCGAACGCCGTACGCGGCGCCGAACTTCGCCATCCAGACGAACATGTAGATGCAGAGTTCCTGCGCCCAGGCCAGATTCCAATGCAGGATGTAGTCCTGGATGACGGGGATGCCGGACGCATAACGGTGGACGACAGCGACGAAGATGATCGTCGTCGCCGCGGCCATCAGGAAGGCGATAAGAATCTCCTCCAGATGGTCTAGGATTTTCATGGGCATGGTGGCTCCGCGCGCAGGAGGAAGCGCCCGCGTCGGGTGAGCGGGCGCTTGCCGAAGGCCGTGCTTTTGTCTTGTTTTCTTGAAAGACCGGGCGGGAGTACCGCCCGGTTATCCGAACCGTGTTACTCGCACTTGGCGGCGTCGGTCTCGGTCTTGATGCTCGCCAGCAATTCCTTGCCGACGCGCGACGCCATGTCCTCGTGGACCGGCAGCATGGCCTGGCGCCACGACGCGCGCTCCTCCTTGGTCAGCTCGTAGAACTTGGTCTTGCCGGCGGCCTTCATCGCCTCCAGCGCCTTGTCGTTCTCTTCCTGGGCGATGTTGTTGGCGTACTCGGTCGCCTCCTTCATCGCGCCGTCGAGCTGGGTGCGGACGTCGGCCGGCAGGCCGTCCCAGAACTTCTTGTTCACGATGACCGCGTAGCCCAGATAGCCGTGGTCGGAGAGCGTGGCGTGACTCTGCACCTCGTGCATCTTCTGGGTGTACATGTTGGACGGCGGGTTCTCGGTGCCGTCGACGACGCCGGTCTGCAGCGCCTGATAGACCTCGGAGAAGGCCATCACCTGCGGCAGGGCGCCGAGCGCACGCATCTGCGCGTCGAGCACCTTCGAGGACTGGATGCGCATCTTGAGGCCCTTGAAATCCGCCGTGGCGTGCAGCGGCTTGTTGGCGCTCATGATCTTGAAGCCGTTGTCCCAATAGGCCAGACCAGTGATGCCCTTGTTCTCCAGCTTCTGGAACAGCTGCTTGCCGATCGTGCCGGTGGTGACCTTCACCAGGGCGGCCTTGCAGGGGAAGATGTAGGGCAGATCGAAGATCTCGAATTCCTTGGCGCCCAGCGGGCCGAACTTGGCCAGCGACGGGGCCAGCATCTGCACGGCGCCGAGCTGCAGGGCCTCCAGCTCCTCCTTGTCCTTGTAGAGCTGGCTGTTCGGGTAGACCTCGACCTTCACCTTGCCGGCGGTGCGCTGCTCGGCCAGCTGCTTGAACTTCTCGGCGCCCTTGCCCTTCGGGGTTTCCGGAGCGACGACGTGGCTGAACTTGATGACGATCGGCTCCTGCGCGGTGGCGGCGGTGGCGGCCATCAGGCAGCCGGCGGCGACGGTGGCGCACAGCAGCGAAACGAACTTCATAGGGGTCATCCTCCACTTGTTGTTGGTCAGACTGATGGTCCGGCCTTTGGTATTCTTTCATTGTTCGATAATTTCTCCCCCGACGCTATTGTGGAAATCCGTAGCTGTGAACGTGACATATTGGTTGCCGTGCCAACACCTCTCCCCCCCATGACCGGCGGTGCGGCCAGCGCCGCCCATGGCCTCGGCCAGCGCGGCCCGGTGCAGGCCATGCCCATCGTAGCGATGGCGCTGGTCGTCCTTCTGTTCGGCGTCTTCCTGTGGGTGCTCCACCGCAGCGAGCGGGAGGAGGAGACTCTCACCCTCATCAAGGACGTGCTCTGGGTGGAGCAGAACCTGCATTTCCAGCTCACCTCCGACGAGGAGAAGCTGCAGTATCTCGCCGAATCGCTGGGGCGCGAGGACACCACACCGGTGAACTACTCGGTGATGGCGCGCCATATCGTGACGGTGAATCCGGCGATCCAGCGGGTGGTGCGGCTGGACCCGCAGGGACGGCCGGTGCGGTCGGAGCCGCCGGTGGACGATGGGCCGGCGCTGGACGACGCCTTCGGCCCCAGCCCGCGCGCCGACGCCTTCCTGATCGCCCGCTCCTCGGGCCGCCGCGCCTATTCGGCGCCCTACCGGCTGGGGGCCGCGGACACCGCCTTCGAGATCGTCATCCCCATCTTCCGCGGGGACCAGTTCGCGGGCGCGCTCGCCGGCGTGCTGTCGATCGACGCCCTGCTGACCCATCACGTGCCCTGGTGGTTCGCCCAGCGCTACCAGCTGGAGGTCATCGACCCCTACGGCGCGGTGCTGGGGACCAAGTCGCGCATCGCCATGCCGGAGCCCCGGCGCAGCCATGTCGTGCCCTTCGATCCGCCGGGGCATGGCCTGACCCTGGTCGCCACGCTGCATCAGCTGTCCGGCAACCTCGGGCGCAACATCCTGATCGCCGCCATCTTCGCGCTGACCGTTTCGGCCCTGTGGAGCCTGTGGGCGGTGCGCCGCCACATCGCCCGGCGAATCCGGGCGGAGGAGGCCCTGCGCGCCGAGCACGCCTTCCGCAAGGCGATGGAGGACAGCCTGACGGTGGGCATGCGCGCCCGCGACCTGGACGGGCGCATCATCTATGTGAATCCGGCCTTCTGCCGCATGGTCGGCTGGTCGGCAGAGGAGTTGGTGGGGGCGGGGCCGGTCATGCCCTACTGGCTGCCCGAGGATCTCGTCCACACCGAGGAGGTCTTCCGCGCCGTCTTGGCCGGCAATGCGCCGGCCAACGGCTTCGAGCTGCGCTTCCGCCGGGCCAACGGCGAGCGGTTCGACGCGCTGATCTACGAGGCCCCGCTGATCGACGCCAAGGGGCGGCACACCGGCTGGATGGGCTCCGTCCTCGACATCACCGAGCGCAAGCGGGCGGAGGAACTGGCCCGCCAGCAGCAGGAACGGCTCCAGCAGACGGCACGGCTCATCACCATGGGCGAGATGGCCTCGACCCTGGCTCATGAGCTGAACCAGCCGCTGTCGGCCATCGCCAGCTATTGCACCGGTTGCCTCAACCGCCTCCAGGCCGGCAGCATCCGGCCGGACGAGCTGGCCACGGCGCTGGAGAAGCTGTCCGGGCAGGCCAAGCGTGCCGGCCAGATCATCCGCCGGATCCACGACTTCGTGCGCAAGAGCGAACCGAACGTCGCTCCCTGCTGCCTGTCCGAGGTTCTGGAGGATTGCGTGGCGCTGATGGAGGCCGACGCCCGTCAGCAAGGGGTGAAGCTGGTGCTGGAGATCGGGCGTGGCCTGCCGGCGGTGATGGCTGACCGCATCCTGCTGCAGCAGGTGGTGGTGAACCTGATGCGCAACGGCATCGAAGCGATGGCCTCGACCCGCCGCGACCGCCGTCGGCTGAGCGTGACGGTGCAGGCGATGGACGGGGCGGTCCTGACGCGCATCCAGGACCGCGGTTGTGGCATTTCGCCCGAAAATGCGGAAAAACTGTTCTCTCCCTTCTTCACCACCAAGACCGAGGGCATGGGCATGGGCCTGAACATCTGCCGGTCCATCATCGAACATCATCAGGGGCGCCTGTGGTTCGAGCCCGCAGCGGACGGCGGCACCGTGTTCCTCTTCTCCCTGCCGGTCCTGTGCGACCCGTCGATGACCGGCGCGGCGGACTCCCACGACGAGAGAGCGGCTGATGTGTGAGCCAAAGCTGCACATCGTCGATGACGACGAGGCGATCCGCGACGCTCTCGGCTGGCTGTTCCAGTCCCGCAACGTTCCGGTGGCCTCCTGGCCGTCGGCGGAGGCGTTCCTTGCCGATTACGACCCGGCCATGGCCGGCTGCCTTCTGCTCGACATCCGCATGGAGGGGATGAGCGGGCTGGAGCTGTTCGACCGGCTGTCCGCCATGGGCTGCCGGATGCCCGTGCTGTTCCTGACCGGCCATGGCGACGTGCCCATCGCCGTGTCGGCCTTGAAGAAGGGTGCCCGCGATTTCGTGGAGAAGCCCTTCAACGACAACGACCTCGTCGACCGGGTGATCGAGGCGCTGGCCTTCGACGCCGGGGAGCGGGCGCGGCAGGCCGGGCAGGCCGGCGTCGCCGCCCGGCTGGCGACCCTGACCCAGCGCGAACGGCAGGTGATGGGGCTGGTGGTGGCCGGCAAGCTGAACAAGGTCATCGCCGACGAGCTGGGGATCAGCATGCGGACCGTCGAGGTGCACCGCGCCCACGTCTTCGAAAAGATGGGCGTCAAGACGGCGGTGGAGCTTGCCCGCATACTCGCGGCGGTGGGGTGAGGAGCAAAGGAAAGCAACCGACGGGCTTGACAGGCGGACCGATGCGGGCGACCCATTGGGGTAGGACGTGCATGCTGCCTTCCCCTGTCCAGTCCGGTCGCCATTCCATTTCCGTCAAAGGTCGGAGAGTGCCTTGCGCCTGCCCTCATCGACGCTTGGTCTGGGGTTAGCCGCCATCGCCCCGCTGCTGCTGTTCCTGGCGGTGGTGGTCTGGATTCTGGATCTCCGGCAGCAGGACGTGCTGGCGGCGGAGTTGGCGGCGCAGGCCCGTTCCGTGATGGTCGCCATCGACCGGGAGCTGGAAAGCAAGGCCCGCCCTCTCGAACTTCTGGCCGCGTTGAGCCGCAACACGGTGGACGATCTCGCCCTGCTGAAGTCGGAGGCCGCGGAGGCCGTGCGAAGCCAGCCGGGCTGGCTGGCGATCGGAATGGTGAGGGTGGAGGATATGTCCCTTCAATTCCATACCCAATATCCGCTGGGCGTCCCCCTGCCGCCCCCGCGTCTGGACGAGGTGACCCGGCAGGTGGTCACCACGCAGCGGACGGTGGTCGGTGGGGTTTTGCCCCCGGGAGGGCCGCCGGGACGCCCGGCACTGATCGTCCGTGCGCCGATGCTGGACCCGGAAGGTCCCCCAGGGGTGCCTGTCCGGCACGTTCTGTCGCTGGCGGTCGGGTTGGAGGGGTTGGGCGCCGTGCTGCGCGGATCGGGGATTCCCCCGGCTTGGACGGTGTCGGTGGTCGATCCCTCCATGGTCATCGCCGCGCGCTCCCACGACCCCGACCTTCATGTCGGTCAGAAGGTCAGGGATATGATGGTGCCCCGGCTGATGGAGCCGCATCCGAAGCTGTTCTCGGCGACAACCCGGGAAGGGCATGAGGCGCTGGTCCTCGTCCATCGCTCGCAGCAGACCGGCTGGTCGATCATCGTGGCCGTCCCGTTCGAGCAGATCAGCGGGCAGTTGAACCAGACGCGCACCACCGTCCTGGCCGGTGCGGCGGGGGCCGGTCTGGCGACGCTGGTGCTGTCGCTGGTGGTGACGCGCCATGTCCGCCGCCGCCGCCACGCGGAGCGTGAGGCCCGTCAGGCCCGTGAGGCCATGTTGGCGGAGCAGCGCCGCCGGCTGGAGGCGGAAAAGGAGCATGCGGAGGCCGCGAACCTCGCGAAGTCCGACTTCCTCGCCAACATGAGCCACGAACTGCGGACACCGCTGAACGCGATCATCGGCTTCAGCGAGGCGCTGATGTCCGGCCTGTTCGGTCCAAGCCCGCCGAAGCATCAGGAGTACATCGCCAGCATCCATGTTTCCGGCCAGCATCTTCTGTCGCTGGTCAACGACGTGCTGGACATGGCGAAGGTGGAGGCGGGGCGCCTGGAACTGTATCCGGAGCCGGTTCAGGTCGCCGTCCTGCTCGGCGAGTGCGTCGAGTTGGTGGAGGCGCTGGCCGGCCAGAAGGGGGTGCGGATGGAATGCTCTCCCGTCGAACCCGGCCTAACGGTGATGGCCGACGCCATGCGCTTGCGGCAGGCGGTCCTGAACCTGCTGTCCAACGCCATCAAATTCACGCCGGCGGGTGGATGGGTGCGTGTGGATGCGGCGCGTAGCGGGGACGGCTGCGTGTCGCTCACCGTCGCCGACACGGGTATCGGCATGTCACCGGAGGACATCAAGATCGCGCTGGAGCCGTTCCGCCAAGTGAACAGCTACATGACCAAGGCCCACTCCGGCACGGGGCTGGGGCTGCCGCTCGCCAAGCGCTTTGTGGAAGCCCACGGCGGTCGGCTGACGTTGAGCAGCGCCCCCGGAGAAGGCACGGTGGTGAACATCGACCTTCCCGGTACCCCATCGCCCACTCCGCCCGCCGAATGTGGAGCCGTCCTGCTGTTGAAGGCGGAGTGATGCGGTCCGGTGCCGGGTTCGTGACGGTCAGGCCGCTTTGCGCCTCAGGCAGGCTTCCATGTGGTCGAGACCGCTGACCAGCTCTTCCGCGGCTTGGTCGGCGATGGCGCGGGCAAAGGCCCAGGCATCGTCCGTGGCGATGCGCGCCGCCTCGACGCGGGCGCATAGCCGGTTGTGCTGGCCGCGCAGAGCGTCCAGCGCGCGCTCCATGTCCTCCCGGCTCATGGCTTCACGAGCCTCGGGACCGGACCGCTCCACCAGCGACCGCAGCCGGTCCAGCCGGTCGGCGGTTGCCTGGAGAAGGTCGCGGCATTCGACGTCGTAAGCGTGCCGGTTGCGGCAGCTCATCTCTCGCTCCTCCCTTCGGATCGCTTGGGACCGTTCGCCTGATCGTCAGGCTTATGGTCCGGGGCGGCGCTGCACTGCGGGTGCCATTTTCCGCATTCTGTGCGTTGCAACAAAATCTCTGCTGCGGCGCCAAAATAAGAAATTCCTCTGGTTGCCTTTCATAGACGTATGAAAGGCATTTCCAGTTCCCAAGAACTTGACGTTTTGTGTGTCTGGCCCAATCGGAAGCGTTCCGTGCCGCTCCGAAGTCTTCGGATTTCTTGAATCCGTCTGGACTCTTTCTGCATCATCGGCCCCGCCCCGTCAAGCGGGCCAGGGGTATAAGACTATGGCGATTTGTCGCAGCCTAATGGAAGATCCCGATTGGTGCCGAGAGGCAGAATTGCGGCACAAAAACGGTGGACCAGCCTCGAAATAAATCGGCGGACTTCTGGATTAAAGGAGACGTTCGAGTCGAAGGGGTGGCGGCTGTTGTCGCTGTGACTTGGAGGGAGGGGGAGGGCGGCGCCCGCTACTCGGCCGCGACGCCGTAGGGGAAGCTATCGGCGTTGGCCGGCTCCGGCAGCAGGGCTGGCTGCTGCGTTGCGGCGTGGCTGGGGCAGGCCTCGCACTGGTTCGCGCAATGGCTTTGGGCCATCTCCCGCATCATCGGCACGCATTTGCCGCACTGGACCTGACGCTCGTAATGCCGAAAGACGGAGGCCGGGGTGCGGGCGCCATTCTCCAGCGCCTTGGTAACCTGCTTGTCGTTCAGCGCGTGGCAGATGCAGACGTACATGGGCCCCCGGCAGCGGTGCGTGTTGTGCGGTCGTGCTGGGGCCAATGTGCTGCGACTGAGAATGATTGTCAATTGATCTGAATCATGACGACCAAATTTGAGCGGATTGCGGCGGAATGTCACAGCCCTGGCGAACGGGGGATGCGGCTACCTCCGTCGTCGATGCCTTTCTTCAAGCGGTGGGAGGATGCGGTGCTGCGAATGGGGTGGCTGCTGATCGCCGGGGGCGCGGTCCTTTGGGCTGGTGCTGCCGCGGCGGAGGTGGGCATGCGCGTGCTGGCCTTCACCGATCCGGCGGACGGCGGCATGGCCCGCGCGGTGGTCTGGTATCCGACGGACGCGCCGGAAACGCCGGTGCGGCGCGGCCCCTTCACGTTCCGGGTGGCGGAGGGCGGGCCGGTGGCCGAGGGGCGCCACCCGCTGGTGGTCCTGTCCCACGGGTCCGGAGGAAGCGCCTTCGGCCACGCGGACACCGCCATGGCGCTGGCCCGGCGCGGCTATGTGGTCGCCGCGGTCCATCACCGGGGCAACGCCTTCGACGACGATCGGGACGCCGGCACGGAGCGGATGTGGCGCAAGCGCCCGGCCCAGCTTACCGCCACGCTCGACCATCTTCTGGCGGAGCCGGAGCTGGCCGACCGCCTCGACGGCGAACGCGTCGGCGCCCTCGGCTTCTCGGCGGGCGGATACACGGTTCTGGTGGCCGCCGGCGGGGTGGCGGAGCTGGGACGCATCGCCGCCCATTGCCGCACCCCGCCCGCCGGTGAGCGCTTCTGCCATCTTGGGAACGAGGAGACGCAGGCTCGTGTCGAGGCGCGCGACCGGCGCATCCGTGCCGCCGTCCTGATGGCGCCGGTCGGCGTTCCTTTCTCCAAGGACGGCCTCGCCGGGGTGACGATTCCCATCCTCCTGTACCGGGCGGAGCGGGACGAGCAAATCGCGGCTTCCCAGGTCGAGGGCCTACGTGACCGGTTGCCCGTGCCACCCGAATACGAGGACGTGAGCGATGCCGGGCACTTCGCCTTCATGATGCCCGTTCCCGCCGCCATCGCGGTGGAGGTCGGACCGCCGGCCTGGGACCCGCCGGGCTTCGACCGGGCGGCTTTCCACGAGCGACTGAACGCGGAGATCGCCAATTTCTTCGACCGCGCTCTTGCAATCGAACGCCAGGGGCGCTAGCCCCTCGGCATGAGCGACTCATCCGACACTTCGTCCGCCCGTCCGTTGCCGGCGCACACCCCCCTGGGGCAGACCATCTATCTGGCGCCCGAGGGCTTCGTTCAGGACCTCGTGGCCGAACTGGGCGACGTGACGGCGGTGGAGGACCGGCTGGTCTTCGCCGACGGGCCGGCGCGTTCCGCCGCCTGGGCCCAGAACATCTGGCACGACCCGGTGCGGATCGAGTTCGCGTCGATCAAGGAGGGCGCGCGGGCCCTGCGCTCCATCCAGCGCAACTGGGCGCTGTGGACGCTGCGCCATCACCGCCGGGCCAGCCTGATCCAGGACAACCTGCCCCATGTCTCGGCCAAGCCGGTGGTCTTCCCGTCGCCGCTGCCGACCGCCCCGCTGGGCTCCTGGACGCTGCTGGATGAGAACACCATCGTCGCGGCGGCGCGCTGTTCCAGCCCCTACCGCCACGGCGAGGTCACCTTCGTCGAGAACCGGACGGTGCCGCCCAACCGCGCCTATCTGAAGCTGTGGGAAGCGCTGACCCTGTTCGGCGAACAGCCGGGGCCGGGCGACCGCTGCATCGACCTCGGCGCCTGCCCCGGCGGCTGGAGCTGGGTGCTTCACGAGCTGGGCGCCAGCGTGGTCAGCGTCGACAAGGCGCCGCTCGATCCGGCCATCGCAGCCCTGCCGCGCATCGAGTTCCGCCAGGAGAGCGCCTTCGGCCTGAAGCCGCAGGATGTTGGGCCGGTGGATTGGCTGTGCTGCGACGTGATCTGCTACCCCACGCGCCTGCTGCGGCTGGTGAACCAGTGGATGGAGAGCGGGTTGGCCAAGCGCTTCATCTGCACGCTGAAGTTCCAGGCCGAGACGGACCACGAGACGGCCCGCGCCTTCGCCGCGATCCCCGGCGGGCGGGTGCTGCACCTGAACCACAACAAGCACGAGCTGACCTGGATGTGGCCGGCGGCTCCCGTCTGAGCGCAGCTATGCCCGGCGCAGGGCCAGCTCCAGTGCGGGTTTGAGGATCGAGGCGGCGCCGTAGCCGATCTCCACCACCTCCTCCGCGCGGTCGAACTCCAGGATGCCGATGTGGGCGAGGCGTGGCGCGATGAGCACGTCGGGCGGCTCGCCGGCCAGACGGGAGCGGGTAATGCGGTCCTGCATGATGTCGATCGACCCGGCCATCACGTCCATCACGTTGGGCGGGACGTTGGAGGCCGGGGGGCGCGTCAGCTGGTCGGCGAGGAACCGCGTGCGCGCCGCCGGGCGCCGTCCCATCCAGGAGGCGATCTGCGAGGTCAGGGTGGAGAAGACGGGGGAGGTCGCATCCCCCGCCGGGGCCATCGCCACCTCCGGCACGGGCTGGGCCTGCTGCATCCGGGCCTCCTGCATCTGAGACGCCTGCATCTGGGCCGGCTTCGCCTCCGCCGCCTTGCGCAGCTTGGCGGCGCCGCGACCGGAGGGGCGGCTCAGCGGCGACAATTCGCTGTTCAGGTTGACCGCGATCACCACGTCCGCGCCCAGCGCGCGGCAGAGCGACACCGGCACCGGGTTGACCAGCGCGCCGTCCACCAGCCAATGGTCGTCGCGCCGCACCGCCGGAAACAGGCCGGGCATGGCGGCCGACGCCTGCACCGCGCTGAGCATCGGCCCGTCGCGCAGCCAGATCTCCCGCCCGGTGCCGAGGTCGGTGGCGACCGCGGCGAAGGGCTTGCGCAGCTGATCGATGGTGACTTCGGTGCGATGGTTGCGGAAGCGGTCGAAGGTGCGGTCGGCGGCCAGCAGCCCGCCGCGGCGGAAGGTCAGGTCGATGATGCCGAGCATGCCGAGCCAGCCCATGCTCTGAGCCCATGCCTGCAACTCGTCCAACTGGTCTGTCAGGTAGGCCGCGCCGACCACCGCGCCGATGGAGGTTCCGCAGATCACGTCGGGCTCGACCCCGATCTCCTCCAACGCGCGCAGAACGCCGATGTGCGCCCAGCCACGCGCCGCACCGCTGCCCAGGGCCAGTCCGATCTTCAGTCCGCTCACCGCCAGCACCTCATGTCTTTGGGCTTGGTCAGGCTTGTCCGGCGCCGACGCGTCGATGGGTGTCCAAAGGGATTTGGGGCATCGGACCGTCGGTGGAAACCCTTCCATCCGGGGGACGCGGGACGCGCCCGGAGCCCTCCTCATGGGGGATGCCGAAAATTGTACCCGCTTTTGCCCTCTATTTGACTTGCATCAGTTTTTCTTCCGATTACCTGTGGCATTGCGATGGATGAAAGAGTTTCCGGGCGACGTTAACCAAACATCAACTGGAAGCGTCCAATGTCGCTCTCAACACGGACAGTCAGGGATGGCGGAGGTTGCCATGGCCCAGGATCTCAAGAGTTTCAAGAAGGATTGGCAGCGCTGGTCGGCGGCGGAGAAGCTGACAGCGGTGGCCATCCTGATCGTCGCCGCGGTCGCTCTGGGCGGCCCGGTGACCATTCTGTTCTGATTTGCTCCGGGTGACCGGCGTATCCCGTCTCCTCACAGGAGGGAGGCAAGGGCCGCGATCCCGAACACTCCCAGCACCGCACCCGAGACGCGGTTGATCCACAGCATGGCGGCGGGCGTAACCCGGCGCCGGAACGCCCCGACCGAGGCGCTGAGCCCCAACCACCACATCGCCGACCCGGTGAAGACGCCCGCCACGAGCAGGGCGGCCACGCCGGTGCTGCTCCCGTCCCCCGCCGACACGCCCAGCCCGCCGAACACCGCGGCGAAGCTGAGGATCGTCGCCGGGTTGGCGAGGGTCAGCGCGAAGGTGGAGGCGTAGGCCCCGGCCAGACCGCCGCCGCCGCGGGCGTCCGCGGCGCGCTCCGCCGGGCGGGCGCGCAGGGTGCTCCAGCCCAGCCACAGCAGCATCAGCCCGCCGACCAGCTTCAGCGCCACCTGCGCGCCCAGGAGCGCGTCGGTGACCAGAACCACCCCGAAGCCGGCGATGGCGCCATAGACCGCGTCCGCGCTGGCCGCGCCGAGCCCGCTGACGAAGCCGTGGGCCGGCCCGTCGGCCAGGGTGCGCCGGATGCACAAAAGCCCGATCGGCCCGACCGGGGCGGCGATGCTGAATCCGATGATCAGGCCCTTGAGCAGGGCGGGCAGCGTGTCCATGACGGGTGCTCCGGGTGGCTCAATCTGAAGCGATGGGAAGGATCGGCGTTTCCTTGACCGAGGAGAGCGCGATCACGGTGTGGGAGCGCACGACACCGGGCAGGGCCTTCAGCCGGTCGGACAGGAAGCGCTCCAGCGCCTCCGTGTCGGCCACGCGCACCTTGAGCAGATAGGACCAGTCCCCGGTGACGTGGTGGCACTCCTGAACCGCCGGCGTGGCGCGCATGGCGTCGCGGAAGGGCGCGTCATGCGCCGGACGGTCGAGCAGCACTTCGACGAAGGCCAGCACATCCAGGCCGGCGGCCTTGGGCGACAGCCGCGCCCCCCAACCCTGGATCACGCCGTTGGCCTGCAGCTTCTTCAGCCGCTCGTTCACGGCGGACACCGAGAGTCCGGCCGCCGTCCCGATGTCGGCGTAGGAAGCGCGTCCGTCCTGCTGGATGTGCGCGATGATTTTGCGGTCTATATCGTCCATGACCGCAATAATTGCCGATTATGCAGGCGACGACAAGTCAATTTTCGGATCAGTCGCCCATCCGGCGGAAATCCGGCTTGCCGGCGCCGCAGCGTGGGCAGAACCAATCCGCCGGCAAATCCTGAAAGGCGGTGGCCGCCGGCGCGCCGTGCTCCGGGTCGCCGTCGCGGGGGTGATACTCGTAGCCGGGGCAATCACCGCCGCCGCACCGCCAGATTTCGGACAGGCGCGGATCCTCGGCCCGCGTGGGGCGGACGAACAGGGCGAGGATGACGGCGGGGATCAGGCGCAAGGCGCCACGCCGCTGAAGGGGGCGGGGAGGGGTGGGCATGGCGGACCGTCCGGCGGATCGAGGTGCCGGATTATGCCCCTCGATCCTTTGCGGGATGATGACGGTCGTGAAGCGTAGGGAAGCGGGTCAGCGCCGCCGCGGCGCCTTGCCCTTGAGATGGGCGCGCTGGAGCTTCGCGCCGGCCAGATCCGCCCCGTCAAGGTCGGCGTTCTCCAGATCGGCGTCGGTCAGGTTCGCCTGAACCATGCGGGAATCGGTCAGCATGGCCTGCCGCAGGTCGGCGCCCATCAGATTGGCGGCCCAGGAGCGGCCCGTGGGACGCCCGCTGGGGTCCTTGATCTCGGCGGGGCCAAGGTTGACCCGCGTCAGGTCGGCCCCGGTCAGCCGGGCGAAACTGAGGTTGGCGCCGGACAGGTCGGCCCCCATCAGGTTCGCGCGCTCCAGATTGGCGCCGGACAGGTCGGCCATCATCAGCCGGGAGCCGGTCAGCGCCGCGTCGGACAGGTTGGCGCCGCGCAGCGAGGCAGCGCTGAGATTGACGCCGCGCAGGTCGGCGCGGCTGAGGTCGGTGCCGTCCAGTTCGGCGCGCTCGCCGCGCTGGCCGACGCTGTCGATCCAACGCTCATGGTCGAAGATCGCCCGCTGGATTTCCGATCCCATGCTGTCGATCGGGCGGGTCAGACAGGCGGAACCGAGCTTGGCCTGCGAGAGGTCGCAATCGACCATCCGTGTGCCGACCAGATCGGCGTTGTCGAAGGTGCAGCCGTCCAGCAGGGCGCCGGTCAGGTTGGCCCCGTTCAGCCGCGCGCCCGACAGGTTGGCGTCGGTCAGCACCGCGCCGGTCAGGTTGGCGTTCTGAAGCACCGCCCCGCACAGGTCGGCTTCCGTCAGGTTGGCACCGGCCAGCACGGCGCCGGTCAGGTCGGTCGGGATGCCGCCCTCCGCCGTGGCGCCGCCCTGCAGGCGGGCCAGGGCGGTCCGGTGGGTTTGCCGGGTGGCTTCGGCGTCCTGGGCGTCTGGATGAGCGTCCGGGCCTGTGCCACGGCGGGCGCCGCCGCCCGGTTCCAGCGTTCCGGCGCGCAGATCGGCACCGCGCAGGTTGGCGTTCGAGAAATCGGCGGAGCGCAGCCGGGCACCGCGCAGATCCGTCTGCATGAGATTGGCGCGCGTGATGTCCGCATCGCGCAGATCCACGCCGAACAGGTCGGCGCCGGCCAGATTGGTGCCGCTGAGCCGGCAGCGCGCCAGCTTCGCTCCGACCAGCCGGGCGCCGCGCAGGTCGCGCTGGGCCAAGTCGGCGCCCTCCAGGTCGGCCAGCGCCAGATTGGCGCGCGCACCGCCCGGCTGGCCCTTGATCCAACGGGCATGCCGGTCCAGGACTTCGGCCAACTGATCGGGCCGAAGATAGGAGGGTGCCGGCGCAGGGGCTGTAGCGACGGGGGGCACGGGCAGGATTCTGACGGGAGTTGTTTTCGCTATCCAAACTATGGGGGTAGATTCCTTACCGAAGGCTAAACGGTAAAGGTCGCGGTACTACCCCTTATGGTAGCCGTTTTTTACCCTGACCTTGTCACGATCGGATCCAGTGTGAGACTCGGGCGAATCGGAAGCGGGGTGCGCTGTGTTTCAGCGCTGTAACGCACCCGTCGCCTTGCCGGCCATCGCACGGCCGCCCTGGCAAGCCCAGGAAACACGGGCCTTTTAAAGACATTAACCATTGGTTTCTTGACAGAAGCGGGGGCTCTGCCGCCAAAAGTCATCGGACAAAAAGGGGGGGTGCTCTGCGCGCAGCCCCTTTCGGGACCCCATGGAGGCATGATGACCGAGGCCGAATTCCAACCGACCCCAGCAGCCAAGCTCGGCCGGAGGGAACTGTTGCGCATCGGTCTGGCGACGGCTGCCGCCGGGATGGTGATGGCCCCGGAGGTGTCGGAGGCGGCGTTGCGCGCCCCTCCGCGGCAATTGGTCCTCCTCAACCTTCACACCGGCGAGCGGGTGCGAGCGGAATACTGGTCCAAGGGCCGCTACCAGCGCGACGGCCTGCGCGAAATCAACCACCTCCTGCGCGACCACCGCACCGGTGCGGTGCATCCCATCGACCCGAAGCTTCTGGACCTGCTGCACGCCCTGACCCGCAAGGTCGGCAGCAAGACGCCGGTTCACATCATCTCCGGCTACCGCTCCCCTGAATCCAACGCGTGGCTGCGTGAACAGGACGGCAGCGGCGTCGCCCAGAACAGCTTCCACATGCAGGGCAAGGCGATCGACCTGCGGGTGCCCGGCCTGCCGTTGCGCACCCTGCAACGCGCGGCGCTCAGCCTGCGCGGGGGCGGGGTGGGTTATTACCCGGACAGCAATTTCGTCCACGTGGACGTCGGTCCGAAGCGCCATTGGGCGTCCTGACCGTGTAGAGTCCGGCATAAAGTGTATTTCGCACCTTTGGGGCAATCAGGCGCCAAGTCCAAATAGGATTTGGCGCCTGTTGTGTTCCTGGGTTGCTTGTCCATTTCCTAGAAAATTGGTCGTGCTGGTTAGGTGGTTATTCCGTCACGGACATAGCTTCCGCTTCTTCGCTTTGTCTGGGGTGGCGGAAATTTCGTGTGATGCGCGGGAAGCCATGGGAACTGGAACGAAAAGGGGCTTCCTCTTAGCATCGTTCGCGACGCCGCCGACTTGGAGGTTAATAACGTCCGACAAGCGGCCTTATCATTTTTGACCATCCCATAGCGGCCGGAGATGCAGCATGGCGCAGACCGACATCGAGATGCTCCGCGACCTGTACAACCACTACGCCGTGGGTGATGTGGCGCCGCTGTTCGAGCATCTCGCATCCGACGTCGAGTGGGTATCTTGCAGCAAGTCCCCGGCTCTTGCAGCCTTCTCCGGCACCTTCCGCGGCGTGGAAGGCGTCCAGTGCTATTTCCATGGGTTGGCCAAGGAATGGACAATCACCAAGCATGAGGTGCGGGACATCGCAATGGACGGAGACCAAGTCGTCACGCGGAACCTCGTCGAGGCCGTCAGCAAGGCTACCGGCAAACCGGTAACGGTGACGACCGAACACCGGTGGGTGCTACACGACAGTCGGATCCGGCGCTTCGAGGAGCGTTGCGACGATGAGGCAGCCCTGGAGGCGGCTTGCAGTCCCTGTGAGCCGTAACGCATCGGATCGCTTGACGGACCGCGGTGATATGGCCGGCGCTCGCCGCGTGGATCCCCTTTTACCACACGGCTCCAACTCACCCATCACTTGGGGACTGAGTATGTTCGGCAGACTTCAGAAAAGCACATCCCGTCAACCACGATAGCGCAGCGCCTCGACGAGCAGGGTGAAAGCGGGCGATTGCTGCCGCCGACTGGGATAGTACAGGTGATAGCCGGGAAACGGCGGCGTCCAGTCCGCCAGCACGCGGACCAGATCACCGGCATCCAGATGGGCTTGCGCCACATCCTCGGGCATGAATGCGATCCCGAGGCCATGAAGCGCGGCGTTCCTGATCACCACGATGTCGTTGACGGTCAGCTGCCCTTCGACGCGCACGTTGATCTCGCGCGTGCCCTTCTCAAATTCCCAAGCATAGACTCCGCCCAGTGTGGGCAGGCGTAGATTGATGCAGCCGTGCGTCGCCAGATCCTGAGGGACCTTCGGCTTGCCGTGCTTCTTGAAGTAGGCAGGCGTAGCAACGGCGGCCATCCGAATGTCGGGTCCGATCCGCACGGCGATCATGTCGCGGGCGACTCTCTCGCCCATCCGGATACCGGCGTCGAAGCGCTCGGCGACGATGTCCCGGAGCATGTTGTCGACGACCAAGTCGACCTGGACATCCGGGTACTCGGCGAGGAAGTTCGCAAGAGAGGGCCAGAGGATCGTTTCCGCCGCGTGGTCCACGGCAGTGATGCGGATGATGCCCGCTGGCTTGTCGCGAAGCTCGGACAAGGCGGCCAAGCCTGTCTCGATCTCCTCCAGATGCGGCCCCACGGTTGCGATCAGTCGCTCACCGGCGTCGGTCGGGGCAACGCTGCGCGTCGTCCTGGTCAGCAAGCGCACCCCCAGCTTCTCCTCAAGGGCGCGCATGGTCTGGCTGAGCGCGGACGGAGACACGCCCAGCTGAGCCGCCGCGCGCGTGAAGCTGCGTTCGCGCGCAACCGCGATAAAGGCGCCGAGATCGGCGAGTGGGGTGCGGGACATTTTGAAGTCTCACTTAAAAGTTTATGCCGAATATAGCGTCTAGTTGTGGGTTATTACATCCGCTACCTAGCTGTCATGCAAACCGATACCATCCCTTCATCGACCGCGGTCGAGATCGAGCGCCGCGCGTGCCGGGCCGCACCCTCGCACGCTGCGGGCTGGAGCGCCGTCTTCGCGCTGATGCTCTGCGTCGGAACTCTGATCGCGTCCGAGTTCATGCCCGTCAGCCTTCTCACTCCGATCGCTTCCGACCTGCGGCTGACCGAGGGCCAAGCGGGGCAGGCGATTGCGGTGTCCGGCATCTTCGCGGTGCTGACCAGCCTGTTCATCTCGTCCGCGACGCAGGCCATCGACCGCAGGGTGCTTCTGCTGGGGCTGACCGTGGTCATGCTGGTGTCAGGTCTGGTTATCGCCTCTGCCCCGAACTTCACCGTCATGGTCGTCGGCCGCGCCCTCGTCGGCGTGGTCATCGGCGGCTTCTGGTCGATGTCGGCTGCGATCGTCATGCGGCTGGTGTCCGAAGACGAGGTGCAACGAGCCCTCGGGCTCCTGAACGGCGGCAACGCGCTGGCCACCACAATCGCGACGCCGCTGGGTAGCTTCCTTGGCCAATATATTGCCTGGCGCGGGGCCTTCTTCACCATCGTCCCGCCGGCGGCGCTGACCTTCCTGTGGCTGTTCATGACGCTGCCGTCAATGCCCGCGCGCGGTCGATCCGGGGCGGCCGCGGCGTTTCGGGTCCTGCGCCGCCGGAACGTGCCGCTCGGCATCATGGCCGTGTCCCTGCTTTTCATCGGCCAGTTCGCCCTGTTCACCTATCTCCGGCCGTTCCTGGAGACCGTCACGGGCGTGAGCGTTACGGCGCTGTCCCTGATTCTGCTCGCGCTCGGACTGAGCGGCCTCCTGGGCACCTACCTGATCGGCTTCGTCGTCAAGACCCGGCTGTATGGCCTGCTTGTCGCTATGCCGCTCGCCCTGGCCGCGATCGCCCTCGCCCTGATCGCCGTCGGATCGTCTATCGTCGCCACCGGGGTGCTGCTGGCCCTGTGGGGCTTCATTGCGACCGCCGCGCCGGTCGGCTGGTGGACTTGGCTGAGCCGGACCCTTCCCGACGACGCCGAAGCCGGCGGCGGGCTGATGGTTGCGGCGATCCAACTGGCCATCACCCTCGGCGCCTCGGCCGGCGGCCTGATGTTCGACAGCAGCGGCTACCAAGCCACCTTCGCCGTCAGCACCACCGTCCTGTGCGGCTCCGCCGTGGTTGCGTTCATTGCTTCCCGTAGGGCCGCCGCGGCCGGGCGATCCGAAGCCTGGAGAGGGACCCAAGAAACCGCGTGATTGAACGGAGAAGCTGCGATGCGCAACCCGAACGACCTCAACGCCATCAACAGGCGGAACCTATTGCACTTCGCCGGCGCCGGAGCGACGGCGCTCACTCTGGCGTCACTCGCCAACATCCCCTTCGCGGAGGCCAAGAAGATGCCGAACGGTGCAGACAACTTTTACACCAGCGACAAGGTCGACCTGCAGAAGGTCACCTTCGACACCCAATATCGGATGAAGGTCGCTGGCAACCTCTTCACGCCCAAGGGGCTCGACCGCAACGCCAGGACTCCGGCGATCGTCGTCGGTCATCCCATGGGCGCAGTGAAGGAGCAGAGCGCCAACCTGTACGCGACGAAGATGGCCGAGCAGGGCTTTGTCGCGATGTCCATCGACCTGCCATTCTGGGGCGAGAGTGACGGTCAACCGCGCAATGCGGTCGCGCCGGATCTCTATGCGGAGGCGTTCAGCGCCGCGGTCGATTTCCTGGGCACGCGGCCGTTCGTCGACCGCGAGCGCATTGGCGGCATCGGCGTCTGCGGCAGCGGCGGCTTTCTGGTCAGCGCGGCGAAGATCGATCCGCGTCTGAAAGCCATCGCCACGGTCAGCATGTATGACATGGGCGCGGTCACCCGGAACGGCTACAACAAGTCGCAGACGCTCGAGCAGCGCAAGGCCATGCTCGCCCAGGCCGCGCAGCAGCGTTATCAGGAGTTCACGACCGGCGAGCAGATTTTCCGGAACTACCTACCGATGCAGCTGCCGGCGGATGCCGACCCCGTCACCCGGATGTACCACGATTTCTACCGGACCGAGCGCGGCATGCACGTTCCCGAAGGGCGGACTCCAGAACTGACCCAGAACCGCACCCTTGCGGGCGAAATCAAGTTCGTGAACTTCTATCCGTTCAATGACATCGAAACGATCTCGCCGCGCCCGATGCTGTTCATCGCGGGCGATCAGGCGCATTCCAGGGAGTTCAGCGAGGACGCCTACGCCCGAGCGGTGGAACCGAAGGAGCTTTTCTGGGTTCGGGGGGCTAACCACGTCGATCTCTACGACCGCATGGACCTAATCCCATGGGATAAGCTTCAGTCGTTCTTCACTCGGCACCTTTCGGCCTGACGTTGGCGCCAGACCTGTCCCCGAAGGTGGCCTGAACCGCTTTGGCCCGCATTCCTGACACGTGTCGACGTTCAAGTGTGCGGGCCGGTGCTCTCCGCAAATGCATCTTGAGGCTCGACTGGCTGCGACTGAGGGGACCGAACGGGACCCGCGACGAGTTTCACCTCGCAGCTGCCCCCCAGAACCTTCGCAAGTGGCCATCGTCGCGAAGGCGGTGTTGTTCCGACCAGGGGCACCTATCTCAGCCCGTCCTCCTCCTGCCCACGTCGAGACGCACGTGACGGGCGCCTGCGGGACGGGCGCCGCATCCCCTCCCGGATCGTTGCCACCGCGGCCGGCAGGACCCGCGCGCCACGGCGGAATTTTGGCGATGCAATGGCGCGCTTCACATCGACGCCCACATCATTGCAGCCATGCTCGCGAATCCCCGGCCAACCGGTGTACTCCATCGTGACGGGCTCGTGCCTGCCGCGGCGCCCCTTGGTCGAGACAATCCACCCGGAGGAGGCACCATGTCGCACGGAGCAACGCCGCAGACCACCGAAACAGCCAACCTCCAGGGCGGTGCTTGGCAGTTCGTCGACAAATCGCCGGACGTGAGCGGCCTGATGCTGATGAACGGCCAGAAGGACAACAAGGAACAGGTCGCCTACACGGCGACATTCGACGATATGACCCCCGTCGCGGTGAAAGTCTCCCAACTCACCACCAACGCGCAGCACCTGTACGTCTATGCCAACCCTACCGTGGTCAATGGGACGGGCAAGGAATGGACCGGCATGCAGACCAGCTTGGTCTCCAGCAACCACGTCGCCGCCGACGGCGTCCATCCGCCGTTCGCCCACTTCCATGAAAAAGAACCGGCGACGCCGAACTGGACCACCCCGACGCTCGGCCCCTTCTCCGTCATCGGCGGCGGCAACAGCACCAAGGGCGTCGTCCCGGGCGGCCCGCACGGGCTGACCGGTGCGGACGAGTTGTACGCCAATGGAACGCTCGGCGCGGGCGAAACGGCACAGTTCCAGAACCTGGGCATCCACCAGTTTCCCTACTCGGTGAACCAGGGACAGGCGCAGGGCGGCGAGTTCTACATCGTCCACACGCCCAACCACCTGCCCATCCACACCAGTCTCACCTACGCCATGCCGAGCCTGCAATCGGTCACCGAGGGCGACGGGAACGACAACGGCCTTACCGGCAACGCCAACAACAACCTGCTGTTCGGTTATGGCGGCAACGACGGTCTCTTCGGGGGGCTCGGCCGCGACGTGCTGGCGGGCGGCACCGGGTTCGACCTCCTGAAGGGCGAAGAGGGCGACGACTGGCTGTTCGGCGGCACCAACGAGGACACCCTGGTGGGCGGCAAGGGCAAGGACCTGCTGGACGGCGGGGCCGGCAAGGACGTCGCCTCTTATGAGGGCGAGGAGGCGGCCGTGACCGTCAACCTGTCGGGGCCGATGACGGCCGGGTTCGTCACGGCGAAAGTGGGCGGTGTCGACGAGGACATCCTGGTCAACATCGAGGACATCTGGGGCGGGCTCGGCGACGATGCACTCACCGGCGACGCCAAGGACAATTTCCTCAAGGGTGGTATCGGTGCCGACACCCTCAGCGGCGGCGATGGGAACGACCGCCTGCAGGGCGATCCCGGCAAGGACGTCCTGAACGGCGGCTTCGGCACGGACTACGCGGTGTTTTCGGACAACCTGTCCGCGTATGAGATCAAGACCACCGGTACGGAGACGACCGTCAGTTACAAATCCGACGCCGGGAACGTGGACGTTCTGTCCGGGGTCGAGTTCCTGTCCTTCGCCGACCAGACGATCGCGACGCCGAAAGACCCTTCTGCCAACGCTCCCTTCGTACCCGACCCGAACCCGCCTACCAAAGCGCCTCCGGGGGCGAACATGATCAACGGCACGGCGGGGAACGACCCCAGCCTGACCGGCACCGGCAACGCCGACGACATCCTGGCGGGCGGCGGCAACGACACGGTTGACGGCAAGGGCGGGGACGACTTCGTATCGGGCGGTGACGGCAACGACGTGATCCAGGGCGGCACGGGATACGACCTGATCCGCGGCGGCCAAGGGCAGGACAAGATTCATGGCGGAGCGGGAGCCGACATCATCTACGCGGACTCCGGGAACGACCAGGTCTGGGGCGACGGGGGGGCGGACCAGCTCTGGGGCGGCCTGGGCGCCGACACGCTGAACGGTGGCGACGACGACGATCTCATCGTCGGCGAGAAGGGTGACGACCTGCTCAACGGCGGGGCCGGGGTGGACGTGTTTGGGTTCTGGCCAGGCGACGGCAAGGACACGGTGACTGGGTTCGAGACCGGCGATAGCCTGGTCTTCAAGAATTTGACCGCCGCCGACGTCGCCGTCACCATGAGCGCCAGCAACACCGTCTTTACCTGGGCCACCGGCAGCGTAACGGTCAACGCAACGAGCGGTATGGCCGAGGGAACCGACTATTTCTTCGTCGGGTAGGGCCATCCTGTTCCACCGCTTCGGCCACCCACAGGCCGTTGCCGATCTGCTCCAGGGGGAGGCGATCTGAGCCAGACAGAAAAGACGGCGGTCCCCAGCCGCCGTCCCTTTTCACTACACCGCCTTCGGGAGGCTGCCGAACCGAATTGGGCGACTGAACCTTCCGCCCTTCGGCGAAACATGACAGTCCTAACCGCCTACGTTCAAGGGAGGAGATACGCGGAATTGATCTGGCGGCACACATCGTTTGGTGGCAGCCTGGATCATGTCGGCCTCGCCATGGACCAGTTCGGTGTGGAGTCGCCATGGACGCCTGGAGGTTGTCCCTCCTCGGCGGGTTCGAATTGCGAACGGCTGCGGGCTCGTCGGTCGTGCTCACCACCAGAAAGGCGATGGCCCTGCTGGTGCACCTCGCCCTGCGCCCTGATCATGCCCAATCCCGCGACAAACTTGCCGCCCTGTTTTGGGAGGACAGCCCGGGCATCCAGGCCCGCAGCAGCTTGCGTCAGGTGATCGCGGCCTTGCGCCGGCTGCCCGCAGAGGGTGGCCCGCCGCTGTTGCTGGCCGAAGGCGACATGGTGGCGCTCGCCTCAGGCTGCGTCGAAACCGACGTTGCCGCGTTCGAACAAGCGGTGGCGAAGGGGATAGCGACCGGTTCGGTGGAAGCGCAGGATCTCGCTCTGGAGCTTTATCGGGGAGACCTCTTCGATGGCGTTGCGTTGCGCGCGCCGACCTTTGATGACTGGCTGATGGCCGAACGGCAGCGCTTGCGCGAACTGGCGCTGTCCACGATGACCCGACGGCTCGATGCCGCGTTGGAGGCCGGCACGACGGAAGCCGGTGTCCGTACGGCGTTGCGCATCTTGGCGCTCGATCCGTTGCAGGAGCCAGCCCACCGGGCGCTGATGCAGCTCTATGCCCGCCAGGGACGCACCGCTGCGGCGCTGAAGCAGTATCAGACCTGCCGCAGCCTGCTGGAGCGCGAGCTGGGCGTCCTGCCCGAACCGGGAACCGAACGCGTGTTCCGTGAGGTTCTCGACCGCCGACGTGCCCGCGATGGCTCCGCCCCCGCTGCGCCACCTGCGCTGGACACGTCCCCGTCCGCAATGTTCCCGTCCGGAAACGAGGAGCCGGGCATGCCCACCGTTCTACCGGAGCCCGTTCTACCAGAGCCGCCGCAGCCCGCCGCGTCCGGTCCCGCCGCTAAGCCCGAATTGCGGTACGCGGCCATTCTGTGCATCGGTCTGACCGGTGTGGAGGAGGCCGGCGCCTCGCTCGATCCAGAGGACGCGCACACCTTCTCCACGGCGTTGTTCGACCGCATCGACCGGATCGCCAGGGATTATGGCGGACAAACGGTGCGCCATGGCGGCGATACGGCCCTGGCGGCCTTCGGTATCCGGCGTGCGTTCGGCGACGATCCCTGGCGCGCGGCGCGCGCGGCGCTGGACATCCAGGCAGAACTGGGGCGTGCGGCGAAAGGGATGGGCGTGCGGGCCGGCGTCGCCTGCGGTCTGGTCGTGGTGGACGGCGCACGCGGCGGGACCGTCACCGGCAAGGCCATGCACGACGCCACGCGTCTGGCGGCGCGTGCCGCTTCCGGAGAAACATTGCTGTGTGACGGGATGCGCGGCGCCCTCGGCGACCGCGTGGACGTGGAGCCGGTGTCGGACGGAGAGGAAGCCACCACCTGGCGTCTGTGCGGACTGCACGGCGGCGTGGGGCCGGCCCGTCATCCCTTCGTCGGGCGGCAGGCGGAACTGCGCCAGTTCCGGGCGGCACTCGACGGGTGCCGCGAGAGCGGCATCGGCACGACCATCCACCTTCGCGGCGATCCCGGTATCGGGAAAAGCCGCCTTGTCGGCGAATTCCAGCGGATTGCCGCCGAGGTGGGGTTCCGCAGTGCCGTCGGCATTGTGATCGAGGTCGGCGTCGGTCGCGGGCAAGACGCGCTGCGGGCCTTGGTGCGCAGCCTTGCCGGACCGCCAGCCGACTTTGACCGGCTGTTCGACGACCGGCTGTCCGACGACCGGCTGTCCGATGGGGGGTTGTTGCCGGCGGATGCCCGCCTGCACCTCTATCCAATTGTGGACCGGCCGCTGCCGCCGGACCTCCAGGCGGTGTACGAAGCGCTGGACCACCCCACGCGCGATCGTGGCCGGCGCAAAGCCTTCGCCGCGTTGGTGCGCGCCCGGAGCACCGCTCAGCCCCTGCTTCTCGTGGTGGAAGACGTGCACTGGGCCGACGCACAGACCTTGTCCTATCTCGCCATGCTGGCGGCTGTGGTTGCCGAATGCCGCGCCATGCTGGTGATCTCCACCCGTGTTCAGGATGATCCGCTCGGCGCCGAATGGCGTGCCGCCATCGGCGGGGCTCCGGTGCTGACCCTCGACCTCGCGCCCTTGCGCCGGGACGAGGCCGTGACCCTCGCCAGCACCTACGCCAACGCGGGGGCGCGGCGCGTGCTTCGTTGTGTGGAGCGGGCGGAGGGCAATCCGTTGTTCCTCGACCAGCTGCTGCGCAGCCAGAGCGATGGGGAGGACATACCCGGAACCATCCACGGGATCGTGTTGGCGCGGACCGACGCGCTTGCCCCGCTCGACCGGCAGGCCTTGCAGGCGGCCTCGATCCTGGGACCGCAATTCACGCTCGATGCGCTGCGACACCTGATCGAGAAGCCTGACTTCAGCGTGGCCGCGCTGCTCGGCCAGGCGCTGATCCGCCCGGATGGGGAGGCGTTCCTGTTCGCCCATGCCCTGGTGCAGGAGGCGGTGTATGGAGCGCTCCTGCGCTCGCATCGGCGCGACCTGCACCGGCGCGCCGCCGCTTGGTACGCCGACCGCGACCCGGTGCGCCACGCCGAGCACCTCGACCGGGCGGAGGACCCCACGGCGGTGGCGGCCTATGCCCGCGCCGCGGAACTGTGCGCCGCCGATTTCCGGTTCGAGCGCGCGGTCGGCCTCGCCGAGCGCGGCCTCGCCCTCGCCGGGACGCCCGCGGAACGCTTCGCGCTGGCCTATCTGCGGGCCGAACTGCTCGACGCGCTGGGCGAAGCCCGGGCGGCGGTGGAGGCGTTCGCTGCCGCGCGGGACCTCGCGAACGATGATGCCGAACGCTGCCGGGCCTTGCTCGGCTTGGCGGCCGGCAAGCGGGTGACGGAGGACCTGGACGGCGCCATGGCGGCGCTGGCCGATGCCGAAGCGGTGGCGGTGCGCGCCGGACTGACCGGCGAACGGGCGCGGGTCCACCACCTGCGCGGCAACCTCTGCTTTCCGCGCGGCGATCTGGACGGCTGCCTGCGCGAGCATCGGGCGGCGCTCGACTGGGCGCGGCAGGCCCGAGCGGTGGACCCCCGGGCGGCGGAACTGGAGATCGCCGCGCTGGGCGGGCTTGGCGACGCTCATTACGCCCACGGCCGCATGGTGACCGCGCGCGAGCATTTCGAGCGCTGCGTCGCACTCGCCCGCGAGCATGATCTGCCGCGTGTCGAAGTGTCGAATCTCTATATGGTTGCGATCACGCGCCTCTACCTCAACGACCCGCGCGGCGCGGTGGAGGATGCCCGCGCCGGCGCCCGTGCGGCCCACGACATCGGCCATCGCCGGGCCGAAATGCTGTCGCATCTCGTCGCTTACGAGATCCTGTTCGAATTGGGTGATGCGGCCTCCGGTCGCGACCATCTCGCCCGCGCCCGGTCACTGACGCAACAACTCGGTGCGCTGCGCTTCGAAGCGGAGCATCTGGCGTTCGAGGCGAAGCTGGAGCGCCTCGCCGGCCGCCGTTCCGACGCCTGCGCCCTGCTGCACCGGGCGCTCGACCTCGCCCGCGAAACGGGGCTTGGCTATATGGGGCCGTCGATCCTGTCCGAATTGGCTCTGTGCTGCGACGATCCGGGCGCCCGGCGCGCGCGGCTGGACGAGGGAGAGGCGTTGCTGGCCTGCGGAAGCGTCGGACACAATCATTTGCAGTTCTACCGGGACGCCATCGACACGGCGCTGGATCTGCACGACTGGCCCTTGGCGGAGCGCTACGCCCAAGCCTTGGAGGACTACGCGGCCGCCGAGCCGTTGCCCTGGTGCACGCTGTTCGCTGCGCGCGGCCGGGCGCTGGCTCGCTGGGGCCGGGGACTGCGCGACGAGGCGACAAGGCGCAGCCTCATCGACGCGCTGGAGGAGTGCCGCCGGGTCGGCTTCGTCCACCCGATCCCGCGCGTGCAGGACGCGCTGACCGCCTGATGCGCCTACAGCCGGTTCAGAGCCAGTTGGCTGCGATCGCCGGCCCATGAGCGGGCGAGGCGCTCGGCGGTCTGCTCGGCTTCGGCGGTGCGGCCTTGCGCCTTCAGCGCTTCGGTCAGGCCATAAAGCGCCCAACCGTTGTGCGGGGTCTTCGTCAGGCTGGCGCGGAAGGCGCGTTCCGCCTCCGCTGCCTGCCCGGTCTGAAGCAGGACGGCACCCAGCGACTGCCTCACCGGATAGTACCAGTAGGGCGGCTCCATGTAGGACAGCGCGTCCTCGATGGTTGCGGCCTCGCGAAATTCTTCGAGGGCAGTCTCCAGGTCGCCCCGCGCCTGCGCGATGCGTGCCAGCACCACATGGCGGGACAGCGTGGCGATGCGGTCCGCCGGAATGCCGGCCGCGTCCAGGCCAGTGAAATCGGTGGTGCGGACGATGGCGTCGATGGCTTCCGCCTCGCGCGCCGCTTCGGCGCCGTTGCCCGCCGCCGCCTGGGCCACCCCGCGGGCATAGTGCCACAGGGCCTTGACGTAGGGAAGCTCGTCGCCGGGATCAGGCAGCGCAAGGACGATGGCCGGCGCGCTGTACTGGGCGTGCGCGAAATAGGGCGCGGCCTTGATCGGCTGGACCCACGGGATCGTCCGTGCGGCCTCCTCGGTGACGGTCCTGGCAAGCTTGTCGGCGGAGGCGACCACGGTCGGTCCATCGCCGGCCATCTGCGCCGACACCATCAGGAAATGAATGTTGTGGGGGTAATAGGCGCCCGGATAGAGGCCGGCGGCCTTCACCCTCGCCAGGTAGGCTTCGTCCGCGGCCACCGCGCCGCGGTTGGCCTCCAGCGAGTCCTTATAGCGGCCGACCCGGTAGTAGATGTGCGAGGGCATGTGCACGATGTGCCCCGCCGCCGGCATCAGCCGGCCGAGGCGGTCGGCGAAGGGCTCCGCCCGCTCGGGCCGGTCGGACGCTTCGACCATGTGGATGTAGTAGTGGATCGCGCCGGGATGCTCCGGATCGGATGCCAGCACCCGTTCCAGCGTCGCGACGATGTCTGCCGTTCGCCCCTTCGGCGCGCGGCCGGCGTCCGCCCAGTAATCCCAGGGCGTCAAATTCATCATCGCCTCGGCCGTCAGGACGGCGATCTGCGCATCCTCGGGAAAGCGCCTCGCCACCTCGGCCATCGCGTCGGCGTAGGCCGCGTCGAGCGCCTTGCGATCGGCTGGCGCACCCTCCGCGTAGCGGCGGGCGAGCGCGTCGATCAGAGCACGCTCCCGGTCCGTGGCGTGGGTGGCGTGGACCTGCGCCTGCCGCAGGGCCGTCAGGGCCGGCGCGTTGGCTTCCGGCTCCATCGGCCAGTTGATGTTGGGGCCGAGCACCAGCGCCTCGCCCCAGAAACACAGGGCGCAGGCGGGATCGAGACTCTGCGCCTTGCGGAAGGCGCGTCTCGCCTCCCCATGATTGAAGGCGTAGGACAAGCGGAGCCCTTGGTCGAAAAAGGCCTGGGCCTGTGGGTTGGTGGTCGTGACGGGCCAAGTGAGCGTCCCGAGACCGTCGAGCAGGTCCATCGAAGCATCCAGCGGGCCGGTCGCTCCGGTCCCCATCTCGGTAAAGGGCTTCACTTCCGTTTTCAGCGGTCGGTGCATCGAATGGTCCTGCGCGCTCGCCGGATACGCCATGGCGAGCACGGTGACGGCGAGGAACGTGGAAGGGCGCGGAATGCGGGCCATGGTGTGTTCTCCCTGCTGTTCTGGCGGAAACGATAAGGCCCAACGCTAGCCTCCGGCTTGTCCGCCGCCCGTCATGCGGAGCGTGAAAGCGGCGTGAAAATCGCTGCGGCAGGGGGAAAAGACCAAATCGGACCATGGCGGGAGGGTCCGCTGTGCGAATTCACGCACGATTCACGGGTCTGATGACGGGCGGCAGACGGGCGCGGGGGCATGGTGCGGCCACGACACCTCCCGTATCCGGAAAGGAACGCTCCGATGACCGCCGTGACCTCCGCCATGACCTCTCATGACAGCACCGCCACCGCGACCACCAGCTTCGACCAGGGCCGGGCTGACGCCTTCGCGGAACGGCTGATCGGTGTGCTGAACGGCGGCGCCATGGCGCTGATGACCTCGGTCGGCCACCGCACCGGCCTGTTCGACCGGATGGCGCTGCTGCCGCCGTCCACCAGCGGAGAGATCGCGCAAGCCGCCGGACTCAACGAGCGCTATGTTCGCGAATGGCTGGGCGCCATGGTGACGGGCGGTTTCGTCGACCTCGACCCCGATACCGGACGCTACGCCCTGCCCACGGAGCATGCGGCCTCGCTGACGCGGTCCAGCCCGTTGGGCAACGTCGCGGTCTATGCGCAGTACATCCCCCTGCTCGGTTCGGTCGAGGACCGCATCGTGGAGTGCTTCCACAAGGGTGGCGGCGTGCCGTACGAGGCCTTCGCCCGCTTCCATGAGGTGATGGCCGAGGACAGCGGGCAGACCGTGCTGGGGGCGCTGATCGACCAGATCCTGCCCCTGGCTCCGGAGATCGTGGGGCAGTTGGAATCCGGCATCGACGTGCTGGACGTCGGCTGCGGCAGTGGCCGGGCGCTGAACCTGTTGGCCCGGACATTCCCGAACAGCCGCTTCACCGGCTACGACCTGTCGGTGGAGGCCATCCGGCGCGGGCGCGCGGAGTCGATTCAGCACGGGACGGGCAACATCCGCTTTGCCCAGGCCGACCTGACGCATCTGGACGAGGTGGCTCGCTACGACCTGATCACCGCCTTCGACGCCATCCACGACCAGAAGGAGCCGGGAACCGTGTTGAGCGCCATCGCCCGCGCGTTGCGGCCCGGCGGCACCTTCCTGATGCAGGACATCCACGCCTCGTGCCACCACCACAACAACATCGGCCATCCCATCGGACCACTGCTCTACACGGTGTCCTGCATGCACTGCATGACCGTGTCGCTTGCTCAAGACGGTGCCGGATTCGGGGCGATGTGGGGGCGGGAAACGGCCGTCGCGATGCTGAGCGAACGCGGTTTCACGGACGTCACGGTGCAACAGCTGCCGCATGATCTGCAGAACGATTACTACGTCTGCCGGCGCGAGCCCTGATCGGCCGGCAAGCCGGGCCAGCAACTATTCAGAACAGGAGACAAGCATGTCGTCCACATCCATTCATGCGGTGCTGCGCGCTGATCGCAATACCGTTGGGTTTGCCGCGTGGCGTAGCGTGGCTGACATTCTTCTCGTGCGCCTTGGGGAAGGGCACCGGATGCGCCGGACAATGGCCTCTCTCCAGGAGATCGATGACTGGACTTTGAAGGACATTGGCGTCAATCGGTGCGAAATCATGTGCTTGGCCGGGCAGGGACTCGGCACGCGACGGTAAGTGGAGGGCAATCCGCGCGGTTTTGGTCCGAGGGCAGGGTCATCAGAGGGTATGCCCCTGAGCGTTGACGCTGCCCCCGCGCGCGGTCTGATCCGGCGGCTTATTGGTGAAAGCGATCGCAAGCGCAGCCGAGACGCGCGTCCCCTTCCGCCACACCGGGAAGGGCATCCGTTGATTGTGCCCCGGGGCGTGGTGTCTGAGGGGGCACTCAAGCCCTGCCGGATCGATCTGGGGAAAAGAGGGTATTCCGCCCTCGTGTTCGATTACCAGGAGGCGCGGCACTTCTTCCAATCCCGAAAGGCGGAGGAGTTGCATGGCTTCACTGTCCAGGACGCAACGGCGATGCTTGGGCTGCGAGAGGAGGTGGTTTACGACCTGATCGATGCCGGGCTACTGCAAGCGCGAGCGACTCGGCAGAAGAATGGCGCTATGACCGCAATCCCCGCAGCGGCCATGGAAGAGTTCAAGTCCGAGTATGTGGCAGGATAGGAGTCGGTCGATGGCAGTGCGGGCTGGCTCCAGACTTTGGTTCAGCTTCTCAAGGACTTTGATGTTTCTCCGGTAATGGGACCCGCAGTGGACGGGAGAAGCAAGACGTTCTTTCGGTCTTCCGATTTGGCGCGCGTACCCCTGAAACGTTTGGTGTGCAGCGTCTTCAAATCAGACCAAGCGCGTTGGAAATAACATCCGCTCGGATGACGGCTGGGGCGCATCCCTCCTCTATGCGGCTCCGTGATGTGACCGAGAGTCTCGGACAAGACGCAAGCCATCGACTTCCTGTCAGGCGACTTTCCGAGCCTTCTGACCGTGTGAAAACAGATGTCAATGCTGTGTGCGATTCGGCAGGAGAACCGGCTCTATTCCAACCAGCGTTGACGCTGGCCACGCCTCTGGCGCATCAAAGCCATCGGCGATTCGTCGAATGGCAAGGAGAGGATAGTTTTATTTTAGCTAATCGTCATGGAAAGCCATGAAGGAATAAACGCCCAACCTCATACGGGTACAAATTCTCATTTATTATGCTAGTAATCTTAAGGGTGTGTTATTTTCCTGGGCTAATTATGCCGGATTTTTTCCACCAAACAATGTATTTGCCGGATTCTCGCACATTATATCCCGGATAGGGCTTCTCTAAAATATTGATTCTCCGAGCGACCAAGTGCACTTTATGCCGGATTGTGCATCCGCGAGGAAACGAAAAAGCCCCCGCCGGTCGGACGGGGGCTTTTTCTTTGGCGGGGCCTTGTTTGACCGGGCCGCCTTACTCGACGGTGACCGACTTGGCGAGGTTGCGGGGCTGGTCGACGTCGGTGCCCTTGAGCACGGCGACGTGGTAGGCCAGCAGCTGGACCGGGATGGCGTAGAGCAGCGGGGCGACCAGCGGGTCGCAGGCCGGAAGCTCCAGCGACCAGCGGACCTTGTCGGACAGCTTGTCGATGCCCTTCTTGTCGGCGATCAGCAGCACCTTGCCCGACCGCGCGCAGACCTCCTGGACGTTGGACACGGTCTTTTCGAACAGGTTGTCCGACGGCACCAGGACGATCACCGGCACGCTCTCGTCGATCAGCGCGATGGGACCGTGCTTCAGTTCACCCGCCGCGTAACCTTCGGCGTGGATGTAGCTGATTTCCTTGAGCTTCAGCGCGCCTTCCAGAGCCAGCGGGTACATGGCGCCGCGGCCCAGATACAGCACGTCGCGGGCCTCCGCGACCTCCTGCGCCAGCTCGTGCAGGCGCTCGTCGTGGGCCAGCACGTCGGCGGCGCGGGCCGGCACCTCGCGCAGGGCCTGCGCGATCTGCTGCATCCGCTCCGCCGGGATCACGCCGCGGGCGTGGCCAACCGTGACCGCCAGGCAGGCCAGCGTGGTCAGCTGAGTCGTGAAGGCCTTGGTCGAGGCAACGCCGATCTCCGGGCCGGCCATGGTGTAGAGCACCGCGTCGGACTCGCGCGCGATGGTGCTTTCCGGCACGTTGACGATGGACAGGATCTTCTGGCCCTGGCGCTTGCAGTAGCGCAGCGCCTCCAGCGTATCCAGCGTCTCGCCTGACTGGCTGATGAACAGGGCCACGCCGCCCTCGGGCATCGGCGCTTCGCGGTAGCGGAACTCCGAGGCGATGTCGACCTCGACCGGTAGGCGGGCCAGCGTCTCGAACCAGTATTTCGCCACGACGCCGGCGTAATAGGCGGTGCCGCAGGCGACGATGGTCAGCTTCGTCGCCTTGGCGATGTCGAAGCTGGTCTCCGGCAGGGTGACGCGGCCGGTCTCCGGGTTGATGTAGGCGTTCAGCGTGTCGCCGATGACCTGCGGCTGCTCATAGATCTCCTTGAGCATGTAGTGCCGGTAACCGTCCTTGCCGATCAGAGCGCCGGACAGGGCGGTGGTCTTGACCGGACGCTCCACCACCGCGTCGGTGGCGTCGTGGATCACGGCGGCGGTGCGGGTCAGCTCCACCCAGTCGCCGTCCTCCAGATAGCAGATGCGGTTGGTCAGCGGCGCCAGCGCGAAGGCGTCGGAGGCGAAATACATCTCCCCCTCGCCGTAGCCGACGGCCAGCGGCGTGCCGTGGCGGGCGCCGATCAGCATGTCCTCCTGGCCGGAGAACAGCAGCACCAGCGAGAAGGCGCCGGTAAAGCGCTTGAAGGAGGCGGAGGCGGCCTCGACCGGACCCAGCCCTTCCTTCTCCATGTAATAGGTGACGAGGTGGGCGATCACCTCGGTGTCGGTGGCGCTTTCGAAGACGTAGCCGTGCTCGATCAGCTCGGTCTTCAGCTCCTGGTAATTCTCGATGATGCCGTTGTGCACCACGGCCACGCGGTGGGTGGCGTGCGGGTGGGCGTTGTTCTCGGTCGGGCCGCCGTGGGTGGCCCAACGGGTGTGACCGATGCCGATCACACCCGGCAGCGGGGCCTCGCGCAGCTTGGCGTCGAGGTTGATCAGCTTGCCCTCGGCGCGGCGGCGCTCGATGCCGCCCTTGACCAGCGTGGCGACGCCGGCGCTGTCGTAACCACGGTACTCGAGGCGGCGGAGACCCTCGACGAGACGGGGGGCCGCGTCATGCGTGCCGATGATGCCGATGATGCCACACATGAACCTGCAACTCCTGAATGATGGCCGGGGCCGGGTGAACGGTCAACCGGGGCAATCTTACGCCTTTTTCGCTTTCTCGTTTTGCTTCCGTTCGCGGAAACGCTTGGCCCAGCCGGTGTAAGCCTGCTGGCGCCCGCGCGCAACGACCAGAGCGTCGCCCTCCACGTCGGTGGTGACCACGCTGCCCGCCCCGACGATCGCGCCGTCGCCCACCCTGACCGGAGCCACCAGCGCGGTGTTGGAGCCGATGAAGGCCCCGGCGCCGATGTCGGTGTGGCTCTTGGCGTAGCCGTCGTAATTGCAGGTGATGGTCCCGGCGCCGATGTTGGCCTTCGCCCCCACCCGCGCGTCGCCGATGTAGGTGAGGTGGTTGACCTTGGCGCCGGCCTCGATCTTCGCGTTCTTGATCTCGACGAAGTTGCCGATGTGGGCGTCCGGGCCGATCTCCGCCCCCGGGCGCAGGCGGGCGTAGGGACCGACCTGGGCGCCGCTGTCCACCCGCACCTGCTCCAGATGGCTGAAGGCCTTGATCTCCACCCGGTCGGCGACGACCACGCCGGGGCCGAACACCACGTGCGGGCCGACGATCACGTCGCGGCCGAGGCGGGTGTCCACGCAGAAGGTGACGCTGTCCGGGTCGGTCAGGGTGGCGCCGTTGTCCATGGCGGCTTTGCGCAGGCGGCGCTGGATCAGCTTCTCCACCTCCGACAGTTCGGCGCGGGAGTTCACACCGACGACCTCCGCCGGGGCGGCCTCGACCACCGCGCAGGCCATGCCGTTGCTGCGGGCGATCTGCACCACGTCGGTGAGATAGTATTCGCTCTTGGCGTTGGCGTTGCCGATGCGGCTGATCAGGTCGAACATCCGCGCGCCGTCGAAGGCCATCAGCCCGGCGTTGCACAGGGTGACCTGGCGCTCCTCCTCCGATGCGTCCAGATACTCGACGATCTTCTCAAGCCCGCCGCGGGCATTCAGGATCAGGCGGCCATAGGCGCCGGGATCGTCGGGTCGCATGCCTAGAACGACGACCGCCGGGTCGCTCGACTGGCGCCGCGCGGCGACCATGGCGCGCAGCGTGTCCGGCGTGACCAGCGGCGTGTCGCCATAGAGCACCACCACGTCCCCGTCGAAGCCCTCCAGCAGGCCGAAGGCGGCGCGCACCGCGTCGGCGGTGCCGCGCTGCTCGTGCTGGACAGCGGTGGGGTAGGGGGCAACGGCGTCGGCCACATTGTCCATTCCGGGGCCGACCACCACGACCACATGGTCGGGGTCGAGCGCCCTCACCGCGGACAGGACGTGGCCGACCATCGGCCGGCCGGCGACGCGGTGCAGGACCTTCGGCAGGTCCGACTTCATGCGGGTGCCTTTGCCGGCGGCGAGAATGACGCAGGCGAGCGGGCGGTGCTGAGTCATCGGATATCCCTGCAGTATTGGAAACGGGTTATGGCGGACGGGCGGAAAAGCATGCGCATCAAAATCCGGACAAAACGTCTGTCTTCAGCCATTCAGTGCCACATCCGGTGCCAGGACCCCAAGTCAACTTTTGTGTCAATCTGACATACACAAATCGCGGCCCGAGGGTGTACGCACCCCGCGCCGCCGGTGCCGAAGGGCCTATGCCGGCGGTGGATGGCGGGAACAGGGGCTCGCCGCCGGGAGAAGGCCGTGCTATCGAAAGGGGTATCCGCCCGTCTTAGCGTCATCATGGGACTTCTGCCGATGTCTGCCGCGCCCGCCGCCATTCCCTTCTCCGCGGTCGTCTTCGACCTCGACGGCACGCTGATCGACAGCGCGCGGGACATGACCCGCGTCCTCAACCGCACACTGTCCCGCTTCGCGCGACCCGCCGTCAGCGAGGAGCAGGTGCGCGGCATGGTGGGCGACGGCTCGGCCGCCCTTGTCCGTCAGGCCTTCGCGGCGACCGGCGACGCTCTGACCGACGAGGCGCTGCGGACGGCCCTGGCCGACTATCTGGACGCCTATTTCCAGGACGACGAACCCCCGGTGCTCTATCCCGGCGTCCCGGAAACCCTGGCGGCGCTGGCGGCTAACGGCGTGAAGCTGGGGCTGTGCACCAACAAGCCGGAGCGGATCACCCGCAAGCTGCTGGACTCGCTGGGCCTGTCGCCGCTGTTCGGCGCGCTGGCCGGCGGCGACACGCTGCCGGTGAAGAAGCCCGACGGGCGCCATCTGTCCTGGGTGGTCGAGGCATTGGGTGGCGGCAGTGCCGCGATGGTGGGGGACAACCGCAACGACGTTAAGGCCGCCCGCGCCGCCGGAGTGCCGGTGGTGGCGATGACCTACGGTTATCCCCGCATGCCGGTGCAGGATTTGGGCGCCGACATCCTGCTCGACCGCATCGCCGATCTGCCGGACGCCCTGCGGCGGCTGGGCGGCTGAGCGGACGGCCGGGTTGCCAAGGCCGGCGAGGGCTTCGCCGTAGGTCTCCTTCTTGTCATGGTTAACGAGAGATTAACGGTGGCTAACGAAAGGTAAATGTAGTTGGATGGGTGCATCGAATGGTGGTGAGCGAAGGAGACACCCGATGGCCCAGATCCTTGCCTTCCCCGGTAAGACCCAGACCGGCAACACCCTCTCCGCCGATGTTCTGTCCATCGAAGGCCACACCGCCAACTTTACCCCGGCCAACAGCCAGATCGACTCGGCCACCGCCGACTTTGATCGGATGATGGCTCACCACAGCGACCTTCAGCGCAAGATGGCCGAGTTCAACCGCCTGTGCGAACAGGCGCTGGCCGAGCGGCCCATGGCCGAGTTGCTGTACCATCCCACCGCTTGCAGCGGCAGCGTCGGGCGCGCCTGACCCGTCAACGAAGCGGTGACGGCGCCGGTTCGGCGGGACGTTCCGCCGTCTGGTCGGTTTTGCGGGCGGCGATGAGGTGGACGACGACCCCGCCGAATCCGCTGTCGGTTTCCAACCGGACGGGCAGGGGCGGGCCGGCCCCTTCCAGCGGAGCGATCCACAGATCGACGGGCGGGCGTTCCTCCCGGCCTCCGCCGCGCTGCCAGAAGGCTTGACGAGGCGTGCGCTCGTAGCCGGCGATTGGCTTGTGGGACACCCGGCATTGCCGCGCCGCGCCCGAGAACACCGAATGGCGCGACGCCCCGACCATGGTCATTCCCCGGTCCGTGAAGATCATGTCGTACCGGCGGCGCCCGTCATAGATGGGCACGGTGCGCTGGCATCCCTCGCCGTGCAGCCCGGCCAGCAGCAATTCCACAACTCCGCTCAACGGATCGCGGGACTGCCGGGTGAGGTTCTCGGGGACGGGGTCGCGGTCCTCCTCCTCCGGGGGCGGGGAGACCTGCGTGCGAACGCGGCCGTCCGGCCCATAATCCAAGCTGACGGTCCGCGGGGAGCCGCGCAGAACGCCGGACTGGGTATGGCGGATCGGGGCGACGCCATCCGGCCCGACCGCGCCGACGCTCAAGGATTGCGTTTCCCAGGGAAAGAGGCGCCCCAGAAAGCCGTCCGTCGCGGCGTTGACCTGGACGCTGTAGCGGCCCTCGGTCAGGGTCAGTTCCGCCCGCGCGTCGAGCACGGCCACGCCACCGACATGGACGCGGTAGTCCAACTGCCAGCGCTGCGCCAGGGCGGGCAGGGGGAACAGACCGGAGAACGCCGCGCACATTCCCGCGATGAGGCCGGCGACGAGGGCGGTCGAGGGACGCTTGATCGGAGGCTGGGCGGGAAGCGCGGTCCGGTGCGTCATGTCCATTGGCTCATCGGGGGCTCCGGGCGGAAGGGCTTCTTTGATATTGGTGTGAAACAGGTGCTTGACAGGAGGGGGCGGGGCCTTTAGAAACCCGCCTCACCGCAGCGGTGGCAACGACGCGACAGCGAAACGAGCCTGATGCCGACGCGGTTTTACTGGGATGGGCGCATAGCTCAGCGGGAGAGCACACCCTTCACACGGGTGGGGTCGTAGGTTCAATCCCTACTGCGCCCACCATCCCAAAGTCCGATGGTTCGAGGGCTTTGCGGATGGTACCATCCCCTTCACTATATGGGCCGGTCAAGATCGGGGTCCGTCGGGCCTCGCATTGTCGTCTCTGTGGTGCGCCAGCGGTTGTTTCTTTGGGATGGGCGCATAGCTCAGCGGGAGAGCACACCCTTCACACGGGTGGGGTCGTAGGTTCAATCCCTACTGCGCCCACCATCCCAAACACCGCCTCCTCTGCGAGACATCGTTGGAATTCGCCAGAAACACGCCGCCGCTCCGGGTGCACGGCCATGTTCTGCTGCGTGAGTACAACAAAAATTCCTTGCTCAATCGCGCGTGCCTTTTTGAGACGAACGCCATCGCAGTTGATTCAGATCAGCTACAGCGCGTGGGGTTTTCGTCTATCGCTTCCAACATCCGATTTGCTCAATCATCTGGAAGCAGTGACATGGAAGATACGCGCGTGACCCTTCTCGCCCTCGGCCTGCTGGTCGTGGCGCTCGTCGTGATCCTGGGTTCGGTGGTGCTGTCTCCGGCCACCCTGGTCCTCCTGGCCACGCTCGGCGCCTGGGTGAACCTGACCTATCTGGTCGTCGTCACGCTGATGCGTTGACCGAGTCCGCGGGCGGGAGACCGCGCGGTCCGACCCGCCCGCAGGATGGAAAAATTTCAAATTCGGGCTCGCCCGGTTAATTCCATGACTGGACAGCGCCGATCCGGCGGTTTATCCCAGCGCCGTTTATGACGCCTGTGGAGCACCCGCCATGACCTCCCTCGCCGCCGCCCGCCTGCCGGAGTCGGAACAGCCCCTGCCGGTCGTCCGCAGCGTGGACGATCTCCGCGCCCGGGTCGCCGCCTGGCACCGCGACGGCAAGACGGTGGCCCTGGTGCCGACCATGGGCGCGCTGCACGACGGCCATCTCGCTTTGGTGCGCCGCGCGCGGGAACTGGCCGACCAAGTGGTCGCCAGCGTCTTCGTCAACCCCACCCAGTTCGCCCCGCACGAGGACTTCGACCGCTACCCGCGCGATGAAGTCGGTGATTCGCGCAAGCTTGCCTCGGCGGGCTGCCATCTTCTCTATGCCCCCACGGTGCGCGCCATGTATCCGGAGGGCTTCGCCACGGCCATTTCGGTCGGCGGCCCGGCGGAGGGGCTGTGCGGTACCTTCCGGCCGCAGATGTTCGGCGGCGTCGCCCTGGTCGTGACCAAGCTGTTCCTGCAGGCCCAGCCTGACGTGGCGGTGTTCGGGGAGAAGGATTACCAGCAGCTCATGGTCATCCGCCGCTTCGCCCGCGATCTCGACATCCCGGTGCGGGTGGAGGGGCTGCCGACGGTGCGCGAGGCTGACGGGCTCGCCATGTCGTCGCGCAACGCCTACCTGTCCGCCGACGAGCGCACCCGCGCGCCGGAGCTGAACCGCGCGCTTCTCGACGCCGCCTCGGCGCTGGCCGGCGGGGCAGAGGCCGACACGGTGCTGGAGGCGGTGCGGGCGCGCATCACCGCCGCTGGGTTCGGCTCCATCGACTATGTCGAGCTGCGCGACGCCGACACGCTGGCACCGGTGACCCGCGTGGAGCGTCCGGCGCGCCTGCTGGCCGCCGCCTGGATGGGCAAGGCCCGCCTGATCGACAACGTCCCGGTCCTTCCGGCGTAACCGCCGACCTCTCTTCCCCGGTCCGCACGGCCTCCCCACACAACAGGAAGGATCGCAGAGCGGGCGAGGTGCCCTATACTCTCTGCCGAACGCGCGGCCGACCGCGAGGCCGCGCGCAAGAAACGAGGGAAGGAAGGCACCATGCCGTACGATTCCGTGGACACCGCCCGCCGTCTTGGGTTGAAGGACGCCGAGCTGCTGCGCTTCCAGTGTTTCGTCGATGGCCGGTGGGTCGACGCCGACAGCGGTAAGACCGTGGAGGTGACCAACCCCGCCGACGGCAGCGTCCTGGGGAGCGTGCCGATGATGGGCGCGGACGAGACGCGCCGTGCCATCGACGCCGCCGAGCGCGCTTGGCCGGCGTGGCGCGCCCTGACCGCGAAGGAACGCGCGAAGACCCTGCGGACGTGGTTCGACCTGATGATGGCGAATCAGGAGGATATCGCCCGCATCATGACGGCCGAGCAGGGCAAGCCGCTGGCCGAGGCGCGGGGCGAGGTGGCCTACGCCGCGTCCTTCATCGAATGGTTCGCCGAGGAGGGCAAGCGCGTCTACGGCGACACCGTCCCGCAGCATCTGCCGGGCCGCCGCATCGTCGTGACGAAGGAGCCGATCGGCGTCACCGCCGCCATCACGCCGTGGAACTTCCCGGCGGCGATGATCACCCGCAAGGCCGGTCCGGCGCTGGCCGCCGGCTGCCCGATGGTCATCAAGCCGGCGACCGCCACCCCGCTGACCGCGCTCGCCATGGCGGTGCTGGCGGAACGGGCGGGCATTCCGGCGGGCATCCTCAGCGTCGTCACCGGCTCCGCCCGCGCCATCGGCGGCGAGATGACCGGCAATCCGACGGTGCGCAAGCTGACCTTCACCGGCTCCACCGAGATCGGCAAGGAACTGATGGCCCAATGCGCCGGCACGGTGAAGAAGGTGTCGCTGGAGCTGGGCGGCAACGCGCCCTTCTTGGTCTTCAACGACGCCGACCTCGACGAGGCGGTGAAGGGGGCCATCGCGTCGAAGTACCGCAACACCGGCCAGACCTGCGTCTGCGCGAACCGGCTGCTGGTGCAGTCCGGAGTCTACGACGCTTTTGCGGCCAAGCTGGCCGAGGCGGTGAAGGCGCTGAAGGTCGGCCCCGGCCTGACCACGGAAGGGGCGCAGCAGGGACCGCTGATCGACATGGCCGCGGTGGAGAAGGTCGAGGACCATATCCGCGACGCCACGGAGAAGGGCGCGCGCGTGGTGCTGGGCGGCAAGCGGCATGAGCTGGGCGGCAGCTTCTTCGAGCCGACCATCCTCGCCGACGTGACCCCGGCGATGAAGGTGGCCCGCGAGGAGACCTTCGGCCCGGTCGCCCCGCTGTTCCGCTTCGAGACGGAGGAGGAGGCCGTGCGCATGGCCAACGCCACCGAGTTCGGTCTCGCCGCCTACTTCTACAGCCGCGACATCGGGCGCGTCTGGCGGGTGGCGGAGGCGCTGGAATACGGCATCGTCGGCATCAACGAGGGCATCATTTCCACCGAGGTCGCCCCCTTCGGCGGCATGAAGGAAAGCGGCATCGGCCGCGAGGGTTCCAAGTACGGCATCGAGGATTACTTGGAAATCAAGTATTTGTGCATGGGCGGCATCGGCGGCTGAGTGCCGGGCGCTGACTTCAAGTAAAAAGGCGGGGCTGGTCGCGCGACGCGCTTTGACCGGCCCTGTTTTTTTATCTAGAATAAATCATCGTTAAATTTGCCCATACCCCAATCAGGGGAATAGCGGGGGAAAGGCGGCCCGGTGCGGTTTCTGCTGCGGCGCTCCGATGGGGAATCGGTGTCCCTGATGCCCGTCCTCATCGCGGTGGTCTTGGTGCTGCTTGCCGCGCTGGGCACCTGGACCGTGGTCTCCGTCAAATCCGGGGCCCGCAGCACCGGTGGCGACGGCAAGCCGCAGAAGACCTACGCGTCCTTGCCGACGATGACCTTCACGCTGGGGGGCAGCGACGCGCGTCTGGTGGACATCCGCGTGCTGTTGGAGATCGAGCCCACAGGGGACCCGAACCCGGCCACGCCCTTCGTCCCCCGCATCGCCGATCAGATGGCTGACCGGCTGCGCCAGATCGAGCCAAGTCAGTTGAGCGGGGCCGAGGGCGCCAACCTGATCAAGAGCACCGTGGCGAGCGTGATGAAGCGTGAGGCGCAAGCCATACGGGTGCGCGAGGTGCTGCTGGAGCGGATGGTGGTGCGGTAGGCGCGTGCGCCGGTTGCCCCCACCCTAACCCTCCCCCGCTTCGCAGGGGAGGGAAATGCCGCCGTTTCGCAGAAGGCACCCTCCCCTGCGAAAGCGGGGGAGGGCCGGGGTGGGGGCAGTAATGCCCCCGGGGAAACGCCTTACTCCGCCGCCGCGCGGCGGTCGGCGTCGCGCTTCAGGCGGGCGCGCTTCAGCTCTTCGGCCAGCAGGAAGGCCAGTTCCAGCGCTTGGCTGGCGTTCAGCCGCGGGTCGCAGGCGGTGTGGTAGCGCAGCGCCAGCTTGTGGTCGGTGATCGCCTGGGCGCCTCCCGTGCACTCCGTCACGTCCTGGCCGGTCAGCTCGAAATGGACGCCGCCGGCGTGGGTGCCCTCGGCCTCGTGCACCGCGAAGAAGTCGCGCGCCTCCGACAGCACCTTCTCCACCGGACGGGTCTTGTAGCCGCTGGAGGATTTGACGGTGTTGCCGTGCATCGGGTCGCTGGACCAGACGACGACGCGGCCCTCGCGCTGCACCTTGCGCAGCAGGGGCGGGAACTTCTCCGCCACCTTGTCGGCACCCATGCGGACGATCAGGGTCAGGCGGCCCGGCTCGTTGGTCGGGTTCAGCAGGTCGATCAGGCGGATCAGCTCGTCCGGATCGGTTGTCGGGCCGCACTTCAGGCCGATCGGGTTCTTCACGCCGCGCAGGAACTCGACATGCGCGCCGTCCAGCTGGCGGGTGCGGTCACCGATCCACAGCATGTGGGCCGACACGTCGTACCAGTCGCCGGTGGTGCTGTCGACGCGGGTCATCGCCTGTTCGAACGGCAGCAGCAGCGCCTCGTGGCTGGTGAAGAACTCGGTCTCGCGGATCTGCGGGGTGGTCTGGGCGGTGATGCCGCAGGCCGCCATGAAGCCCAACGTCTCGTCCAGCCGGTTGGCGATCTCGCGGAACTGCTCACCGGCGGGGGAGCGCTCGACGAAGCCCAGAGTCCACTGGTGCACCTTATGCAGGTCGGCGTAGCCGCCCTGGGAGAAGGCGCGCAGCAGGTTCAGCGTGGCGGCGGCCTGGGTGTAGGCCTGCATCATGCGCTCCGGGTCGGGAACGCGGGCGTCCGGCGTGAAGTCGAAGCCGTTGATGATGTCGCCGCGGTAGGACGGAAGCTCGATCCCTTCCAGCACCTCGGTGTCGGCGGAGCGCGGCTTGGCGAACTGCCCGGCCATGCGGCCCACCTTGACCACCGGGATGGCGGCGCCGAAGGTCAGCACGACGGCCATCTGCAGCAGGACGCGGAAGGTGTCGCGGATGTTGTTCGGGTGGAACTCCGCGAAGCTTTCCGCGCAGTCGCCGCCCTGCAGCAGAAAGGCGTTGCCGGCAGCGGCGGCGGCGAGGCTGTCCTTCAGCCGGCGCGCCTCGCCCGCGAAGACCAACGGGGGATAGGAGGACAGGCGCTGCTCGACCGCTTCGACCTTGGACGGGTCCGGATAGGTCGGAAGCTGCTTCGCCGGCTTCGACCTCCAGCTGTCGGGGGACCAACGCTCAACCATGACGCCCGCTCTTTCCTTGTGCTAAGGGTTCCACCTGGGGCCGGATGACGGCCGGAGGGGTAATCTGTATAGCGGTAGTCGGGAAATTTTTCCATAGTTTCGACCGCAACTTCCGCAATGGATGATGCGGCGCGGTGCCCGAAAAAGCGCGCTGGCCGGGGCATCCGGACACGGCCTATACAGACGAACACGCAGGTGTGCGGAAGGGTTGAGCGGGTGAAAGCATCCTCCTGGGGTCAGGCGGCCTCCGTCTATCTTGACCGGCGCGTTCTGGCCATTCTGTTCCTCGGCTTTTCCGAAGGGCTGCCACTGGCGTTGACCGGGTCCACCCTGTCGATCTGGCTGCGCGAGGGCGGCGTCAGCAAGACGGCCATCGGCCTGTTCGCGCTGGTCACCATGCCCTACGCGCTGAAGTTCGTCTGGGCGCCGCTGATCGACCGGCTGCGCCTGCCGGTGATGACGCGCCTGTTCGGGCGGCGGCGCGGTTGGGCGCTGGTGGCGCAGGCCGGTTTGATGGCTGCCCTGGTCGGGCTGGGCAGCACCAACCCGGTCACCGACCTGTGGTGGACCGCCATGCTGGCCGTGGTGGTCGCCTTCTTCTCGGCCAGCCAGGACATCGTGGTCGACGCCTACCGCGTCGAGGTTCTGGAGGAGCACCAGCAGGCCGCGGGTGCGGCCATCCTCGTGCTTGGCTACCGCTTCGGCATGCTGGCGGCGGGGGCGGGGGCCTTGTACCTCGCTGAATTCTTCGGCTGGCACGTCGCCTACTACGTCATGGCCGGGCTGGTCGCGGTCGGCATGGTGACGATCCTGCTGAACCGCGAGCCGAAGGTCACGGACACCGCGGAGTCCAAGGCGCGGGAACGGCATGTGGCCGACTGGCTGGCCGCGCGCCCGCATCTGACGGGCTGGAAGGCGGACCTGCTGGCCTGGATCTACGGCGCCGTCGTGGCGCCCTTCGTGGAGTTCATGACCCGTCCGGCCTGGGCGGCGGTCCTGCTGTTCATCGCCTGCTACAAGCTGGGGGACGTGCTGGCGGGGGTGATGTCGGCGCCCTTCTACGTCGATCTCGGCTTCGAGAAGACGGAGATCGCCAACGTCACCAAACTGTTCGGCCTGTGGGCGACCATCGTCGGCGGGCTGATCGGCGGCGTGCTGGTCGGGCGCGTCGGCGTGCTGCGCGGGCTGCTGGTCGGCGGGCTGATGCAGATGCTGTCGAACCTCGGCTACGTCATGCTGGCGCAGGTGGGGCACGACGTGTCGGCGCTGGCGGTGACGGTGGCGCTGGAGAATGTCTGCGGCGGCATCGCGACGGCGGCCTTCGTCGCCTATCTGTCGAGCCTGTGCAACACGGCCTACACGGCCACGCAATACGCGCTGCTCAGCAGCTTCTACAAGCTGGGCGGGGACCTGTTCGGGGCGTCGTCGGGCTGGCTGGCCGAACGGATGGATTGGAGCAGCTTCTTCCTGCTGTCCACCGGAGGGGCGGTGCCGGGGCTGCTGGTTCTGCTGTGGCTGATGACGCGGCCAAGGCGGGATGAGGCGGTGGTGAAGGTTTAGGTGGGGGAGTCGGCAATCCGACACATGCCCCCACCCTGACCCTCCCCCGCTGGGCGGGGGAGGGGAAACAGGCGGTAATGGGCTTTACTTCACCGGGGTCATCTTGCCGGAGCCGGGGCCGGCGCCGAGGTCGGCACCCGTCACCGGGTTCACGTCGGTGCGCGACATGGTGCGCTTGGCGGCCTCGTTGACGGCCTTCATCTCTTCCGCCGCCAGCCGGACCGAGGGGTTGCCGTCACCGCCACTGACCGGGGCCTGGTCGGGGGTGATGTTCACGAACTCCCACTGCTCGCCCTGGTTCCACGGGCCGCGCATGTCGCCGTCGCCCTGGCTCATGTTGTAGTACTTGTCGGTGTATTCGGGGTTGCCCGGCAGCTTGCCCGGCGGGAAGTTGTTCTCGATGGAATAGAGCGCCTTCTCGAACATCTTCTGGTGCGCCACCTCGCGGGTCATCAGGAAGGTCAGCGCGTCCTTCACGCCCGGGTCCGGGGTGATGTTGATGAGGCGCTCATAGATGATCTTGGCCCGCGATTCGGCGGCGATGTTGGAGCGCAGGTCGGCGGTCGGCTCGCCGATGCTGTCGATGTAGCCACCGGTCCACAGCTGCCCCGCGGAGTTGGTCAGGGCCGGGCCGCCGCCGTAGAGCAGGGCCAGCGTGTGGCTGCCGTTGCCCTTGGCGATGTCGGCATAGAGGTCGGTGACCTCTTCGGCGCCCTCGGCGAGCTTGCCCTTCACGCCCTTGGTCAGCATGGCGACGATGCTGCCGATGATCTCCAGATGGCTCAGTTCCTCGGTCGCGATGTCGATCAGCATGTCCTTGCGGCCCGGGTCCTCGTCGGAAAGGCCCTGCGTGAAGTAGCGCAAGGCCGCCGCCAGTTCGCCCTGGGGACCGCCGAACTGTTCCAGCATCAGGCTGGCCAGCTTCGGGTCCGGTTCAGCGACGCGGACCGTGTACATCAGGTTCTTGTTGTGCATGAACATGCGTAGGAGCCCTCCCGGAGCCTGGATGAAGGATGGGAGGCGGCGGCTTCCGCGGTGGTGCTGGACCGCCGCCGTGATCGCCGCCGCCATCGTCGTGTGCCCTCAACACAGGCTTCTTAGAAGCGTTCCAGGAAATCAGGCTCCTGACCTTTGGTTTTATGTCCGATCGTCAGGACACCTTCTCGCGCATCAGGACGAACTCTTCCGCGGTAGAGGGGTGGAGGGCGATGGTGCGGTCGAAATCTTTCTTAGTGGCGCCACAGTTCAGGGCGATGCCCAGCCCCTGGACGATCTCCGGCGCGTCCATGCCCATCATGTGGCAACCGAGCACCCGCTGGCTCTCGCCGTCCACGACCAGCTTCATCAGGACGCGCTCGTCGCGGCCCGACATGGTGTGCTTCATCGGGCGGAAACCGGCCTTGTAGATGTCCACCGTCGCGAATTTCGCCCGCGCCTCCGCCTCTGTCAGGCCGACGGTGCCGAGCGGCGGGATGGAGAAGACGGCGGTCGGGATGTTGGCGTAGCTGATGCTGGTCGGGTTGTCGTTGAACAGCGTCTCCACGAAGGCGCGCCCCTCGGCGATGGCGACGGGGGTCAGGGCCATGCGGTCGGTCACGTCGCCCACGGCGAAGATGTTGTCCACGCTGGTGCGCGAATACTCATCCACCCGGATCGCCCCGTTCTCGTCAAGCGCGACGCCGGCGGCTTCCAGCCCGAGGTCGCGCGTGTTCGGACGGCGCCCGGTCGCCGCCATGACGAGGCCGGCGGAATGCTCCCGCCCCAGCTGGTCGGTGACGGTGAAGCCGCCGGGGCCTTCCTCGACCTTCACCGGCTGGGTGCGGGTGAGGATGGTGATGCCGCGCTTGCGCATCTCCTGGGCCAGAGCGACGCGGATGTCGTCGTCGAAGCCGTTCAGAAGCTCCTCGCCGCGGATCATGATCGTGACCTCGGCGCCCAAGCCCCGGAAGATCCCGGCGAATTCGACGGCGATGTAGCCGCCGCCCAGGATGATGACCGAGTGGGGCAGGGTGCCGAGCTGCAACGCCTCGTTGGAGGTGACGGCGTGCTCGATCCCCGGAATCTTGGGCAGCGCCGGCCAGCCGCCGGTGGCGACCAGGATGTTCTTCGCGGTGTAGCGCTGGTTGGCGACCTCCACCGTGTGGCGGTCGATCAGCCGTCCGAAGCCGGTGTGCAGGGTGACTCCGGAGTTCTCCAGCATCTTGATGTAGATGCCGTTCAGCCGGTCGATCTCCGCGTCCTTGCGCCCGATCAGCGTGGCCCAGTCGAAGGCCGGCGTGGCGGTGGCCCAGCCATAGGCGCTGGAGTCCTCGAAGGCGTCGCGGAACTGGGCGGCGTAGACCAGCAGCTTCTTTGGCACGCAGCCGCGGATGACGCAGGTGCCGCCGACCCGGCTGCCTTCGCAGATGGCGACCTTGGCCCCCATGGCCGCGGCCCGCCGGCTGGCCGCGACGCCGCCGGAGCCGGCACCGATGGTGAAAAGGTCGAAATCGAACTCGGCCACGGCCGTCTCCTTGCAATCCCAAGATCCGAACGGGACAGGAGTGTTCCCCATTCCGGAACGCCTGTCGAGCGTTGGCCGAGATGGCGGATCGAGGCGGCTGGCTGGCCTTCCCTCAGCGCATGACGAGTTCCTGGACCAGCACCTGACGGATCTTCATCGCGCCGAGTTCCTTCGCGGCGGTGCGCATCACCGCGTCCTTGATGTAGAAGGCGCCGTTGCGCCCGCGCAATTCGCCGGGGTCGGTTTCCAGCATCACGTTGGTCATGGCGCTGGCGATGCGCGGCCCGTAGCTCTCCACCGTCTTGGCGGGGGCCGTCGGCTCCATGTCGAGCACCACGCGGACCCGCAGCTCGCGCAGCCGGTCGCCGTCGCTCAGCGTGAAGATCATCGCCGGCAGGCGCGCGTAATTGGCGGCGGTCCGCAGCGTGTCCCCCACCACACGCCCGGCCTGCGCCGTGCCGGGCTTCAGCAGGAAGGCCCCGCCGGTGCCCGCTGCAGCCAAGCCGGCCATGGTGCAGAGAAGCCCGACCACCACACGGCGGCTCAGGCGGTCGAGCGTCGAGGTGGCTGCCGTCGAGGGGCCTGCCGCAATGTTCGGCGCGTTCTGGCGGATTGTCCGGCTCATGCCGACCTCGTCGCTTTTCCCGGCACCGCAAGGGGGTGGTGCCTGTTCTTGGGTGTATGGTGGATGGGTAAAAGGAAGGCGTCAAATACAGGTATTTTATACTTTTTGGTGACAGCACATTACAGTCAGGAACTGCCCATTTCTTCCCAGCTTCTTTGTGTTTGAAATGCGCCGGATTTCGTAGCGTATTTTCGGTAAATCACCATTGCTTGCGGCGGTTGGCCGAAGCGGATGAAGCCTCTTCCACCGGAGGGCCGGGGCGTATAATGCTGGTTTCTCAGTCGGATTGCCGTTCCCGCCGCGGGGGCGGACTCCGGATGGGGCCATCGTGAAGGGCAAGAGCGGGAAGACAAGGACATCGCCATGGACGAGACCAGGAACCAGCCGCCGGCCAGTCACACGCCCGCCAGCCATCCGCCCGCGTCGGCCATCACCGAATGGACCGACACCTATTTCAAGCGGACCAAGGAGGCGGTCGGGAAATTCGGTGACAAGAAGGTCACCTACGCCATCTTCATGCGCCGCCCGGTGGTCTGCGCGCCGCGACTCGCCATCGAATGGCTGGAGGCGGTTGCGCGGGAGCGCGGGTTCGACCTCGACATCGTCCTGAACTATCCGGAAGGAAAGTGGGTCGGTGCGGGCGAGCCGATCCTCTACATCACCGGCTCCTTCTACCATCTGGTCGACACCGAGACGATCATTCTGCAGAAGCTCGGCCCCGCCTGCGTCGGCGCCTACAACGCCTTCACCATGTGCGCCGACCTGCCGAAGACCGCCTTCCTCGCCATGGAGGCGCGCCACTGCGCCGGCACGGAGATGGAGGAGATGATGGCCTACGCCGCCTCGGTCGGGTCGGACCGGGCGAAGCGCAAGGTCGGCGCCAAGGGCTTCATCGGCAACGCCACGGACGCCACCGCCCATTTCTTCGGCCAGAAGAAGGGCATGGGCACGATGCCGCACGCGCTGATCGGCTACGCCGGATCGACCGTGCGGGCGGCGGAGATGTTCCACGAGACCTTCCCCGAACTGCCTCTGACCGTCCTGGTCGATTACTTCGGGCGTGAGGTGACCGACGCGATGGAGGTCTGCCGCCGCTTCCCCGGCCTCGCCGCGCAGGGCAAGTTGGCGGTGCGGCTCGACACGCCGGGCGGGCGCTTCCTCGAAGGGCTGGACCCGCCGGGCTCCTACGCGGTGCTGGAGCGGCACGCCCCCCATTCCATCCGCGGCTATCGCGACGAGACGCAGCTCCGCTACCTGATCGGCACCGGCGTGTCGGCGGCGGCGATCCATTTCATGCGCGAGAAGCTGGACGAGGCCGGTTTCCCGGCGGTGAAAATCGTCGCCAGCTCCGGCTTCGGCCCGGCGAAGTGCCGCCTGATGGCGGAGGCCAACGCCCCCGTCGACATCATCGGCACCGGCAGCTATCTGCCCGAGCGCTGGACCGAGACCTACGCCACCGCCGACATCATCGAATATGACGGAGAGAAGCGCGTGAAGGTTGGCCGCGAGTTCCTGTTCCGGAAATAGCATCGTCGTTCAGCACGAAGAAAGCCCCTCCGCCGGCCAAGCCGCGGAGGGGCTTTTGCGTTCAGCCTTTACGTTTAGCGGGTCAGCACCATCACCAGCCGTTCGACCGGCGTGTCGTTGACGAGGTGCGAATCGACGATCTCGTCGATGTCGGCGGGCGTTTCCGGGCGGTACCACAGGCCCTCCGGATAGACCACCATCAGCGGCCCGGCGGAGCAGAAGCCGAGGCAGCCGGTCCAGGCCATGCCGACGTCCAACAATCCCTTGGCCTGGATGCGCTGGCCGAGCTGTTCCCACAGCGGGTGGGCATTCTTCGCCGCACAGCTCCCGCGCGGGTGACCGGGCGGGCGCTGCTGGGAGCAACAGAAAACGTGGTGGCGGAACACCGGAGGAAGATCGAGGGACATCACAGGCTCCATAGACCATAATTTAATTATGGTTATAGAGCTTGCTGCGGTGCGGCGCCACCGTTTAAAACGATTCCAATATGTCAGGCATCCTCAGCCAGCCGCAGGCCGGTGAAGGACAGGCGGGACTCCGGCCGCAGGTAATGCCGGGTCGTCGGGTTGGCGTGGTCGAAGGGGGTGACGCAGCTGCCGCCCCGCAACACCATGCGGTTGATCATGAAGCGGCCATGAACGGCCTCGTCCACCCCGTCCGGTAGACGGTAGCCGGGATAGGGGGCGAAGGGGCTGCGCGTCCATTCCCAAACGTCGCCGAACAATTGCCACGGGCCGTCGCCGTGGCAGGTGCTGGGGCGCGGGTGGCGGTTGCCGGTGCCCAGCAGGTTGCCCATGCTGTCGCAGCAGGACGCCAGGGCCTCCCACTCGGCTTCCTCGGGCAGGCGCTTGCCGGCCCAGCGGGCGAAGGCGTCGGCCTCGAACCAACTGACATGGCAGACCGGCTCGGCGGGATCGAGCGGGCGCATGCCGTAGAGGGTGAAGATCTGCCACGCGCCGTCGCGCCATTCCCAGTAAAGCGGAGCCTGCCATCCCTCGGTCTGCACCGCCTCCCAGCCGTCGGCGAGCCAGAGCGCGCGCTTCGCGTAGCCGCCATCCTCGATGAAGTCCCGGAAGGCGCCGCAGGACACCGGCAGGGCGGCGAGGCGGAAGGGCTCAAGATGGACGCGGTGGCGCGGCCCCTCATGATCGAAGCCAGCCCCGGCATTGGTCAACCCGATCTCGACGATGCCGCCTTCATGCTCGATCCAGCGTTCCAGCTGCGGCGGAGTCGGAACCGCCTGTGGCGGCTGGTCGTAGGCGGGACGCAGCGGGTTGCTCCAGAAGGCGTGCTTGATGTGGGTCAGCAGCCGTTCCTGGTGGCGCCGCTCATGCGTGATGCCGACGATCACACGGTCGGCGATTTCCGGCAGGTCGGCCTCGTCGGCTTGGTTCAGCAGGTGCAGCACCGCGGCGTTCACATGGTCGCGGTAGCGCATCACCTCCGCCGCGTTGGGCCGGGAGAGCAGGCGCAGGGTGGGGGAGGGAAGCTGGTGGCTGCCGAACCGGTCGTCGCGGGCGGCGAACAACGTCAGGAAGGCTGGGTCGAAGGGACGGTAACCGGGATTGCAGGGCACCAGGACGGTGGTTTCGAACAGCCATGTCGTGTGGGCGAGGTGCCATTTGGCCGGCGCGCCGTCGGCCACCGATTGGACCATCAGGTCCTCGGGCGACAAGGGCGCCGCGAGTTCGGCGGTGCGGGCGCGGATCTTCTGGAAACGGGTGGATAGAGTTTGGCGAAGAGCGTCGCCGGACGGCTGGGCGTGCGTGGCGAGATGGGTGTCGGGCACGGGGGAACCTCCCTGCGGGAGCGGGTTTTCCGCGGCGGGAACGGCGCGGGAACGCGCCCGAACCCCGCCGGAGAAACAACAGGCCCATTGTGCCGCATGGTCCAACCATCCTGGGTGGCGCATCGGAGGGGGGCTTTCTCCGAATTCGCGCATCACAGCCACGGTGGGACTGTCGTCAGGCGTCCACCACCAGATGCGGACGGAAGGCGCCTTCGAGCGTCAGAAGAAGGCGCAGATACACGGCAACGCGCCGCGATGTCGTCGTCCGCCGTTCCAGGCAATCGCGGAGCTGGTTGGCGAGCGCCACATTCTCCGCCGTCTGTCCGGGCGGAAGCGCCGGGTGCGTCGGCGCCGCCATGTCGACGATGTGGTCATGGTCGACCGAATGGACCGCAACGGCCTTTTCGAGGAGCGCCGCTGCGATGCGTTCGATGTCCTCATCCGCCGGCGGCGGCTGGGTGAGGTTGGGGGCGAGATGCGGCGGCGGACGGCGGTTCGCGAGCTGCGCGCGCAGATTCTGTTTGATGCGCGCCCGCTGCCCGGCGTTCAGCGTGTCCAGCTCGTCGATCTCGTCGAACAGCAGGTCGTAGAGGCGCCGCCGCTTGTGGTTGGCCTCGTCCTGGTCGCGGCGTTCCTGCTGCTCGCGCTCCTGCTGTTGCAGGTCCTGCCGATTCTGCCGCCGTTTCCTGCGGTCGGTCGCGCTGCCGGTGCGCTCCACCACGCCGGCCGAGCGGACCAGAGGTTCCGAGCGTCCAATCGAACCGTCGGTCATGGCGACCTCCACGGCTAATGGCTGGGACTGTTCAGTGTACCAACTGTCGCGATTCTGTCAAGGTGACGCTTTGGCGTGCGGCAGAGGCCCGGTTTCAGGTGAGCGTTGCTCACCCGAACACGCGGCGTACTCGTTTGTCAGGAGCGTGGCTCGGGCTCGACAGTGGGGCATCCCAAACGCAGGACAAAAGGACCGCGCCATGCCCCTGACGACCAAACACGCCGACCCCGCCAACCCCGTGCTGTGCGTCACCGCCGGAGGAATCGCCACCCTCACCCTGAACCGCCCCGCCAAGCTGAACGCCATCAGCACGGCGCTGGCCGCCGCCATGCTCGACACGCTGGACGCGCTGGAGGCCGACGCGGCGGTGCGGGCCATCATCGTCACTGGCGCCGGGGAGCGGGCCTTCTCCGCCGGGGCGGACATTGCGGAGTTCACCCCGGCCGTCCGGCGGGGACCGGAGGCGGCGGTGCGCGCCTTCCGGCCCGGACAGACGCTGTGTGCGCGCATCGAGTCCTTCCCCAAGCCCATCATCGCCGCGGTCAACGGCATCTGCTACGGCGGCGGCTGCGAGATTCTGGAGGCGGCACACCTCGCCGTGGCCAGCGAGCGGGCGACCTTCTCCAAGGCGGAGATCAAGCTCGGCATGATGCCGACCTTCGGCGGGACGCAGCGGCTTCCCCGCAATGTGGGGCGCAAGCGGGCGCTGGAATGGCTGCTGACCGGCGACGCCTTCCCGCCGGCGACAGCGCTGGCGGTGGGGCTGGTCAATCAGGTGGTGGCCCACGACGCGCTGCTGCCCGCGGCCTTCGAACTGGCTGGGCGGATCGTCCGGCACTCCCCGGCGGCGGCGTCCGGCATCCTGGGGGCGGTGACCCGAGGGCTGAACATGACCATCGGCGAAGGGCTGGCGGTGGAGACGGAGCGCTTCGCCCGGCTGGCCCCCGGCCCCGACCTGCGCGACGGGCTGGAGGCGTGGCTGGCGCGCTGAATCACGCTCCTTCCGGGGGATCGTCCGGCATTTCGGTTTGCGCGGGGGCGTGCCGGTGTGCAGGATGCGGGGGTGGATGTGGACCGCTCCGCCCCCTATCTTCCGGGGCCGGGGCTTTTTGGCGTGGATGGCATGAGCGACGAGAACACCCTGTCCGAGAGCGGCGAATCCCTGGAAAACCGGCGCAAGCGGCTGCGCTTCCGGTCGTGGCACCGCGGCATGCGGGAAATGGACCTGCTGATCGGCAGCTTCGCCGACGCCCATGTCCCGGACTTCGATCACGCGCAGCTCGACCGCTACGAGGCGCTGCTCGAACTCAGCGACCCCGACCTCTACAACTGGTACGCCGGGCGCGAGCCGCTGCCCGCCGAGCATGACACCGACGTCATGCAGCTGTTGACCAAGTTCCGCTACACGCCCCGTCAGGGGTCCTGAGGCCCGATCCTTGCCCAGCTTCGAACAGTTGCAGCCGGGACGCTCCGGCCGCCTTCTGGTCGGCGGCGCCCCCGCCGGTCATGACGCCCGCGTCCTCGCCGACCTCGCCAAGCGGGCGGGGAGCGCCGGACTTCTCCACGTCGCGCTCGACGACAGCCGCGCCGCCCAGCTGGCGGAGGCGCTGGCCTTCTTCGCGCCGTCGCTGGAGGTGCAGGTCTTCCCGGCCTGGGACTGCCTGCCCTACGACCGGGTGTCGCCCAACGGCGGCATCGTGGCGAAGCGCATCGACACGCTGACCCGCCTTCTGGCGCGCAAGGCGGACGCCGCACCGCTGGTCGTGCTGACCACCGTCAACGCCATGGTGCAGAAGGTGCCGCCCCGCGCCGCCTTCCGCGACGCGGTGTTCTCGGCGAAGCTGCGCGACCGGATCGACCTGGAGAAGCTGCAGCGCTATCTGGCCGGCAACGGCTACACCCGCGCCCAGACGGTGCGCGAGCCGGGCGAGTTCGCCGTGCGCGGCGGCATCATAGACCTGTTCCCGCCGGGCACCGACGAGCCGCTGCGCCTCGACCTGTTCGGCGACGAGCTGGAGGCCGTGCGCAGCTTCGATCCCATGTCGCAGCGCACCACCGACAAGCGCGACGGCGTCGACCTGAAGCCGATGTCGGAGGTCTTCCTGGACGAGGCCGGCATCGCCCGCTTCCGCTCCGGCTACCGCGAGCTGTTCGGCGCCGTCACCGACGACGACCCGCTCTATGAGGCGATCAGCGCCGGGCGCAAGTACGGCGGCATGGAGCATTGGCTGCCGCTGTTCCACGAGACGATGGAATCGCTGCTGGCCTACATGCCCAAGGCCATCCTGTCGCTGGACCATCAGGCGACGGAGGCGCGCGATTCGCGCATCGCGCAGGTGATGGACTTCCACGCCTCCCGCGAGAGCATGATCGTCATCGAGAAGCGGACGGGCTCGCCGGTCTACAAGCCGGTGCCGGTCGGCATGATGTTCCTCGACGCCCAGGCCTGGGACGACCTGTTCGCCACCCACGCCGTGGCGCAGCTCCAGCCCTTCGGCACGCCGCCGGGCATCAAGGGCACGCTGGACGCCGGCGGTCGGCGCGGCCACGACTTCGCCGAGGAGCGGGCGCGGCCCGACGTGAACGTCTTCGAGGCGGTGAAGGACCACATCCGCGCCCTGCGGGCCGACGGGCGGCGCGTGCTGGTGGCCGGCTATTCCGCGGGCTCGCGCGACCGTCTGATGACGGTGCTGGGCGACCACGGCATTCCGGGGCTCGAGCCGGCGGAGAGCATCGAGGACGTCCGCCGCTTCGACCGCCACGTCATCGGCATGATCGTGCTGGGGATGGAGCACGGCTTCACCTCCGCCGACATGGCCGTCATCACCGAGCAGGACATCCTCGGCGACCGCCTCGTCCGCCCGGCGGCGAAGAAGAAGCGCAAGGCCGCCAACTTCATCGCCGAATACACGGCGCTGGCCTCGGGCGACCTCGTGGTGCACATGGACCACGGCATCGGGCGCTACGACGGGCTGGAGACGCTGGAGGTGTCCGGGGCGCCGCACGATTGCCTGCGGCTGATCTACGAGGGCGGCGACAAGCTCTACGTCCCCGTCGAGAACATCGAGGTGCTGACCCGCTACGGGTCTGAGGACGCGCACGCGCAGCTCGACAAGCTGGGTGGGGCCGGCTGGCAGGGCCGCAAGGCCCGCGTCAAGAAGCGCCTGAAGGACATGGCCGAGGCGCTTTTGAAGATCGCCGCCGAGCGCATGCTGAAGAAGGCCGACCCGGTCTACACGCCGGAGGGCGTCTATCAGGAGTTCGCCGCCCGCTTCCCCTATCCGGAAACGGACGACCAGCTGAAGGCCATCGAGGAGGTCTTCACCGACCTCGGTTCGGGCCGTCCGATGGACCGTCTGGTCTGCGGCGACGTCGGCTTCGGCAAGACGGAGGTCGCGCTGCGCGCCGCCTTCCTCGTTGCCATGAGCGGCCAGCAGGTCGCCGTGGTGGTGCCGACCACGCTGCTGGCGCGCCAGCACTTCAAGACCTTCACGACCCGCTTCGCCGGGCTGCCGCTGCGCATCGTCCAGCTCTCCCGCATGGTCACGGCGAAGGAGCAGAACAAGGTCAAGCAGGAGCTGACGGAGGGCACCGCCGACATCGTCATCGGCACCCACGCGCTGCTCGGCAAGGGCGTGCAGTTCAAGCAGCTCGGCATGGTCATCGTCGACGAGGAGCAGCATTTCGGCGTGAAGCAGAAGGAGCGGCTGAAGGAGCTGCGCGCCGACGTGCACGTCCTGACGCTGACCGCCACGCCGATCCCGCGCACGCTCCAGATGGCACTGAGCGGCGTGCGCGAGCTGTCGCTGATCGCCACCCCGCCGGTGGACCGTCTGGCGGTGCGCACCTTCGTCCTGCCCTACGACCCGGTGGTGGTGCGCGAGGCCATCCTGCGCGAGCATTACCGGGGCGGCCAGACCTTCTACGTCTGCCCGCGAGTGGAGGACCTGCCCAAGGTCGCCGAGCGGGTGCGCGAACTGGTACCCGAGGTCAAGATCGTCACCGCCCACGGCCAGATGCCCGCCAGCGAGCTGGAGGAGGTGATGACCGCCTTCGACGAAGGCAAGTTCGAGGTGCTTCTCGCCACCAACATCATCGAGAGCGGCATCGACATCCCCAACGCCAACACGCTGATCGTGCACCGGGCGGACATGTTCGGTCTGGCCCAGCTCTACCAGATCCGCGGGCGTGTCGGCCGGTCGAAGGTGCGCGGTTACGCCTACCTCACCTACGCGCCGAACAAGCCGCTGACCGGCACGGCGCAGCAGCGGCTGCACGTCATCGAGACGCTGGACAGCCTGGGCGCCGGCTTCCAGCTGGCCAGCCACGACATGGACATCCGCGGCGCCGGCAACCTGCTGGGCGAGGAGCAGTCGGGCCACGTCAAGGAGGTCGGCGTCGAGCTGTACCAGCACATGCTGGAGGAGGCCGTCGCCAACGCCCGCGCCGGCATGGATGGGCAGGTGCCGAGCGGCGCGGAGGACCAGCCCTGGACCCCGCAGATCAATCTGGGCACGCCGGTGTTGATCCCGGAGGAGTATGTCCCCGACCTGACGGTGCGCCTGTCGCTCTACCGCCGCATCGCGGAGCTGGTGGATCGGGCGGAGATCGACGGCTTCGCGGCGGAGCTGATCGACCGCTTCGGCAAGCTGCCGGGCGAGGTGGAGAACCTGCTCGACGTGGTGACCATCAAGCAGCTCTGCCGACAGGCGGGGGTGGAGCGGGTGGACGCCGGGCCGAAGGGCGCCGTTCTGACCTTCCGCAACAACAGCTACGCCGAGCCGGCCAAGCTGCTGACCTACATCAGCCAACAGATGAGTCTGATGAAGCTGCGGCCCGACCACAAGCTGGTCTACACCCGCGAATGGGCCGACGAGGCCCAGCGGGTGCGCGGCGTCAACCGGCTGATGAGCGATCTCGCCCAGATGGCCGGCGGCGGCGCCGTGCCGAAGGGCGAGGCGCCTCCGCCTCCACCGCCGCCCCCTCCGCAACGGCCCAGCGCGCTGAAAGTCGGGTCGAAGTTCGGGCGGAACATTCCCTCGCGTCCCTTCGGGCGGCGCTGAGGCGATGAAAAAGGACGGGGGGCTGGCGAAGGCCCTGGCGCTCGGCGGCGACCGTCGCGCATTCGGCGACATTCCGACGGTGGCGGAGGCGGTGGCCGCCGATCCCGCCCGCCTGCCGGAACTGGTCGCCTGCCTGTTCGATGGCGACGCCGGGGTGAGGATGCGCGCCGCCGATGCCCTGGAGCGGGTGTCGCGCGGCGATGCCCGCCCATTGGACGCTTTCGCGGAACGGCTGCTGACCGACGCCGCGGCCATCGAGCAGGCGGAGGTGCGCTGGCACTTGGCGGCCGTCCTTCCCCGCCTGACCCTGACCGAGGAGCAGCGCGGGCGCGCCGTGGCGCTTTTGGAGGGCTGGTTCGAGAACCGGGCCAGCCGGATCGTGCAGAGCGCCGCGCTTCAGGCCATGGTCGATCTGGCGGCGGACGATCCGGAGCTTCGCCCGGTCGCGGCGGACATGCTGGGCCGGGCCATGCGCTCCCGCATTCCGTCGCTGGCGGCGAGAGCCAAGCGCATCCTGAAGCCGTTCGAGGTGGACCGCGCCACGCTGGACGCCGCCCTGCTGCCGGAGACCAAGCCGCTCACCCTGTCGGTCCTGCCCGATCGGCTGGCGGTTGCGCGGCTGGCGCCGGGGGACGGGATGCCCGGCTGGCTCGACTGGACCGACCCGCTGGTCAGCGCCACCCGCACGGGGGAGGAGTTGTCCATCCTCTGCCGCGAGTCCCGCGTGCCGGATGGCGTGACGGCGGAGCGCGGCTGGCGCGCCTTCAAGGTGGAAGGGCCGCTGGACTTCTCGCTGTTTGGGGTGCTGGCGCGCATCGCCGTGCCGCTGGCCCAAGCGCGGGTGCCGATCTTCGCCATGTCCACCTACGACACCGATTACGTGCTGGTGCGCGACGAGGACGTGGAGCGTGCGGCGGACGCGCTGAAGCGCGTCTGCACCGTCGTCGCACCCTCCTGATCATTACGCCTGCGGGGCCTTCTCCGCCTCGACGGCGGCGAGAACGCCCAGCTCCTCCAACTGCGTGACGGCGCCGGTCAGGCTGGTGGCGACGCGGTCGGCCGAGGTCTGGGATATGGCGTGCTCCGGAGCGTCGGCCTCGGGGTGGGCGCTCCACAGGCAGAGCAGGATCGGCACGTTCGGGCCGAAATGCAGGCGCAACCGACGCACCAGTCTGCGTGCGTGGGAGAGGGCGGACGGATTCAGATAGGACAGGACCACCGCCGACACGCCGGTCGGGGCCAGCGCGGCGATGGAGCGGACGGACACCTTCTCGCACGGGATCACGTCGGCGCGCAGCCCGCGCGGGCGCAGCAAATGGCCGAGCAGCGCCGCCGCCGCCTCGTCCAGGTCGTTGCGGGCGCCGATGCACAGGACCAGCGGCGTGTCCTCTGCGGCGGGCGGGGAGGCTTCCATCATCTCGTCCAGCAGCGCCGTCATGCCCTCCGCCACCGCCTGCCGTCCCTCCGGGTTCAGGCGGTTGCGCTGGCGGTCCTGCTCGGCCAGTGACAGGGCGGGCAGCAGCAGGCCGTGCCCGGCCTCCGCGAGGCCGCCGCCGGTCATCTTCTCCTCGGCGATCTCCATGGCCTCGATGGGGTCGCGGGCGAGCAGGCGCTGGTACAGCTTGGCCTCGTCGGGCAGGACTGGGCGGTCGCCCAGCATCACCTCCAGGAAATGAAGCTGCGGCACGTGCCGCCCCAGCACGACGAGGCAGACGGTCAGCGGCGTCGCCAGCAGCAGCCCGACCGGCCCCCACAGCGTGGTCCAGAACACCGCCGCGACGATGATCGCCAGGGACGACAGACCGGTGGCGGAGCCGTAGAGCCAGGGCTCCACCACATTGTTGGAAAACAGCTCCACCGCCACGAACAGGGCGATGCAGAGCAGCGGCAGGGTCCATCCCGCATCGACCGCGAAGGACAGCAGGATTGGGAAGGCCGCGGCGATCGCCGGTCCCAGGAAGGGGATGAAGCGCAGCACCGTCGCCAGCATCCCCCACAAGAGCGGGTTGGGCACGCCGAGCAGCCACAGCCCGATCCCGATGGGCAGGCCGTAGGTCACGTTGACCACGCACTGCATCAGCAGATAGCGGCTGACCCGCTCGCCCGCGTCGTTCATCGCCTCCGTCGTGCGACTGAGGTCGCCGGACCCGGCCAGCCGGATCAGCCGGTCGCGCAGATCCTCGCGTTGCAGCAGCATGAAGATGGTGAAGACCAGCACCATGCCCGCCGTGGCGACCGGCGCCATGGCCGGCCCCAGCACGTCGCTGATTATGGTCAGCGCGTCGGAGCCGTCCTGCTCGATCCGCACCGGCACCGGCTCCCGCGCGGCGCCGGGGGCGGGCAGGGCGCTGGCGGGTGCCGTGGCGGCGGGCGGGTTTTCCCCGGTTACCTGCTCCAGCCCCTGCTTCAGGTCGCGGAAGGCTTCGGTCGCCTGCTGGACCACCCCGCCGCTGCCCGCCGACGACGCGCTGGAGCGCAGCGAATCCAGCTTGGCGTGGACGTTGCGCTGGTAGCTGGGCAGGTTGTCGGCCAGATCGGCGATCTGCCCGCCGACCACCATGCCGAAGCCGGCGATGCCCGCGAAGACCAGCACCACCACGGCCAGCACCGACGGTACCCGGCCCAGACGCAGCCGCTCCAGCCGGCTGACGATGGGCGCCAGGACGAAGGTCAGCAGCACCGCCAGCGCGATGGGGACAAGGATGTCGCTTCCCAGATACAGGGTCGCCACCACCAGCGCAGTGACCAGCAGCGTCGTCTGGGTGGAGGCGGGCGGGGCGGCCTTCGGCACCGGAATGGGGCGGGCCTGCAACCGGCGGGCGGTGTCTTCGGCCATGATCGGCGGAGCCTCGGGGGAGAGTTGAGAGTGTGCAGAACACGGCTGGACGCGGCGCGTTCCGGCGCGTCGGGCGCGATCGCCGCAAGACACCGTGACGATTGCGGTCGACAGCCTGTTTAAACCCGCGTGGTTATCTCGTCAGAAGGAGGGGGCTATGCGTAAGGTTGCTGTTCCGGTCCTGTCGGCGGTTGCGCTATTGGCTTTGGGGGGCTGCGCCGAGACGTCGAGCTGGTTTGGTGGGGGAAGCGATCAGGCTTCCCGCCCGATGTCCGAGCAATCGCTCCAGACCGCCTCGCGGATTGAGCCGCAGGCCATGCTGGGCAAGTCGGTCGTCGCCTATGACGGGCAGAAGGTGGGGCAGGTCGAGGACGTGCTGTTCAACCGCAGCAACCGCCCGAGCCAACTGGTGGTCTCCACCGGCGGCATCATGGGCATCGGCGGGCGCAACGTGGCGCTGGACATCGACAACGTCCGCTACAACCAGCAGCAGGACGCCATCGTGGCGACCCAGCTCACCAAGGACCAGTTCGCCAACCTGCCGGAGTTCCAGTATGGCGGGAACATGATCTCGTTGAGCCGGCAGAAGACGCCGCAATAAACCGCCTCAGTCCTCCGGCTTGCCGGAGCGCAGACGCTTGATGTCGGACCGCTGACCCTTGGCCTCCAGGCGACGTTTCTTGGAGCCAAGGGTCGGCTTGGTCGGGCGGCGGCTCTTAGGCACCACCGTTGCGTCGCGGATCAGGTCGATCAGCCGCTCGCGCACGTCCTCGCGGTTGCGAAGCTGGCTGCGGTAGGTGTCGCCAACGATGATCAGCACGCCCGCCGCCGTCATGCGCGAGCCGGCCAGCCGGACCAGCCGGGCCTTCACGTCGTCGGGGATGTTCGGCGAGGCCGCCACGTCGAAGCGCAATTGCACCGCGCTGTCCGTCTTGTTGACGTGCTGGCCGCCCGGGCCGGAGGCGCGGATGAAGCTCTCCTGAAGTTCGCTCTCGTCCAGGCTGATGCGCGGGGTGACCCGGATCATCATTAAAATTCCACGATCATCAATCGGCCGCCGCCGTCACGCCTTCCTGCTCCTCCACCCCGAGGTCGAGAAGCGGGAGGAAGCTGGCGGGCTCCTGCGCGCCGGACAGCGCGTAACGCCGGTTGAAGATGTAGCAGGGCACCGCCTGAAGGCCGAGCTGCCGCGCCGTGGCGTCGGCGTTGAAGACCGCCGTGGTCTCCGCATCGCCATTCAGCAGATTTTTGATCTCCGTGAAATCGAAGCCCAGGCCGGCGGCGGTCGCAGCCAGCGTGTCGCGGTCGCCGATGTCCAGCCCGTCCACGAAATAGGCGTGGAACAGCGCGTCGGCCATCCGGTCGCCCAGCCCGTGGCGGGCGGCGATGCGGATCAGCCGGTGCCCGTCGAAGCTGTTGGGTGAGCGCCGGATGCGGTCCAGCCGCAGCGGCAGTCCGTCGCGCTCCGCCGTTTCCTCGACCACCAGATGGATCTGCCGCGCCCGCTCCGTGCCGCCGAACTTGGCCGCCAGATAGGCGCTGCGCTCCATCCCGCCCGCCGCCATGTCCGGGTTGAGCTGGAAGGGCTGCCAGCGCAATTCCACCTGGACGCGAGGGCGATCGGCCAGCGCGCGGGCAAGCCGCCGCTTTCCGATGTAGCACCAGGGGCAGATCAGGTCGGCGTAGGTTTCGATCAGCATAGGCCCACTATCCCCCATTCCCACCCCGCCGCGCAACCGCCCAGCCCGTGGGGCGCCCTCCTGCGTTCGGCCAACCGCCTTTGCAACCCTTTGTTAACCCTTGCCGCCGGAGAGTCGCCCTGTTGCGCGGATGAGCGTCCGCGGCGGTCGGAGGCGTGTGGCGATGGCGAATTCCTATGTGGACGGCAAGGTGCGCGACGCGCTGGTGGCGGCCAAGGGGAGCCGGGCGACCGCGCAAAAACTACTGATGACCTGGGCGGTCGAGGACCCGCAGCTCCTGCTGGGCATCTCGCAGCCCTTCCTGAAGGCCATCGCCGCGGCGGCGATCGAGCGGGGCGTCCGCCCGTCGGCGTCCAGCCGGTCTGCGCCCGCGCAGCCGGGCCGGTCCCGCAGTTCCGTGGATTCCGCGCTGAGCAAGGAGGCGCTGGCCGACGTGCTGAGCCGCCTCGGCCGCGACCCCGATGAGGACGCACCGGCGCCGCGCGGCCGCGCCGGCTCAGCCGCTCCGGTCAAGTCCGCCACCATGGTGGTTCCCGCCGGCAAGGGCGGGCAGGGCGGCGTCACCCATGAGAAGGCGATGATGACCCTCGCCAAGGCCTTCGTGGCGAAGAAGATGCGCTGAGGCCCGGAGCGGGGGTTTGCTCCGCCGGGCTTATTGCTCCGCCGCGGTCATCATCCGTTCGATCCAGCCCGGCTGCCGCGGTTCCGGCCGGATGTCCGGCGGGGGGCTCGCCAAGGCGGTGTGGCCGTTGCGGTGCGGGTCGGGGATGTGGTGGCAATCCACGTCGGCCAGAGTCTTGTAGCAATAGAGGCGGGAGCGGTCGACGTAGACCTTCTCCGGGCAATAGTGCCCGGTTTCGGAGAAGGACACGGACGAGCAGTCGCGCCCGGTCGCCGCGGACACCACATGATCGCCGAGCGTTTTCTTGGTGCTGGTGACGGAGGCGAGATCGGCGCCGAGGCTGGCGACCATCATCGGCCCGCTGCAGGCACCGAGCGGAAGGACCGCCAGCGCCACCATCGCGATTGACTGAGCGAGCCTCATTCCCCTTGCACCCCGTCCCGTGTTCGAGTCCGATTCCAGGCACACCTCATTAAAAAGCCGTGAATCAGCGCAGCAGCGTGCAGATTCGCGACCGGCACTGCACCAGCACGAAGGTGTCCTTGTCCTCCGTGCAGCCCACCTTGAACACGGTCTGGCCGGAGCGGCCGGTGACGTAGCTCATCACCTCGACCTTGGCGGGCGTGCAGTTGCCCAGCGACTTGGCGGCCTCCTTCGCCTCGGCCTGCCCGGCGGAGACGTTGGCGGCCCGGGCCGTCGGCGACACCGACAGGCAAAGCGCGAGGGCGCCAAGGGCAGCGAGGCGGGGAGCGGTGACGCGCATGGCCGGATCGTTGGGCTGGTGGGTGCTGGAGAAGTTTATGGCACGGGCGGCGTGAATTCGGTTGTGCAAAAGTGGTAACCGCGGGGCTCACGCGCTTGTCGCGGGCTCGGCGTGCCGATGGGACAGGAAGAAGCGCAGCATCTCCCGCGCGGCGTCCGGCCCCTGCGGGTCGGTGTAGGTGCCGTCCGGGCTGCCGCCGGACCAGGCGTGGCCGCTGCCGTGGACGGTCCACTGCTCGAACAGCGTCGCTCCGTCGCGGTCCCTGTGGACGGTGCGGGTGAAGCCGCGCCCGCCGGGGGCCTGCCCGTCCTCGGTCGTCGCGGTCAGCCCCTCCGCGTTGGCGGTGGCCTGGGCCATCACATGATCGCCGTTGCGCGGGTGCACGACCTTGTCCGCGTCGCCGTGGAAGACGATGGCCGGCACCACCGGAGCCCCGACCGCCGGACGCTGGCCGGGCGAGGAGCCGGCCTTCATCGCCAGCAGGGCGGACGGAACGCCGCTGGCCGAGCCGTAGGGCAGGCCGGAATGGACGCCCACCGCGGCGAACAGGTCGGGATGGGTCATCGCCAGAACCATCGCGGCGGAGCCACCCGCCGAAATTCCGGCGACGTAGACGCGCTGCGGATCGGCTCCCAGTTCCGCCAGGACCTGCCGGGCCGCTCCGGCCATCAGCGCCGGTTCGCCGCGGTCACGGCGCTGGTGGTCGGGGTTGAACCAGTTCCAGCACTTCTTGTCGTTCGCCGCCGGGGTCTGCTCCGGGTAGAGGACGAGGCAGCCGGCCTCCTCGGCCAGCCGGTTCATGCGGGTGCCGACGGCGAAGTCCTCCGGCGACTGGGTGCAGCCGTGCAGCATGACCAGCAGCGGGCGCGGTCCCGTCGCCCCCTTCGGTACGAACAGCCGATAGGCGAGCGAGCCGGAGTCGTCGGTGAAGACCCCGGATTCCATCGGCTCCGTCACCGGCACCGGTCTCGGCGGGGGCGGCGGGACGGGCGCGCCGCGGCGGAACAGCTTGCCGATGAGGCGGCGGAGGAACGCGGCGGCGCGGGCCAGGGCCGGGCGGGGCCGGGCGGTATCGGTCACGGTCGGCGGCTCCGGGGTCGTTCGGGAGAAAAAGTGGCGGGCGGATGGTACGGGAGGGTGGCGGGGGAGGACAACCGGCATGGCGGTTTGCGCCGGGGCGCCAACTGCGCTAACCATCCGGTTCCGCGCAAGCGTCCATCTCGCAAGCGTCAAGGTGGCCCGACCGTTATGAGCACCGATATCACCCTCGTCCTGGGCGGCGCCCGCTCCGGCAAGAGCCGCTACGCCGAGGGGCTGGTGACTGCATCGCCCGGCCCGCGGGTCTACATCGCCACGGCCGAGATCTGGGACTCCGAGATGGCCGACCGCGTCGCCCGCCACAAGGAGGACCGCGGCCCCGGCTGGACGACGGTGGAGGAGCCTCTGGACCTGCCCGGCGCGCTGCGCCGCCACGCCGGCGCCGGGACGGGCGTGCTGGTCGATTGCCTGACGCTGTGGCTGTCCAACCTGATGATGGCCGACGCCGACGTGCCCGCCCGTTCCGCCGACCTGCTGGCCGCCCTGGCGGCGGTGGAGGGGCGGGTGGTGCTGGTCTCCAACGAGGTGGGGCTGGGCATCGTGCCGGACAACGCGCTGGCCCGCCGCTTCCGCGACCATGCGGGGCGGCTGCACCAGGACATCGCCGCCGTGGCCCAGCGGGTGGCCTTCGTCGCCGCCGGGCTGCCGCTGCTGCTGAAGGGAGAGACACCATGACCGAAGACGCCGACCAGAACGAACGCCACGTCGAGAAGATGAAGCGGCGCAAGGCGCTGCACGACCGGGTGATGGCCAGCAAGACGCAGGAGAAGGGCCTGCTGATGGTCAACACCGGCAACGGCAAGGGCAAGTCCACCGCCGCCTTCGGCCTGATCCTGCGCGCCGCCGGGCACGGCATGCGGGTGGGCGTGGTGCAGTTCGTCAAGGGCGCCTGGTCCACCGGCGAGACGGTGGCGCTGGAGCGCTTCGACGACCTCGTGGACTTTTACACGATGGGCGAGGGCTTCACCTGGGAGACCCAGGACCGCGAGCGCGACATCGCCGCCGCCAAGGCCGCCTGGGCCAAGGCGCAGGAACTCATGGCCGATCCCCAGTACGGCCTGATCGTGCTCGACGAGCTGAACATCGTGCTGCGCATGGGCTATCTGCCGGTGGAGGAGGTGCTTCCGGTGCTGACCGGGCGGCGCGAGGGCTTGCATGTGCTGGTCACCGGCCGCACCGCCAAGCCGGAGCTGATCGAGGCCGCCGACCTCGTGACCGAGATGACGTTGGTCAAGCACCCCTTTCAGGCGGGCATCAAGGCCCAGCCGGGCATCGAGTTCTGAGCCATGGCCGCAGCGAAGGTCCTCCCTCGCGCGATCATGCCGCGCGCGATCATGCTTCAGGGCACCGGGTCCGACGTCGGCAAGTCGCTGCTGGTGGCCGGGCTGTGCCGGGCGCTGGTCCGCCGCGGCCTGACCGTGCGGCCCTTCAAGCCGCAGAACATGTCCAACAACGCCGCGGTCACCGCCGACGGCGGCGAGATCGGGCGCGCCCAGGCGCTCCAAGCGCGGGCCTGCGGGGTGGCCCCGTCCGTCCACATGAACCCGGTGCTGCTGAAGCCGCAGTCGGACGTCGGGTCCCAGGTGGTGGTGCGCGGCGTCGTGGCGGGCACTGCACGGGCCGGCGACTACCAGTCGCGCAAGGGGCAGCTTCTCCCCACCGTGCTTGACAGCTTCGAGCGGCTGAAGGCCGAGGCCGACGTGGTGGTGGTCGAGGGGGCGGGCAGCCCGGCCGAGGTCAATCTCAGGGCCGGCGACATCGCCAACATGGGCTTCGCCACCGCGGCGGGCGTGCCGGTGGTGCTGGTCGGCGACATCGATCGCGGCGGGGTGATCGCCAGCCTCGTCGGTACCCACGCCCTGATCCCGCCGGAGGAGCGGGCGCTGGTCGCCGGCTTCCTCATCAACAAGTTCCGCGGTGACGTGCGGTTGTTCGACGGCGGCCTGTCGGTTATCGCGGAGCGCACGGGCTGGCCGAGCTTCGGCGTCGTGCCCTGGCTGGCCGACGCCGCCCTGCTGCCGGCGGAGGACGCGGTGGCGCTGGACACCTGGAAGACACGCGCCGGAGGGCGGCTGCGCGTCGCCGTGCCGATGCTGTCGCGCATCGCCAACTTCGATGATGTCGACCCGCTGGCCCAGGAGCCGGACGTGGCCCTGTCCATGGTGCCGCGCGGCCAGCCCCTGCCGGGCGACGCCGATCTGGTCATCCTGCCGGGCAGCAAAGCGACCATCGCCGATCTGGCGGTGCTGCGCGCCCAGGGCTGGGACGTCGATCTGGCCGCCCATCGCCGTCGCGGCGGGCGGGTGCTGGGAATCTGCGGCGGCTACCAGATGCTTGGCCGCCGCATCGCCGATCCGGACGGCATCGAGGGACCGCCGGGCGAGGCCGAGGGGCTGGGCCTGCTGGACGTGGACACCGTGCTGAAGGGGCCTAAGGTGCTGGAAGAGGCGACCGGTGTCGATACCGCCACGGGGGCCGCGGTCGCTGGCTATGAGATGCACATGGGCCGCACGGAGGGGGCGGACCGCGCCCGCCCGATGCTGACCCTGACGGGCGGGCAGACCGACGGCGCGGTGTCCGCCGACGGGCGGGTGATGGGCTGCTACCTGCACGGCCTGTTCGGGGCGGACGGCTTCCGCGCCGCCTTCCTGACGGGGCTGGGGGCCGAGGCGTCCGGCCAATCCTACGTCGCGACAGTCGAAGAGGCGCTCGACCGCATCGCCGCCCGGCTGGAGGAGCATGTGGACATCGACGCCCTACTGGCCGCCGCCCGGTGAGCGGCGGCTTCATGAAACGGATTTCATGATCCCGCAACGCTGGGGTCAGGCGGGGGGCGCTACAACTGCAGTCATTGACGACGTTTGATTACTGGCGAGTCATCCACCGGCGGTTCCCGCCGCCGGCCACACACGATCCGGAATGTTCCCGCATACCCTCGGATCGTTTCTTGCGGCGGTGTGCATAGGGTTTTTGCCTTGGATCGGCGTCCCCCGCCCAGGCTTCCCCCCAAACCCTTGCACACCGCCGTCTTCTTTTCCCCTCCCAGCCTTTATCGGAAACCGCCGCGCTTGACGCGGAGCCCCATCGGCGGGCTTGAATGGGTGCCACAGGCCCCCGTATCCCCGCTGCTGAGACTCCATTCCCGTGCGTCCCGTCGTTCTCTTCCCCCTGTTCCGCCCGGTGACGGCGCTCCCCGGCCTCGGTCCCCGGCTGGGCAAGCTCGTCGAAAAGCTGGCCGGTCCGCAGGTCGTGGACCTGCTGTGGCACCTGCCGTGCGGTGTCATCGACCGCCGCTACGCCCCGAAGATCGCCGAGGCGCCGAACGGGCGGATCGCCACCATGACGGTGCGCATCGATTCACACGCCGCTCCGCTCAACTCCCGCCATCCCTACAAGGTCCGCTGCACCGACGAGACGGGCGTGCTGGAGTTGATCTATTTCCATGTGAAGGGCGACTGGCTGGAACGGCAGATGCCGGTCGGCAAGACGGTGGTGGTGTCCGGCAAGGTCGAGTGGTTCCACGACACGCCGCAGATCACCCACCCCGACGCCGTGGTCCCGCTGGAGTCGAAGGACGAGATCGAGGCGGTGGAGCCGGTCTACCCGATGACCGCCGGGCTTCCGGCCAAGACGCTGCGCAAGGCCGTTCGAGCCATGCTGAACGATGTGCCGGAACTGCCGGAATGGCAGGACGCCGCGTGGCGCGCCCGCAACGGCTGGCCGACGTGGCACGAGTCGATCCGCCGCGCCCACACGCCGGAGGACGAGGCCGACCTCGCCCCGACCAACCCGATCCGCCGCAGGCTGGCCTATGACGAGCTGCTGTCGAATCAGCTCGCCCTGACGCTGGTCCGCATCCAGCAGCGTCGCCTGTCGGGCCGAGTCATCCAGGGCGACGGGCGGCTGCGCGCCAAGGTGGCCGCCGCGCTGCCGTTTTCCCTGACCAAGTCCCAGGCCGGCTCGCTGGAGGAAATCTACGAGGACATGGCGTCGGAGCGGCGGATGCTGCGCCTGCTCCAGGGCGACGTCGGCAGCGGCAAGACGGTGGTCGCGCTGATGGCGATGCTGAACGCGGTGGAGGCCGGCCATCAGGCCGCCCTGATGGCGCCCACCGAGATCCTGGCGCGCCAGCATGCCGAGAGCCTCGCCCCGCTGTGCAAGGCGGCGGGGGTTGACCTCGCCCTGCTGACCGGGCGTGACAAGGGCAAGGCGCGGCAGGCGGTGCTGGACCGGCTGGCCTCGGGCGAGCTGCCGCTGCTGGTCGGCACCCACGCGCTGTTCCAGGAGGACGTCGCCTTCAAGGATCTCGCCCTGGCGGTGATCGACGAGCAGCACCGCTTCGGCGTCCATCAGCGGCTCCAGCTCTCCGCCAAGGGGCGGGCGGTGGACGTGCTGGTGATGACGGCGACGCCGATCCCGCGCACGCTGACGCTCACCGCCTACGGCGACATGGACGTGTCGCGCCTGACCGAGAAGCCGGCGGGGCGCAAGCCGATCCAGACCGTGACCATCGCGCTCGACCGGCTGGAGGAGGTGGTGCACGGCATCCACCGCAAGGTGCAGGAGGGCGCGCGGGTCTATTGGGTCTGCCCGCTGGTCGACGAATCGGAACAGACCGACCTCGCCGCCGCGACGGAGCGCCACGCCTTCCTGCGCGCCACCTTCGGCGACCGGGTGGGGCTGGTGCATGGCAAGATGCGCGGGCCGGACAAGGACGCCGTCATGGCCGCCTTCCAGGCCGGGAACCTGGACGTCCTGGTCGCCACCACGGTCATTGAGGTCGGCGTGAACGTGCCCGAGGCCACCGTCATGGTGATCGAGCACGCCGAGCGCTTCGGCCTCGCCCAGCTTCACCAGCTCCGCGGCCGGGTGGGGCGTGGCGAGAAGCCGTCGTCCTGCCTGCTGATGTTCGACCCGCAATTGACGGAGACGGCGCGCGCCCGCCTGAAGACGATGCGCGACACCGAGGACGGCTTCGTCATCGCGGAGGAGGACTTGCGGCTGCGCGGCGCGGGGGAGGTGCTGGGCACCCGCCAATCGGGCCTGCCCGAGTTCCGCATGGCCGATCTGGCGGTGCACGGCGATCTGCTGGCCGCCGCCCGCGACGACGCGAAGCTGATCGTGGACCGCGATCCGGACTTGGCCGGCGAGCGCGGTCAAGCGCTGCGCACCCTGCTGTACCTGTTCGAGCGGGATGCCGCCGCAAAGACGTTGCGGTCGGGGTAGTAGCGCAGAACAAGACCCCGTTTTCATGGGCGCAAACCATTGATTTTGCTCGGTCCGATCAAAATCTTGATCGGCGCCTCAAGTCTGTTCTCCGGCAAGCTTCTCAAGCCTGACGTGCGCGCGCTTTTTCGCGTGAGCCTGCCCGTCGCCGGGTCCCCAAAGAGTGCCTCTCTTTCAATGCATCACCACTGCCAAGTCGGCAGGAGAAATGCTCGTCTACACTTCTTCAACGAAATGCGATGCATACGCAAATACTCAAATAATTTGTGTCTGTGTCTAATGATTAGATAACTAATGGTTGGTGCACGTTTGTGTTTTTCCCTTGAAAATTGTCTTCCTGTCGGCTAATGATGAATCCTCATCAATGGAATCATAAATTGAATAAGGAGTTCGTCATGGCTGTGATTATTGGAACGGCGGGCGCGGATTATCTGCCTGGAACCACCGGTGATGATAGTATTGTTGGCCTTCAGGGGAACGACGAAATATACGGCGGCGGCGGAGATGACTGGATCTACGCCGATGATGGAAACGATTACGCTGATGGCGGCTGGGGACGGGATCGTGTTTACGGGAACAACGGCAACGATACGATCCTTGGCGGAGGTGCAGCTTCCGGATTGAGCAATGCCGATACGCTATATGGCGGATCTGGTAATGATTTATACTATCACGACTTTGCTCTTGGCGGAATTACCGTCGTTGATGATCTATCAGGGAATGAGTTCAATAATTCTGACTTTCTTTACATGGTGAATGCCACATCGCTCACGGTGACTTGGGGCGATGATCGATCCACATTTTACATTTACCAGAGCGGCGAGCTTAACGATGGCAGCTTCGACAATGGCATTATGATTCGCGGAATGCTGACGAATCTCGGAAACGATGGTGTTGGTACCATTGAGGGAGCCGCAGTCAACGGATCGCTCGTCAGCGGCTGGGGCGCTCTCGCGCACTCGTCATGGAACAGCCTGTTCACCTGAGTGATTCTTGGAAGAGAGTAATTGAATATTAACAATATTGATCAACGCTTGTACGCAGGTCGCGTGAGAAATTCAAAGCGCCTTGTCGGCTGGGCGTTGATCAATGTTTGGTTTTGGTAAGATGCGTCCTGAATTTATTAACGCATATGTGTGTGGTTTTGCGTGTGACTGGCGTCTTCATGATCCTTTTTGTTTATAATTTGCGCAATGCCACTTTTCCTAACTGGCGAGGAATCCGGCGATGAGCATTTCCGATGTCTCCTCACAACTGGGCGGATCAATCCAACGCACATCGTCTTCCGTTCCGTCTCCGTCCGCTTCGTCGGCGTCAGGAGGCGGAGCAGGGCGGGCGATCGGTGGGACCACCGGAGGGATTGCGGACAGTGTGTCGTTGAGCCCTCTGGCCTCTTCTCTGCGTGATGAGTCTTTGACCGCGTTCAATGCGCTGTCTGCTGAAACACGGACGCAGTTGTCGTCGTTGGTCGACAGCGGCAAGCTGACCGGCGAAGACGTCCATAATGCGCTCAAACAGCGGCTCAAAGAGTCCCGTCTCACGGCGTACTCGGCGACGTTTCGCATGGCTCACAATGATAATGCGGGGCTTTTCTCCAGCGACGACACCACGTCGGATGATTTCAGAAAAGCTCTCAGCGCGACCAGTGCGAAGCGAGAGGAGCTTATGGGAAAGCTGTCCCTGCTGGATCAGCGTGGTCAGGGAGCGTCGGAGCAGTATGGAGAGATATCGACCTCACTGATGGCGCAGGGCACCAACCCGGCGCTGTTGCTTGCTCAATCCGGTAACCAGCGTATGATTCTGGATCCCTTCCAGGGCTTCAGCATCACGCAGCCTGCCGACTCGCGGATGGCGTACACACGCAAGGAAGCCGATGCGGCTTATAAGTTGAAGGACGCCGGGGTTGACCTGTCCTCCATTGACAAGGCCCTTCGCTCCCTCGGAGAGCGTGATGCGGCTTCTCTGATTGCCGAGCGGACGGGGCAGCCATCCACCCATACGGTTGCGCAGGACCGTGAATTCACGTCGGACGATTCGTTGTTTCCCTCGATCTCCCTTCCTGCAACGCAAGCCAGGACGGACGCTCCGGTGATGGGCCAGCGGGTTCAATTGCGCGAAGAGGTCATGGCGGCGTGGGAAGCGATGCAGAAGAGCGGAGTTGGTGCTTTCGAGGACGCGAAATCCGCCCAGCAATACCGCGAAGGCATCCGTGTGAGCTACTGAGCGAGTTGAGGGGGCTGGTGCTGGTCAGGCGCTTTTGCGCTCCCGATCCAGCTTGTGAAGCTGCGGAGGGGGCTTGCGGTTCGGCGGGGTGACGATGCCGCCGGACATCACCAGCTTCAGCCCATCCTCCACCGTCATGTCCAGAACGGTCACCTCGCGCCGCGGCAGGATCGCCAGATAGCCGGCGGTCGGCGGGGCACAGGGGATGAAGACGTGCACCATCTCCTCCTCGGAGATCTTCTGGATCTCCGGATGGGCGGCGCCGGTGATGAAGCCCAGCGACCAGATGCCGTGGCGCGGGAACTCCACCAGGACCACCTCGCGGAAGGCCTTGGACTTCTTGGCGAGCACCGTCTCGACGATCTGCTTGACCGCCCCGTAGACGGAGCGGACGACCGGCATGCGCTCCACCACGCCTTCGCCGATGCGCACCACCAGCCGCCCGACATAGCCGGCGGCGAAGGCGCCGATCAGGGTCAGCACGATGATCAGCGTCAGCACCCCGATGCCGGGGATCGAGAAGGGCAGATAGTTTTCCGGGTTGTAGGCGGAGGGGATCAGCGGGCGCACATGCCCGTCGATGAAGGCCAGCAGCCACCAGCCGAGATAGACCGTGACCGCGATCGGCGCCGTCACCAGAACGCCCGCCAGGAAATAGGCGCGCAGCCGCCCCATCAGGCCGATGCCAGCGGGCCGGTGGGACGTGTTCTCGTCCGCCGCGCTCTGGCTGCTCTGCTCGTTCCGATCCACCGCCCCACCCCCGAAAATCCGACGCCCGGTATAGTGATACAGGACATGGGTCCTGCTCAATCCACAACGACGTATCGGATGGCGGGAAAGAGTCGCGGGAGAGCAAGCGAAGGAAACCCCTCCGGGGGGCTGGTCCGCCATCCCCACGCGCATCACATCGCTGAGGATGACCCATACCCCCCGCATCCTCTCGCTCGCCACGGCTCTGCCGCCCCATCGTCTCGACCAGGAGGAGGCCCTCGGCGTCGCACGGGCCGTCTTCGGACCGCGGATGCGCGACTTCGAACGGCTGGTGCCGGTCTTCGCCAACACCGGCATCGAGACGCGCCACGCGGTCATGCCCATCGACTGGTACATGGAGCCACGCGGCTGGCCGGAGCGCACCGCCGCTTTCCGTGACGGCGCCCTGGCCTTGCTGGAAGAGGCGGCGGGGCAGGCGCTGGCCCGCGCCGGTCTGAGGCCGCAGGAGGTGGATGCCATCGTCTGCGCCTCGACGACCGGCATCGCCACGCCCAGCCTGGAGGCGCTGCTGCTGGAACGCATGGGCTTCCGTCCCGATACGGTGCGTCTGCCGCTGTTCGGGCTGGGCTGCGCCGGCGGCGTGCTGGGACTGACCCGCGCCGGCCAGATCGCCCAGGCGATGGCGGGGCGGACGGTGCTGTTCCTGGTGGTGGAACTCTGCACGCTGGCCTTCCGCTCGGCCGAGGCGACCCCGACCAACGTCGTCGCCAGCGCCCTGTTCGCGGATGGCGCAGCGGCGGCGGTGCTGCGTGCCGATGCTGAGGGAGAGGGGCCGCGCCTTGTGGACGGTGCGGAGCACACTTGGCCGGGAACGCAGGACGTGATGGGGTGGCGGGTCGAGGATGACGGTCTCGGCGTGATCTTCAGCCAGAGCATCCCGGCGCTGATCCGCAACCGGCTGGAACCGGTCCTCGACGGCTTCCTGGAGCGGCGGCGGCTGGCCCGCGGCGACCTTGCCGGGTTGATCTGCCACCCCGGCGGCGCCAAGGTGCTGCACGCGCTGGAGGAGGTCTGCGCCCCGGTCTCCGCCGGGCTGGACGACGCTTGGGCGGTGCTGCGCCGCTGCGGCAACATGTCGGCGGCCAGCGTGATGTTCGTGCTGGAGCGGCGCATCGCGTCGGGCGCCCACGGCCCCCACCTGATGACCGCGCTCGGCCCCGGCTTCACCGCTGCGATGGCCCAGGTCAACCTCTAGGAGCGCTTGGAATGGAAACGCTGCCGCTGGGCTGGCCCCACGTCATTCTGCTGCTGGTCGCGGCCCAGCGTCTGGGCGAACTCGTCATCGCCCAACGCAACACGCGCCGCCTGCTAGCCGCGGGCGCGCAGGAGGTCGGGGCCGCCCATTACCCGCTGTTCGTCGGGCTGCACGCCGGATGGCTGGCCCTGCTGTTCGCCGTCGTTCCGGCGGACGCGCCGATCAACGGCTGGCTGCTCGCCCTGTTCGTGCTGTTGCAGGCTGGGCGGGTCTGGGTGATCGCCACGCTGGGGCGGTTCTGGACCACCCGCATCGTCACCTTGCCCGGCGCCCCGCTGGTGCGGCGCGGGCCGTTCCGCTGGGTCCGCCACCCCAACTATCTGGTCGTGGCGGGCGAACTGGCCGTGCTGCCCCTGGTCTTCGGGGCATGGTGGATCGCGGTGCTGACCACGCTGCTGAACGTGCCGCTGACCCTGCACCGCATCCGTGTCGAGGACGGCGCGCTGTCCGGACGGCGCGCGCTCAGGTCAGCAGGAAGCACAGCATCGTGACGCAGCCGGCGATGGCCGCCCCGTCGAGGTGGTTCGGAAAGGCATGCCAGAAGGACTCGCGGGACTCCGGCTCCGAGCGATCCATCTCGTCCAGCCACAGGCCGGCGGGCAGGCCGCCGTTGGCGCGCTCCGCCAGGGCGCCGGACAGATGGGCCATCGACACCGCCAGATAGCAGAACTTCACGAAGTTCAGGACGAAGTACATCGGCCCGCCGGCCTCGGCGATGGGGTCGGTCACGCCGCCCATCGCCGCCACGGCGGTCGCCATGGCGATGGCCGCGGCGAAGGGGATGGCGACGACCGACAGCAGGCGCTGCGAATCCACGCGGCCGGCATAAGGGATCAGGCTGCGGGGAACGGGGCCGGAGGGCAGTTGGAACGACATGGCTCTCTCAATTCCGGTGGGCGCGTCCCGTCCGTTCTGCCGCTTTCAGGGTTAACGGGACGTTAGCGACACCCGTTCGAGGGAGGCGGTTCCACCTTTGCGCAGGCCCGGCTATGCTCAGGGTTGTGCTTGAGGGTGGCTGTCAGAAAAGGATGTGGCCCCGTGCCTGTTGACGCTGGACTGTCCCGGCTGGATGCGATCACGCTGTTGAGCCCACTGTCCGCGGAGGAGCGCGTCGCCCTGGCGCGCCAGTGCCGCTGGCGCCGCTTCCACGCCGGCGAGCAGATCATCGACCACCAGGGAGAATCGCGGGACGTCGTGCTGGTGGTCCACGGGCGCGTGCGGGTGTTGAGCCATTCCCCGGCGGGTCGCGAGATCAGCTTCGACGACATCGAGGCCGGCGGCTTCCTGGGAGAGATGGCGGCCATCGACGGGCTTCCCCGCTCGGCCTCCGCGATGGCTTTGGAGGAGGGAACCCTGATCGCCTTCCTGGCACCCCAACCCTTTCAGGAATTGGTGTCCGGCCACCCGGAACTCGCCATGGCGGTGATGCGGCGGCTGTGCCGGGTCGTCCGCATCGCCACCGACCGGGTGATGGAACTGTCCACGCTGGGGGCCAACAACCGTGTCCACGCCGAGTTGCTGCGGCTCGCCAAACGCGGGCGGGTGGAAGGGGCGACGGCGGTGATCGCTCCGATTCCCATCCACGCCGACATCGCCAGCCGGGTCAGCACCGCACGCGAGACGGTCGCCCGCGTGCTGAACGATCTTGCCCGCGATGGGCTGGTGGAGCGGCGGGCCGACGCGCTGGTCGTGCGCGACCTGCACCGGTTGGAGGCGTTGGTGGAGGATGTCCGGGCCGGCGCGTGAGGGGATGGCGGCTGGAAAGGGCGTATCAGTCCGCCCGCCCGAGAACGGTCAGGATCAGGGCGCGAAGCGATTCGGGATCGTAGGGCTTGGGGAGGAAATGCCAGCCCGCGGCGCGGATCTCCGCCTGGGTGGCTGCGGACTCGTCGCCGGTGGTGATGATGACGGGCAGGGCGGAGCCGACGTCCTCCAGCACCGCCCGCACCGACTCCGGCGCCTTGCCGTGACGTCCCAGATGGTAATCGGCGACCAGGATGTCGGGGAGCGCCCCGCCATTCAGCGCGTCCAGGAGCGCGTCTGGCGTCGGGGCGCTGACCAGCACCATTCCCCAATCCTCGAACAAGGTTTCCATGCACAGGCACAGCACCATGTCGTCCTCAAGAAGGGCGACGGTCAGTGTGCCGGAGCTTGCGGATCGGCCGGCGAGGGGGGCGTCGGTCATGCGTTATCCAATGAACAGCGGGGAAACCGGTGAACAGCAGGACGGCGATATCGGCTGCCCGATACCGTCCGTCCAGCGTGTTTGGGAAAGCTGTTGCGGGGGTGGCCGCTGTCCGCTCCGTGGTCGGTCTGCTCAGTTATCTGTGCAGGTAATTAAGATTCTATATCGAACGGCGCGCCGACGCATTGTCATAGGTTAATCGGAAGGGAATATCTAAGAGGGTCGAAAAAACCGATCAGTCCCCCGCGCGCTTTCGGTCGGACTTGGCGTCCAAGGCGTGCTCCAGCTGTCTGGGCGCCTGGATCAGGTGCAGGTACAACTCGTCGAACTGGCCGACGGAGGCGAGCTGCTTCACATCGTGGACGGTGATCTGCTGTCCGGCCAGATCGATCAGCCCGATGTCGCGCAGCCGCCGGAGCGTCCGATTGATGTGGACGATGCTGAGCCCCAGCGCGTCGGCCAGGATTTCCTGGGTGACCGGCAGGGTGAAGCGTCCCTCCTCGACCAGCCCGACGATGCTCAACCGCCGCAGCAGTTCCACGATCAGGTGGGCCGTGCGCTCCAGCGCGGTGCGGCGGCCGACGCTGAGCAGGCGTTCGGCGATGATCGCCTCCTCCTTGGCGCCCGACCAGGCGAGGGCGGCGGCCAGACGGGGGAAGAGCTTGAACAGTTCGATGATTCGTTCCGGCTGGAAGTTGGCGACCTCCGCCGGGGTCAGGGTGGTGACGCCATGGTCCGCCGTCTCGAACAGGTTGCAGTAAAAGCCGATGATGTCCCCGGGCAGGACAAAATTGACAACCTGCCGCCGCCCATCGGGAAGCGCTTTGTGACGGATTGCCCAGCCTTTGCGCATCACTCGCACGCAACCGTAGCGTTCTCCCTGCTGGAGAAGATCAGAACGCGAACCGTGCCGGGTAACATTGCGCTCCAACTCGTTGAGGAAACTCTTCTCCTCGTCTGTCAGGCTCATGTAACTGGTTATCTTGCGCCCCAGTGGAGATGACGGTATGTTGGCCTGGGCGCGGGTCATTTCTGTTCCAGCCTTTGATCGTCCAATTGTTATGGCCCCGAAGCGAGTGCCACTGCCAGCCCAATTCCGGGCGGCCTCGAACGATTAAGCCAAACGATAAAACCATCTATAACATAGGTTAATGGGGGTTAGATTTTCTCGACCGGACAGGTGAGGGATCATATACAAAACTGTTGGTGGCATTGGCCGTATGGGGTTTTGAACGGCCGGCGGTGGTAACAGATCAGTGCGGGGGGCGGCATGGCGGCGGAGCGGGATGCGGCGGGACTGGCTGCCCTCTCGATTTGTGAATCCCTTATGCTCGCATTGGTGGAACGCGGGGTCTTACGGCTCGAGGAAGCGCATGCCGCGCTTGAGGACGCCGCTGCCGCCCACCAGAATCGCGATCCAAAGGGTGAGGATCCAAATCTGCATCGCGTGGCGTTGCAGATCGTTGAGCGCCTGATGATCCAGGTGAACGCCACCCATCCTGCGTCGGCGCATGTCGGGATCGGGCAGATGGCGGACGGCGGTTCCCAGGACTAAGAATGCGTACGGCACGCCTTTCCGGGCGAAACGAAGAGAGCCCCGCCATTCCGGCGGGGCTCTCTTCATGCGTGCGATTCGGGTTGGCGATCCAATGGGCAGGAGCGCTCAGTCCGCCCCGGCTCCGGCGGCTTCCGTGGGTTCAGGACGCCGCTTGCCCAGCCCAATGTTGGGGAAGGCGTTTATCAGGGCGGTGATGAAGGCCGACAGGTAGGGCAGCGACTGCACGACCAACAGGCCCGACCACATGAAGGCGTCGCGATTCTCGTGACCGAACACCACTACGATGGCCAGAGCGGCGCCCCAAAGGCCCAGCAGCAGCGCGATCTCCTCCCGCGCCATCAGGAAGGCCTGCATCAGCGCCGGCTGGTTCTCGCACTTCGGCGTGCGGACGAAGGGGCGCCCGGAAGTGAACATGCCCAGCCACATGGCGCGGCCCACCGTGTGGGTCAGCGCCATGCCGGCGATTGCCGCCCCGACCTTGTCCCAGAAGCCGCACTTCACCCGCGCCTCGTACAGCCAGAGCGAGGCGCCGACCTTGAAGGCGAAGACGCTAAGCGTCGGAATCATGAAGACGCTGGGCGGGAACTCGAAATACTTCGGGAAAGCCAGAAGGCCGAGCGACCAGATGATTCCGGCGATGCCGAAGATCATGTGGGCGGCGTCGGCGAACCAGGGCAGCCAGCCGGTGATGAAGTGATACTTCTGCCCGGCGGTCAGGCGCGGACCGCCCGGCAGCAGGTCGCGCCAGTGGTGCTTGAGGATCTGAACGGCACCGTAGGCCCAGCGGAAGCGCTGCGTCTTGTAGGCGGAGAAGCTGTCGGGGACGAGGCCCTTGCCGTAGCTCTCCGGCATGTAGACGGCCTCGTACTTGTGCTCGAACAGGCGCAGGCCGAGGTCGGCGTCCTCGGTGATGCACCACTCGCCCCAGCGGCCGACCTCCTCCAGCGCGGACTTGCGGATGATGGTCATGGTGCCGTGCTGGATGATCGCGTTGCGCTCGTTGCGCTGGATCATGCCGATGTGGAAGAAGCCGGCGTATTCCCAGTTGATCATCCGCTGGAACAGATCGTGGCTCCAGTCCCGGTAGTCCTGCGGGGACTGCACGAAGCCGACCTCCGGCCGGTTGAAATGGGGAATGGTCGCCTTCAGCCAGTCGGGATGGACCTGATAGTCGCTGTCGATGACGGCGATGTGCTGGGCGTCCGGCGCCGTCTGGGCAAGGCCGAAATTCAGCGCGCCGGCCTTGAAGCCCGGCCAGTTGTCCAGGTGGAAGAAGCGGAACTTCGGCCCCAGCTTGCGACAATACTCCTCGACCGGGCGCCACACGGCCGGGTCCTTGGTGTTGTTGTCGAGCAGCAGGACCTCGTAGTTCGGGTAGTCCAGCCGGGCCAGCGCATCCAACGTCTCCATGACCATGTGCGGCGGCTCGTTGTAGCAGGGCACATGGATGGACACCTTCGGCGCGTCGGGCAGAGGGGCCGCCGAGCAGGGCTGGAACTTGCGCTTGAAGTGGTCCTGCCAGACGACCTCCGTCAGCTCCAGCCCGTCGATCAGCATGACGGCGAGCAGGACAAGCTGGCAGAAGACCAGGATGCCCCAAGCGATCTCGGTGGTGGTGGCGAGACCGGCGACGCTGGCCGCGGTGAAGGTGAAGACCAGCACCGACGATACGCCCTGGATCATCGCGCCGTAGAAGACCTGCCCGCCGAACTTCAGGTCGCCGCCGCGGCGCCACAGGAAGAAGACGAGCGGCAGGAAGCCCACGGCGATGGAGATGCCGCAGAGCAGCGGCCAATTCCGCAACTCCGTCACCTCGCCGATCATCGGGAACTTCGGCTTGCGCCACGCGTCCCACAGGCCCCAGCTGGTGCCTGCGGTGCCTTCGATCTCCCGCTTCCAGGGCTGGTCGAAGGCCTCCATGATGAAGTAGTCGAGCTTGTTCTGCGCCGCGACGTTCAGGAAGGTGCGGATGAACTTGGCTTGGTTGACCTGGCTCGCCTCGGCGCCACGGCGCCACGGGCCGTCCGCCGGCCAGCCGATTTCCGAGATCAGGATGTGCTTGTTCGGGAACTTGGTCTTCAGCTCGTTGTAGCGGAACATGGCGTAATCGACCGACTGGTCGGCGGGCACGCCTTCCCAGTAGGGCAGCAGGTGGACGGCCAGGAAGTCCACGGCGTCGGCCAGTTCCGGATGCTCCAGCCAGACGTGCCACGGCTCCGCGGTGGAGACCGGGACGTTGACCTTCTTCTTCACACGCTTGATGTACTCAATGGCCTGCGGGACGGTGACGTCGGCGCGCAGGATCGCCTCGTTGCCGACCAGGACGCGGCGGACGTTGTTGTTGTCGCGCGCCAGCTTGATCAGGCCGTTGATCTCCGGCTCGTCAATCTCCGGCTTGCCGGCGATCCAAGCGCCCGCGGTGATCGGAATCCCGTACTTGCGGGCGATGGGCGCCGTCTGCTCCGACCCGTCGGTGGTGGAGTAGATGCGCACGCCCTTGACCGACCCCTCCAGGGCCTTCATGTCCTTCTCGATGTCTTCCGCCGAGGCCTTGTCGCCCTTGGATGGGCTCTTGTCCGGGTGGAAGGGCGTATAGCCGACGCCGCTGATGGCGCCGCCCCAGGACCGTTCGGCGACCGGGCGGTTCCACAGCGCCCAGACTCCGATGTTGCCCAGGATCACGAGAAGAAGAGCCGCGATCGCCGACTTGCGCATGACCGTCTTTCTTTGTCCCAAACGTCTGCCGGCCGTCCTGGCTTTGTCCGCCCCGGCCGGGCATCTTTCAATTCAGCGAAGGGGTTCAACCGGATCGGCACACAGGGGGACTCGCCGCCCCGACACCGCCTTCGGACCGAACACCCGGACCCACCACCCTGGTTGCAGGACACGTCTCAATCCGCCGCGCGATCCGCATAAGCCGGAAGACCGAACGCCTCCGACCGGAACATCATCGGACCGAATAAAGATCGTGCGGCAGTTTATACATTTTTCCTAGTCCCGCAACCAGTCCCACTCCAACGCGCCGGTGCCCGGGCCTGCAGCGGCGGCAATCCCCACTGGACGAACGCACCGGATGGGCGTTTTCTTCCCTGAACACCGCAAGGAAAACCTTACGGGCCGAAGGGAAGACACGGGACCCCATGACGATGTTCCATCTGCACGACCGTTTGCAGGCCGATACCGCCCCGATCGCCGAATGGCCGCTGTGCCGCGTCCTGCTGATGGACAACCGGGTGTGGCCGTGGCTGATCCTGGTTCCCGCCCGGCATGGTCTGACGGAGATCCACCAGCTGTCCCGAGAGGACCAGCACCGTCTGATGGACGAGATCGCCCTGGCCTCGCGCACGCTGGAGACTCTGTTCGCCCCGGACAAGATCAACGTCGGGGCCTTGGGCAATCTGGTCCCGCAGCTTCATATCCACGTCATCGCCCGCTCCAAGAAGGACCCGGCGTGGCCGGGGCCGGTGTGGGGGTCGGGCTTCGCGGAGCGCTACAGCCCGGAGGAGCGGGACAGCCTTATCCGAAAGATCGGCGAGGGGTTGGGCCAAAAGTGAGGCGCGGCGAAGCCGGACGCGACGACCCCCTCTCCATTTGCGGCCAAGCGAAGGCGTGACGTTTTGCATGCTGCCTTGTTCATGCTCCCTGAAACATTCACCGTTCGAAGGAGAGGGCACCATGAACACCGACCGCATCACCGGTGCCGGCAAGGAGCTGAAGGGCGAAGTCAAGAAGCAGGCCGGCGACCTGTCCGGCAATCGGGACCTGAAGGACGAGGGCCGCGCCGACAAGGCCGAGGGCAAGCTGGACAAGGTCGTCGGCAAGGTGAAGGACATCCTCAAAGGCGACAAGTGATGGGCGCGGAGGAGCGGGGGCATCGCAAGGACGATGCTCCGTCCGACGCCGCTCAGCGGATCGAGGACAAGCTCATCAAGGAAACCGGGCAAGCCTCGGGCGACCCCGACAAGCCCGTCCAGGAGAAGTTCGATGAGTTGGGCGAGAAGCCCGACATCAAGAAGAAGAGTTTGCGGGACTAGGAATCGCCCCCTTCCATCCGGAAGGGGGTTTCTTTGTCATTCAACGGCGATCCGCGCCTCGACCCGAACCGAGAAATTCACCGAATTGGCGATGAAGCATTTCTCGTGGGCTTCGTGGTGCAGGGCCACGGCCTTGGCGGAGTCGCTTCCGGGGGCGAGAGTGACCTGGGGACGCAGGACGACGTCGGTGAAGCGGCCCCCACCATTGGCGTCCTCGGCCATCGTGCCGGAGGACTCGTCCGTGTAGGCGATAACGGCGACGCCGTTCACGGCGCACAGATGCAGGTACCACAGCATGTGGCAGGCCGAGAGCGAGGCCACGAGCATGTCCTCGGGGTTGTAGCGCGCGGGATCGCCGCGGAAGGCCGGGTCGGACGAGCCGGGGATCGGCGGCTTGCCGGGCGCGGTGATCTCAAGATCGCGGCTGTACGCCTTGTAGCCCGAGGTTCCGGTTCCCTGATTGCCCGTCCAGGTCACCGTCGTGCCGTACTGGTGTTCGCGCCCTGACATTGGTCCCTCCGGATGTGTTTCCGGGAGGGTAACCGCGGCCACCGCCGCTGAAAAGAAAACGGGCCATAAAAAAAGCGGGAGGGCCGAAGCCCTCCCGCAATCTCAACGCTGCCTTGCCCGTCAGCCTCAGCTGGCTTCGGCGGCACGGGCGTGGCGCTTGCGCTCGTTCGGGTCGAGGTAACGCTTGCGCAGGCGGATGGACTTCGGCGTCACCTCCACCAGCTCGTCGTCGCCGATGTAGGACAGGGCGCGCTCCAGCGTCATCTGGATCGGCGGGGTCAGGCGGACCGCCTCGTCCTTGCTGGTGGTGCGGATGTTGGTGAGCTGCTTGCCCTTGATGACGTTGACCTCGAGGTCGTTGCCGCGGGTGTGCTCACCGATGATCATGCCCTGATAGACCGGAACGCCCGGATCGATCAGCATCGGGCCGCGATCCTCCAGGTTCCACAGCGCGTAGGCGACCGCGGTGCCGTCGGCGTTGGAGATCAGCACGCCGGTGCGCCGGCCGGCAATCGTGCCCTTGTAAGGGGCGTAGCCGTGGAACAGCCGGTTCATGATGCCGGTGCCGCGGGTGTCGGTCAGGAACTCGCCCTGATAGCCGATCAGGCCGCGCGACGGGGCATGGAAGACGATGCGGGTCTTGTTGCCGCCCGACGGACGCATCTCAATGAGGTCGGCCTTGCGCTCCGCCATCTTCTGCACGACGGTGCCGGAGAACTCCTCGTCCACGTCGACGACGACTTCCTCGATCGGCTCCAGGCGCTGGCCGTTCAGCGGGTCGGTCTTGAACAGCACGCGCGGACGGCTGATGGCCAGCTCGTAGCCCTCGCGGCGCATCGTCTCGATCAGGATGCCGAGCTGCAGTTCGCCGCGGCCGGCCACCTCGAAGGCGTCGCCGCCCTCGGTGTCGCTGACGCGGAGGGCGACGTTGCCTTCAGCCTCGCGCATCAGGCGGTCGCGGATCATGCGGCTGGTGACCTTGTCGCCCTCGCGGCCGGCCAGCGGGCTGTCGTTGACCGAGAAGGTCATCGCCAGGGTGGGCGGGTCGATCGGCTGGGCGGCCAGCGGCTCGGCCACTTCCGGCGCGCAAATGGTGTCGGCCACGGTGGTGGTGGTCAGGCCGGCAAGGGCGACGATGTCGCCGGCGTGCGCCTCGTCCACCGGAACGCGCTCAAGACCGCGGAAGGCCAGCACCTTGCTGATGCGGGCGTTCTCGATCAGCTTGCCGTCACGGCTCAGCGACTTGATGGCCATGTTGACCTTGACGCTGCCGGTCTGGATGCGGCCGGTCAGGATGCGGCCCAGATACGGGTTCGCCTCCAGCGTGGTTGCCAGCATGGCGAAGGGCAGGTCCTCCTCCACCTTGGGCGGCGGGACATGGTCGCGGATCAGCTCGAACAGCGGGGTCAGCGTCTCGCGGGCGCCGTTCTCCAGGTCCGTGGTCGCCCAGCCGTTGCGGCCCGAGGCGAACAGGGTCGGGAAATCGAGCTGCTCGTTCGAGGCGTCGAGCGAGGCGAACAGGTCGAACACCTCGTCATGCACCTCGTGCGGACGGCCGTCGGGACGGTCCACCTTGTTGATGACGACGATCGGGCGCAGGCCCAGCTTCAGCGCCTTGCCCAGCACGAACTTGGTCTGCGGCAGCGGCCCTTCGGCGGCGTCGCAGAGCAGGACCACGCCGTCCACCATGGAGAGGATGCGCTCGACCTCGCCGCCGAAATCGGCGTGGCCGGGGGTGTCCACGATGTTGATGCGCAGGTCGTTCCACAGGACCGACGTGCACTTGGCCAGGATGGTGATGCCGCGCTCGCGCTCCAGGTCGTTGGAGTCCATGGCGCGTTCTGCGACCTGCTGGTTCTCGCGGAACGAACCGGCCTGCTTGAGGAGCTGATCGACCAGGGTCGTCTTGCCGTGGTCGACGTGCGCGATGATGGCGACGTTACGAAGATTCATGTGTCGGGGACTCTTAAATCCGCTCTGGGGCTTCCGTTGCGCAATGCCGCCCCGACACCGCGGCACGTCGGCCGCGCACAACAAAAAAACCCTCCGAGATCGATCGGGGGGCTCTGCCGGGGAAACTGTTGCGACGCAATATAATGATCCGGCTTCATAACGCAAGCGGCGTGGTGGGGGAAACTCGCCCAAAGCGCCTATGCGGAATTTCCTTGCGCCGCGGCGACCGAATCATTGGCGTCTGCGTCGCGGAATCCCACATGGTCCGGTGATGACCAGCCGCGTTTCCGCTTCCCGCCTCGCCGTCATTCTCCTGTCCAGCGCGCTCGCCGCCGTGCCGGGCGACCCGTTGCGCGCGCAGGACCCCGCGCCGGACCCGGTTCAGGAGGCCGCTCCGCCGCCCGCGGCGCAGGATGGTTCCGGGCAGGATGACCCCACCCCCGACGCCCCCGGCCCGCAGATCCCCTACGAGGTGGAGTTCACCGGAATGGAGGACGACGAGCTGCGGGACCTGCTGCGCGACAGCTCCTCGCTGGTCAGCCTGAAGGACGACCTGCCGCCGTCGGTGCTGGGGCTGGAGCGGCGGGCCGACAACGACCGGGAACGCCTGCAGACGGCGCTGCGCTCCGCCGGCTTCTACGATGCGGTTCTCGACATCCGGGTGGACGCGGCCCGCACGCCGGCCAAGGTGACCGTCGCGGTGACGCCCGGCACCCCCTACCGCTTCAAGACCATCACCATCGCCTCCACCGACGGCGCGCCGCTGCCGGGCGGCGACGTGACCCCCGGCGACATCGGCCTGCCGGTGGGGGAGCGGGCGCGGGCGCCGCAGGTGGTGGACGCCCAGTCCGCGCTGCTGCGTCGGATGACCGACCGCGGCCACCCCTTCGCCACCGTCGCCGAGCGGCGGGTGGTGGTCGACCACGACGACCACAGCATGGACGTTACTTACTCGGTCAATCCCGGCCCGCTGGTGATGTTCGGCGACACCAAGATCGACGGGCTGGCCAGCGTGGACGAGGGGCTGATCCGCGGGCGCCTGCCCTGGAAGCAGGGCGACATCTACAGCCCGGCCAAGGTCGACCGGGCGCGCCAGCAGATCGCCCAGCTCGACGTGTTCGACACGGTGCGGGTGCGGCTGGCCGAGGAGCCGGGGCCGGGCGGCGTCACGCCGGTGGACGTGACCCTGGCCGAGAAGCTGCACCGCTTCATCGGGGCCAGCGCCTTCTACTCGTCGGAGGATGGCGTGGGCGGCTCCGCCTATTGGGGCCACCGCAACCTGTTCGGCGGGGCGGAGCGGCTGCGGCTGGGCGTGGAGGTCGGGCGGATCGGCGGCGACAACGGCGCCGCGCAGGGGCCACGCGGCACCCTGGATCTGCCGGACATCCGGCTGTCCGCCAACTTCCGCAAGCCCGATTTCCTGGCGCCGCGCCAGTCGCTGATCCTGGATTTCCAGGTCGCTTCGGAGCAGCCGCCGGCCTACGACCGCGTCGCCACCATCGGCTCGGCCTCGCTGGAGCGGCAGGTGACCGACCAGCTCAAGGTCTCCTACGGAATGTCGGGAGAGCGCGGGCGGGTACGCTCCAACCTGCGGGAGTACCAGACCGGCTTCATCGGCGTGCCGCTGGGCATCGCCTGGGACGGATCGGACAATCTGCTGAACCCGTCCAGGGGCTACCGCGCCTCGCTGCTCGCCACCCCCTGGTTCCCCTACGCCGGGGATACGGACTCGATCTTCACCAGCTTCCAGATCAACGCGTCGGCCTACCGCGATCTGTCCGACGACGGGCGCTACGTCGCGGCGGCGCGCATCGGCGTCGGCAGCACGGTGGGAGCGTCGCTGGACCAGGTGCCGCCGGACCACCGCTTCTATGCGGGCGGCGGCGGGTCGGTGCGCGGCTACGGCTTCCAGAAGGCCGGACCACGCGATATCTACGGCGATCCGACCGGCGGGCGGTCGCTGTTCGAGGCCGGGCTGGAACTGCGCGTCAAGGTGACGGAAACCATCGGCATCGTGCCCTTCGTCGACGCCGGCACCGTCTTCGACAGCGCCTTCCCGGACTTCAAGGAGCCGCTGAAGGTCGGTGCCGGCATCGGCGCCCGCTACTACACCGACTTCGGACCGCTGCGCGCGGACGTCGCCTTCCCGCTGAACGCCGATTCCGGCGATGCGAAGTGGCAGCTCTATCTCAGTCTGGGTCAGGCTTTCTGATTCGTCCTTTCAACCGGTGATGTCGGACCGGGTCGCATTTTTGCCACTTGGATCGGGATCGCCCATGCTCTTTCCCGTTATACCATTCGGGGAACGCCGCAACGGGGTGCGTGGTGTCGGGTCTGCGTCGTCTGATCGTCCTTCTTCTGGCCATCGCCGTCCTGACCGGGGCGGTCCTGACGGAGGCCGCGCGCGCGGCCGACAGCGAAGGGGGCGGCTGGGGGCCGGCCAACGCGGTCCGGCGCTGGATCGCCCAGACCATCGAGAAGGCGGTGAACGGCCCCGACCTCCAGGTCCGGATCGGCACCATCGGCGGCGCGGTTCCCGTGAACTTCACGATCTCGGACGTCACCGTCGCCGACCGCGAGGGCGTGTGGCTGCGGCTGGAGGATCTGCGCGTCAACCTCGCCCCGACCGCGCTGCTGACCGGGCGGGCCAAGGCCGACGCCATCGAGGCGCAGCGCGTCGTCGTGGAGCGCGCGCCGCTGCCCGCCGAGGGGCCGGAGCCGCCGCCCGACCAGGGGCCGACGTCGCTGCTGCCCAGCCTGCCGGTGGGCGTCGCCGTGGACAAGCTGGCCATCGCCGAGCTGGTCCTGGCGGAGCCGCTGATCGGGCAGGAAGCGCGGCTGAAGATCGACGGGTCGCTCGACCTCGCGTCGGGCGGGTCGTCGCTGGAAGCGCATCTGAATGTGGACCGTCTCGGCGAGCAGCCGGGAACGGTGGCGCTCGACGTCGCCTTCAATCCCGACGACAAGCGGCTCGACCTGAACCTGAAGGCGTCGGAGCCGGCGGGCGGGCTGATCGCCACCGCGCTGAACATCCCCGGCGCGCCGCCGGTCAGCGCCTCGCTGGACGGGCAGGGCTCGCTGGACGACTGGAAGGGCACCTTCACCGCGGCGGCGGAGAACGCCGCCCGGCTGGCCGCCGACGCCACGATCAAGGCGGTTCCGGAAGGGCACGCCGTCACCCTCGCGGCGACCGGCGACGTGGCGTCCCTGCTCGGCCCCGACATCGCGCCGCTGGCCGGGCCGCAGCCGGTTCTGAAGGGCACCGTGGTGGTCGCTCCGGACGGGGCGTTGACGTTGCAGCCGGTGACCGTCGAGACCGCCGCCGCCACGGCCAATCTCTCGGGGCGTGTCGGCGCCGACCGCCGCAGTCTCGACCTGCGCTACGAGGTTCAGGCCGGGCCGGACTCTGCCCTGCACGGCTTCGCCCCCGGCATTGCTTGGCGGGAGGGCACCGTATCGGGCACCGCCCAGGGCACGCTGGACGCGCTGACCGTGGCGGTGGAGGGGCTGATCCGCGACCTCGCCGCCGACGATCCCGCCCTGGCCTCGGTCGCCGGGCCGGAGGTGCGGCTGGACGGGCGGGCGCAGATCAACGCCGACATCGGAGCGGTGGGGATCGAGGGCGTGACTCTGACCACCGCGGCGGCCAGCGCCGGGGCGCAGGGCAATGTGACCGGCTGGGGCCGGACCGCCGATGTAATGGTGACTCTGGATGCCGACGACCTGTCGCGCCTCTCCGCCCTCGCCGGGCAACCGTTGGCCGGGTCACTGGCCTTGGCCGGGCCGGTGCGCCGGCAGGAGGACGGCACGCTGACGGCGGGCCTCAGCGGCGCGCTGCGCGGTCTGGAAACCGGAACGCCCGCCGACGGCGTGCTCGGCCGCGACGTCAGCCTGGGCGCGGAGGCGGTGATGGAGCCGGACGGCGCCATGCGCCTCACCGACCTGACGGTGGATGGCCGCAACGGGCGGCTGACCGGTGCTGCGGCCCTGGCGGACGGGGCGGTGGACGCGAAGACCCGGCTGGAGATCACGGACCTTGCTCCGGTGGGCACCGCTGCCGGGACGGAGATGGCCGGCGGCCTGACGCTCGACGCGACGGCGAAAGGCCCGCTGGACAAGCTGGTGGCCGAGGCGGCGCTGCACGCTCGGAACCTCGCCGTGCAGGGGCGCCGCTTCGGCGACACGCGGCTGAACGCCACCGCGCAGAACCTGCCGGCCGCCCCGGAAGGGCGTGTGTCGGCCCGCACCGAACTGGCCGGCGCCGGGCTGACCGCGGACGCCGCCTACGCGCTGGAAGGGCAGGCGCTGCGGATCAGCGACCTCACGCTGGCGAACGGGCCGAACCGGATCACCGGGGCGGTGCGCGTGGCGCTCGACGCCATGACCGCGACCGGCAAGCTCGACGGCACCCTGCCGCAGCTTCAGGCCCTGTCGGAGCTGGCCGGCGTGCCGCTGACCGGGGCGGCAGGCTTCACCGTCGCGCTCGACGCGCCGAACGGCAAGCAGGCGGCCAACCTGACCGCGAACGCCACCAACCTCCGTGTGGAGGGCGAGGGCGGGCCGCTCTTTGCCGCGCGCCGCCTGACCGCCAACGCGGACGTCGCCGACGCGCTGGGCAGTGCCAGCGGCAAGGCGCGGCTGGAGCTTCAGGACGGGGCCGCCGCCGGCAACGACCTGTCGCGCGTGACGGCCAGCGTGGACGGCTCGCTCGCCAAGGCGGCCTTCCGGGCGGAGGCCGCAGGGGCCGGGCGCGACCCGCTGGGGCTCGAACTGGCAGGGGAATTCACGCAGAACGGTACGCTGAACCGCATCCGGCTGGACCGGCTCCAGGGCCGCTACAGCGGCGAATCCTTCCGGCTGACCCAGCCCGCCGCCATTGCCGTGGGTGAGCGGCGCTACGAGGTGTCCGGCCTGCGGCTGGTCAGCGGCAACGCCCAACTCGCCGCCGACCTTGGCCTGAACGGGGAGCGGCTGTCGGGAGAGCTGCGGCTGGACCGCGTGCCGATGGCGCTGGCCCGGCTGGCGAACCCGACCCTCCGGCTGGATGGCACGCTGAACGCACAGGCGACGCTCGGCGGCACCGTCCGCCGCCCGCAGGCCGACGCCACGGTGCGCGTCGCCAACCTGAAGGCGCAGCAGACGACCCAGGCCGGCGTGCCGGGCCTGAACGCCACTGTCAACGCCCGCTGGCGGGAGGCCAGCCTGTCGGTGGACGGCGACGTCGCCACCAGCAACAACGCGGGCCGGGTGACCCTGACCGCCGCCGCGCCGCTGGCCATGGACCCGGACACGCTGGCCTTCTCGGTGCCGGAGCGCGGCCGGCTGGAGGCGGCGCTGCGCGGCGCGATCGACGCCTCGCTCGCCAACGACCTGCTGGCGGCGACCGGCGACCGGGCGCGCGGCACGTTGCGGCTGGACGTCAGCGTCGACGGCACCGTGGCGGCTCCCCGGCTGGGCGGAACGGTGACTCTGGCCAACGGGCGCTACGAGAACCGGGCGAGCGGCGCCATCATCAGCAACATCGACGCCCGCATCGTCGGTGACGGCGACGTCTTCACCATCCAGAGCTTCCGCGGGCGGACCGCCAACGGCGGGGAGATCAGCGCTCGCGGCGTGATCCGTCCCGCCGCCGCGGACCCGCAGCAACAGCTCGACCTCGGCATTCAGGCCGACCGGGCGCGGCTGGTGCAGAACGATCTGGCCGCGGTCACCATCGGCACCAACCTGACGCTGACCGGCAGCTTCCTGAATCCGCGTCTGGCCGGCCCCGTGCGGATTGAGCGGGCGGAGATCCAGATCCCCAACCAGACCCCGCCCAACGTGGTCGACCTGAAGGTCGTCGAGGTCGGCAGGGGCCGCAAGGCGCAGCCGGTCAGCCTGAAGAACGGGCAGGCCACGGCTCCCGAGCCGGCCTTCGCGATGATCCTCGATCTGACGATCAGCGCGCAGAACCAGATCTTCGTCCGGGGTCGTGGGCTTGAGGCGGAGTTCGCCGGGCAACTCGCCGTCGCCGGCACCTCCAGCCAGCCGCTGGTCAGCGGGCGGCTGAACATGCTGAAGGGTGAGTTGGATATTCTCGCCAAGACCTTCGTCTTCAAGCGCGGAATCATCGAGTTCGACGGTGGTCCCGCCATCGACCCGCGGCTCGACTTCTTGGCAGAAGCCACCGCGAACGACGTGACCGCCCAGATTCTGGTTACCGGCACCGCCGGACAACCGAAGCTGGAGCTGACCTCCCCGCAGGGGTTGCCGCAGGACGAGGTGCTGTCGGCCGTTCTGTTCGGGAAGTCAGTCGGCAGCCTGAGCGCCGTGGAGGCGGTCCAACTCGCCCAATCCGCGGCGACGCTGGCTGGCTTCGGCGGTGGCGGACCCGGTCTGATCGGCAACCTGCGCCGCGGTCTCGGCATCGACCGGCTGGAATTCACCGGCGGGGCCGATGGCAAGGGTGGGGCGGTGCAGGCCGGGCGCTACGTCAGCGACCGCGTCTATGTCGGGGTGGAGCAGGGCATCGGCGCGAACCAGAGCCGCGCCACGGTCGAGGTCGACATCACCAAGAACATCAAGGCCCAGGCGGATGTCGGCGCCGATTCCGATACCCGCGTCGGCGTCAAATGGGAGTGGAATTACTGATAGGTCCGACCTTCTAACCTGTTTGCGAGCCGCTTTCGGGCGCTGGTCATCGGCGCAAGAGCCCCCATATCGAGCAAGGATGAAGGCCGGGCCGCCAAGGCTCCGGTCATCGGCGAAGGGGGAGCGGTGCGCGCTGCCAGAAGGATTCCCTACGTCAACCAGGGCATCGTCATGGCCTGCACGCTGGCCTTCGTGCTGGGCGTGCCGCCGGAATCCCTCGCCTTCGTTCCCGCCTATTTCTTCGGAACGGTGGAGATGGCCGGGCCGCTGCCGAACTGGGCGGTGTGGCGCGGCCTGTTCGGCCATGTCCTGATCCACAGCGACATCGTGCATCTGGTCAGCAACATGCTGGCGCTCTGGGCCTTCGGCGGCGCAGTCGAGCTGGCGATGGGCAGCCTGCGCTACCTGCTGTTCTTCCTGCTCTGCGCCGCAGCGGGGGCCATGGTGGAGGGGGCCTTGGCCGTCGATCCCATGGCACCGCTGGTCGGGGCGAGCGGGGCGATCTGCGGGGTGATGGGGGCCTTCCTGCTGCTGCACCCGCAGGCGACGCTCGGCGTGACGCCGGGGCCGCGCGTTCCCGCCTCCTTCGTGGTGGGCAGCTTCCTGGCGATCAACGTGGCGATGACGCTGATGCCGCCGTCCCCGGACTCCAGCCTGGGCGACGTGGCCTGGGCTGCCCATCTCGGTGGGTTCGGCGCGGGGATGGCGCTGGTCGCCCTGTTCCGCCGCCCCGGCGTGGCGCTGTGGAGCGTGGCGCGCCTCAGCACCGCGGCGAAGGCCGCCGTCTATCTGACGCTGGTCGTGGTTCTGTTGCGCACCCTGTGACCGTCCCTGCCGTGACCGTTGCCTTTGCCGGGCCGGGGCGGAATACTGCGCCCTCCCATTGACGGAGGCATGTGACTATGGCGGAAACCGGGTCCGCGCCGGTGCTCGGCGTGATCGGCGGCAGCGGCGTCTACGACATCGACGGCTTGGAGAAGCAACGCTGGGTGAAGGTGGAAACACCTTTCGGAGACCCGTCGGACGAGCTGCTGACGGGCGAGCTGAACGGCCAGAAGCTGGTTTTCCTGCCGCGCCATGGCCGCGGTCACCGCATCCCGCCGTCTGAGCTGAACTTCCGCGCCAACATCCACGCGTTGAAGGCGCTGGGCGTGACCGAGATCCTGTCGGTCTCCGCCGTCGGTTCGCTGAAGGAGCATCTGCCGCCGGGCACCTTCGTGGTGATCGACCAGTTCATCGACCGCACCTTCGCCCGCAACAAAAGCTTCTTCGGCACCGGTCTGGTGGCGCATGTGGCGCTGGGGCATCCGGTCTGCGGGCGGCTGGGCGACCTGATCGAGGAGGCGCTGGTGGAGCTGAAGGTGCCACACCAGCGCCGCGGCACCTACATGGTCATGGAAGGCCCGCAATTCTCGACCAAGGCCGAGTCCGAGTTGTACCGGAGCTGGGGCTGCGACGTCATCGGCATGACCAACATGCCGGAGGCCAAGCTCGCCCGCGAGGCGGAGATGTGCTACGCGACCGTCGCCATGGTCACCGACTTCGACTGCTGGCATCCCGACCATGACCACGTCACCGTGGACGCCGTCATCCGCGTGGTGGTCGCCAACGCCGGCAAGGCGCGGTCGCTGGTCAAGACGCTCGCGCCGAAGCTGCAGGTGCGCGACGGGCTGTGCGCCCAGGGTTGCCACACCGCGCTCGACCACGCGATCATGACCGCGCCGGACAAGCGCGACCCGGAGATGCTGAAGGCGCTCGACATCATTCTCGCCCGCGCGCTGGGTTGAGGACGCCAACGCAAAAAGCCGCGGGACCCGGCGTGCGTCCGGGTCCCGCGGCTTTTTTCTTGGATCGGGCGGATAGCCTCAGTGGCGGGTGCGCGCCGGGGTGACGTAGACGCCGTCCCAATCGACGCCGAACAGCGCCTCGTCGCCAGCTTCTTCCACCAGTTCGTCATAATCGCTGATCTCGATCAGGCCGAAGATCGAGGCGGTGCCCGAGGCGTCCAGGTCGCAGGTGATGACGCGGCCGGCGAACTCGACGGACGTGAAGAACACCTCCGGCAGTTCCATGCTGTCGAGGTCGGCGGACACCGCGCATTCGATCTCATGGACTAGGCGCGAGGAGAGGGACCCCCGCAGTTTCGCCGCCTGGGAGGCCCAGACGATCTTCTTGACCCGCGCAGCCGGGCGGTTGTCGGCTTCGCCGATGCCCTCGTCGGGCTGGGCGGCCATGGCGATCATCCGGGAAACCAGGTTCGACGGGCTGGGCGCACGCATAGAGACCTCCGTGAAGAACGAGCGCAGATTCACCCGGCTTCGGTTAACGGGCCCTTAAATCCCGACGACACGGATGGCTTACCTCTTATGCGTAATGGTCTATGACCAGTCATGACGTCAGCGCCGCGTAAGCCGCCGCCAGTCGCGCCGCGGTGACGGCGTTGTTTTGGATCAGCGCCATGTTCGCGGTCAGGCTGCGCCCGCCAGTGATTCGCTCCACCGCCGCGAGGAGAAACGGCGTGACGGATTTTCCCGTGATTCCATGATGTTCCGCATCCTTTAGCGCCTGCGCGATGGCTCGTTCCATGGCCTCGCCATCGAGCGCGTCGGCCTCCGGGACGGGGTTGGCGAGGACCACGCCACCCTCCAGCCCAAGCTTCCATTTGGCCTGCAGGATGGCCGCGACCTCATGCACGTTGTCACAGCGATGAGAGACGGGCAGACCAGAGTTGCGGCTGTAGAAGGCCGGAAATTCATCGGTGCCCAGCCCCAGGACGGGGACGCCGCGGGTCTCCAGCACCTCCAGCGTCTTCGGCAGGTCGAGAATCGACTTGGCGCCCGCGCAGACGACGCAAACGCTGGTGCGGGCCAGCTCGTCGAGATCCGCCGAGACGTCGAAACTGGTTTCGGCGCCGCGGTGCACACCGCCCAGACCGCCGGTGGCGAAGACGGTGATCCCGGCCAGCTTTGCGGCGATCATGGTGGCTGCCACGGTGGTGGCGCCCAGCGCCCCGGTCGCCAGCGCGACGGGCAGGTCGCGGCGGCTCAGCTTCATGACGCCGGTGCCACCCTTGGCGAGCCGTTCCAGGGACTCGCCGTCCAGCCCGACGCAGATGCGCCCGTCGAGGACGGCGATGGTTGCGGGAACCGCCCCCTCGGCCCGCACCGCGTCCTCCAGCGCTGTCGCCGTTTCCAGATTCTTCGGAAAGGGCATGCCGTGGGAGATGACGGTCGATTCCAGCGCCACCACGGGCCGTCCCTCGGCCAGGGCGGCGGCGACCTCGGGCGTTGGGGACAGGCGGTGGTGCATGGTCGGAGTCTCCCTGGTTCTCCCGCATCCTGCGCTGCGCTCCGCCTCGGCGCAACCGGGGGAATCGGAATTTTGTCCTTTCGTGAGGACGGCCTATATTGCAGGGCATGCCTGCACAAAGCCCCTCCCGTCCCCCCGCCGAACGTTGGATGAAGGTCTGCCCCGAGGGACTCTATGTCGAGCCCGGCGGCTTTTACGTGGACCCGCTGCGTCCGGTGGAACGCGCGGTTGTCACCCACGGCCATTCCGACCACGCCCGGCCCGGCCATGCCCATGTGCTCGCCACCGCCGGAACGCTTGCCATCATGCGGCAACGGCTGGGCGAGGGGGCGGGCGCCGCGCCTCAGACGCTCGACTATGGCGAGGCGATCCGCATCGGCGACGTGACGGTGCGGCTGGTACCCGCCGGCCATGTGCTGGGCAGCGCGCAGGTGGTGCTGGAGCATGCGGGCACGCGGGTGGTGGTGTCCGGCGACTACAAGCGGCGCTTCGACCGCACCTGCGCCCCGTTCGAGCCGGTGCCCTGCGACGTCTTCATCACCGAGGCGACCTTCGGCCTGCCGGTCTTCCGCCACCCGCCCGACCTGGGGGAGATCGACAAGCTGCTGCACTCTCTGTCGATCTTTCCGGAGCGCAGCCATGTCGTCGGGGCCTACGCGCTGGGCAAATGCCAGCGGGTGATCTCTCTGCTGCGCGCCGCCGGCTACGACCGGCCGATCTATCTGCACGGCGCCCTGGAGCCGATCTGCAAACTCTATGAGGGCTTCGGCGTGCCTCTGGGCGAGCTTCGCCCGGCCACCGTCGCGGCGAAGGAGGAGCTGAAGGGCGCCCTGGTGCTGGCCCCGCCCGGCGCGGTGGCCGACCGCTGGGCGCGTCGGCTGACCGACCCGGTGGTGGCGATGGCCTCCGGCTGGATGCGTGTCCGCCAGCGGGCGCGCCAGCGCGGCGTCGAACTGCCGCTGGTCATCTCCGACCACGCCGATTGGGACGAGCTGACCCAGACGCTCGACGAGGTCGCAGCACCCGAGGTCTGGGTGACCCATGGTCGGGAGGAGGCGCTGGTCCACCACGCGACCCAGCGCGGCATCCGCGCCCGCGCCCTGGCCATGGTCGGCTTCGAGGAGGAGGAAGGGGCGTGAGGAACTTCTCCTCGCTGATCGACGGGCTGGTCTTCATGCCGGCGCGCAACGGCAAGATCCGCCTGCTGGCCGACTTCTTTGCCACCACGCCCGACCCCGACCGCGGCTGGGCGCTGGCGGCCCTGACGGAATCGCTGGTTTTCCACGAGGCCAAGCCGGCGGCCATCCGGCAGCTGGTCGCCACCCGCGTCGACCTGGACCTGTTCGCCCTGTCCTACGACTATGTGGGCGACCTCGCCGAGACGGTGGCGCTGATCTGGCCGGAGCGTCCAGAGCGGGCGAACAGCCTGCCGCCGTCCATGACCGAGGTGGTGGAGACGCTGCGCGCGGCCAAGCGCGGGCAGGTGATGGGGCTGGTGGAGGGCTGGCTCGACACGCTGGATTCCTCCGGCCGCTTCGCACTGCTCAAGCTCATCACCGGTAGCCTGCGGGTGGGCGTGTCGGCGCGGCTGGCCAAGACGGCATTGGCGGAGTGGGGCAAGGTCGATCTCGGCGATCTTGAGGAGTGCTGGCATGGGCTGACCCCGCCCTACGCGGACCTGTTCGCCTGGCTGGAGGGGAAGTCCGACCGGCCGGCTGCGGGGAAGGGGGCGGGCTTCCGCCCACTGATGCTTTCCCACCCGCTGGAGGAGGAGGACATGGCCGCCCTCGATCCGGCCGACTACGCTGCGGAATGGAAATGGGACGGCATCCGCGTGCAACTGGCGGCCCGCGGCGGCGAGCGGCGCATCTACAGCCGCACCGGTGACGACGTGTCCGGCGCCTTTCCCGACATCGCGGACCACATGACCTTCGACGCCGTGCTGGACGGCGAGCTGCTGGTCGCCCGCAATGAGGGCGAGATTGCGCCCTTCAACGACCTTCAGCAGCGGCTGAACCGCAAGACGGTCACCGCGGCGATGCTCAAGGAATTTCCCGCCTGGGTGCGGCTCTACGACATCCTGTTCGAAGGCGAGGAGGATCTGCGCGGCCTGCCCCTCACCGAGCGGCGCGCCCGGCTGGAGCGTTGGCACGACGCGGTGCGGCCCCGGCGTATGGATCTGTCGCCGCTGGTGCCGTTCGAGGGCTGGGAGGCGCTGAAGGGCCTGCGCGAGGGCAGCCGGGAGAACAGCATCGAAGGACTGATGCTGAAGCGCAAGGACAGCCTCTACGTCGCCGGGCGCCCCAAGGGGCCCTGGTTCAAATGGAAGCGTGGGGCGCTGACGCTCGACACCGTGCTGATGTACGCCCAGCGCGGGCACGGCAAGCGGTCCAGCTACTACTCGGACTTCACCTTCGGCGTCTGGCGCGGCGAGGAACTGGTGCCGGTGGGCAAGGCCTATTTCGGCTTCACCGACGCCGAACTGGTGGAACTCGACCGCTGGGTGCGCAACCGCACCACCCGCCGCTACGGCCCGGTGCGCGAGGTCGAGCCGGGGCTGGTTCTGGAGGTCGCCTTCGACAGCGTGCACCCGTCAAACCGCCACAAGAGCGGTTTGGCGATGCGTTTCCCGCGCGTCCACCGCATCCGCTGGGACAAGCCGGCGGCAGAGGCCGACCGGCTGGAAACGCTTCAGGCGATGGTCGTCAGCTAGGCTGGGCGGCTATAGGGGCGCTTCTTCCATTTTGAACCGGGTCCGCGTTGACGACGGCGGGATGGCGCGTAGTCTTCTGCAACCGTTCGCTGCGGTCGAGCGGGAAGACATCAACCCGGAGACCTGACCATGCCGTTCGCCGCCGCCCCCGAGTTCAAGAAGCACAAGGCGAAGTGCGAGGCCGAGGCGAAGAAGATCTCCAATTCGGGCGACGCCCTGGCGGTGGTGAAAAAGTCCGGTGATGTGGAGAAGGCCGCCGCGGCCTGGGACAAGGCCTACAAGGCCGGGGACGCCAAGGCGCTGCGCGCCGCGCTGGCCGATCTGCTCCAGGCGACCAAGATCTTCCGGGCGAAGCTCAGCGCGGTCATCGTCAAGGCGCAGAAGGCGAAGAACGAGGGCGCCGTCGAAGTGGCGGCCGACATGCTGGGCGGCGCCATGAACGTCGAGCAGATGGCCCAGCTGGAAACCCTGTCCGCCCTGAAGAAGCTGGAAAAGGCCGGCAGCGGCAAAGAGATGCCGGCCACCACCTTCTTCGCCGACTGGACCGCTGCCAAGAAGATGTTCGAGGCGCTGACCGGCAAGAAGAAGCCGGCTGAGGGCTTCCTGCTCGCCTTCCGGGCGTCGAGCGGGCTGGAGAAGGCGACGAAGGCGCTGGACGCCGCGACGCGGGCCAACGACGTCGACGCTCTGCAGAAGGCGATCAAGGGGTTCGAGAAGACCGGCAGCGAGTATTTCGCGACCGTGAAGAAGAAGGCCAAGGTCTCCGTCGCCGCCGACGACACCGACATCCCGGACGAGTCGGAGGAGGCGTTCAACTACGATCAGGCGCTGGCGATTCTGCTGAAGAACCTGAACGTCATCCGCAAGGAAGCCGGCAACATCCTGGCCGAGGCCAGGAAATAAACAGGATCTTCCGCCCTATCGGCTCAACCGCATGTCGATGTGGTCGATGCCGACATCGTCGTAGATGTCGCTGACGCGCCGGAAGCCGAAGCCGCCGTAGAAAGTTTCCAAGTATAGCTGCGCGCTGATCTGCACGTCGTGCTCCGGCCAGTCCCGGGCCAGCCGTTCCAGGCATTCGGCGACCAGCCGGCGACCGAGCGCCTTGCCGCGCCACTCCGGAGCGACCGCCAACCGCCCGAAGGAGGTGGCGCCGGTCTCCGGGGCGGGGCCGAAGATGCGGGCATAGCCGACGGGTATCGGCGCGTCGCCCTCATAAAGCGCCAGATGCTGCGCCACCGGGTCTCGCCCGTCGAGATCGGGGAAGGGCGAGGCCTGCTCCACCACCAGCACGCTCTGGCGGAGGTGGAGCATGTCGTGGAGGGTGCCGGCGGACAGATCGGCAAAGCGGTACCAACGGGAATGCATGTCAGCCTCTAGAAGGAGACGTCGGTGGGGTTCAGATGCTCCACCGTGAAGCCGAAACGGCTGTGAAGACTCTCACCGACGCGAAGCCGGTGGCAGAGGTGCGGTGACGCCTCGAAGCAGAGCAGACAGGCCGGTTTTTCCCGCGCCAGAGCGGCGGCGCGGCTGAGGTCGTGCTCCGCTTCGGGAGTCTGCATTTTCGCTTCGACGATCGACCAGAAGCGGTCCAGATCGCCCTGGTGGGCGGCGACGCGGCCCTCCTTGGGCGTGCCCAGCCCCTTCAGATGGACGTAACCGATTCCGGCTTCCTCCAGCCCGGCGGACAGCGGCCTCTTGGAGAAGCCGGCGCGGCGGGACAAGGGCAATTCGCGCACGTCCAGAAGAACCGCTACCCCCCGCGCCTTCAATGCGCGCAGTACGGAGTCGAAGGAGGCGCCTTCGTAACCAATGGTGTAGAGCGTCGGGCTGTTGCTCATGACGGTGAGGGCAGGGCGTTGCGGATCATGTATTCGCCGATGTCCTTGGGCTTCACCTTGACGTCGGTCAGCGGCTCGTCGGCGGACATTGCCTTCGCGACGAGAAGGCTGTTCTGCACGTTGGTCAGGGTGATACGGAAGACGCCGGTGGCGCCCTTCAGCTTCGGGTAGTAGGTCGGATCGATGACCTTCTCCTTGCGCATCAGGCGTTCGATCACCGCCTCCTCCTCAAGGTCCGGCACCTCCTGGCTGTGGATCAGGCGCCAGTCGGATTCGCCCGCCCAGCCGGCCTCGATGGCGACCTTGGCCTCGTTATTGTCGGCGGCCACGCCCAGCTTGAAGATGTGCTTTCCCTGTCCGACGTCGGACGCCCACTTCGTCAGCGCGGCGCTGCGCGCCACATAAACCACGGCCATTTTCGCGTTTCCTTACCGGTCAGGCAGCCATGCTGCCGCGAAGTGGCTGACGAGGCAACCGGAAGGAGGAGTCTGTCAGGGAAAGGAGGATTGCCGGGACAGAGGGGTGATGAGGATGCGGCTGACGACGTCCTTGCCGAACAACTTGACGCTTTCCTCGTCGATCTTGCGGCGCAGAGCGGGCATGTTGGCGATGTTGCCGCGGACGATCCATCCCTCCTCAATACCCAGATAGACCGCGCGCAACGTGGCGTCGTGCAGCCGCGGGATGGCGACCTGAACTTCACCCAGGCGGGTGGCGTTCGCCACCTCCAGCATCACCTCGATCTGGGTGTAGCGCTCCACCTGCCCGCGGGTGACGATGGGAACCATCACCGGCTTGATGCGGACGGAGGGCGGCAGGGCCGCCGGCCCCTCCGCCGCCTGGGCCACCATGCCCGAACCGGCAGCGGTGGCGGCGATCAGAAAGGCAACGAGAATGGATGCGACCCTGCGCATTGGCGGGCACCGGAAAAATCGATTGGATGGCCCCGATAGTAGGGCTTCATCCGCCCGTCTTCAATGGCGCCCGCTGTAACAAGAGATTCGGCTTATGACGTGGCGTGCCGCTGTCAGGCCGCCTTCTGCCCGCTGGCCTGGATCGCCTTTTTGTTCACATCGTTGATTGCCAGAATGTTCAGCTTCTTGTCGGTCTCCTTCTCTTCGTTCAGAGTCTGCTCCAACAGCTCCGCCACCTTGGTGAGGCCGCAGGCGGTCGCGTAGGCGTGGACGGTGCCGTAGCTGGCGATTTCGTAATGTTCCACCTTCTGGGCGGCGGCGATCAGGGCGGCGTCCTGCACTTCCGGAGCGAGGCCCATTTCCATGATCTCGCGGGCTTCGCTGATCAGCCCTTCCATCGCGTCGCAATGCTTGCCGCGGGTGCGGGTGTCCAACTCCTCGAAGACCTGCTCCAGCCGTTCGATCTGGCCGCGGGTCTCTTCCAGATGGGACTCGAAGGCCGTGCGGAGCTTTTCGGAATGCGCCGCCTTGGCCAGCTTCGGCAGGGCCTTGGTGAGCTGCTTCTCGGCGTGGTAGATGTCGCGGAGTTCTTCGATCAGCAGATCCTGCATGGTCTTGGCAGCCATGGTGCCGGTACTCCCTTGCTGTGTGCGTCGTCCGCCAACAACAGGACGTGGCAGACGGGGTTCCGGGACGGTTGCGCTGTGCTAAGGTGGTATTGAAACCGGCGAAGGCCGGCGATGGAGAGAATGCGATGGTGGGCAATCGGGCGCCTGGGAAAGGCCAGCCGGCTGGAAACGGCGCAGGAAGCGGTCTGGGTGAGGTGCTGTTCGAGTTCCAGCGGGTTGGCAGCTATCTGAAGGTGATGGCCATTGATCCGGTCACCGCGACGGAGGTATCGGTCGTTGGGCCGGCCACCGGCGGTCTGGAACTGCTGAAACGGACCGCGATCAGCAAGCTCCAGTTTGTCATGAAGCGCGATGCGGCCAAACGCTGAGCCTTATCAGTGAATACAGACGCCAAGAAGCGCGCCCTCCCGGCGGGGCGGGGGGCGCGGCTAGTCTTGGCTTCTGCTGATGGTGAGCACTGACATCCCGGTGCCGGACCTGCGGAACCGGTCCAGGGGTGAACTGCTCAATTCCGACTCTAGACCTATGCCGCGCCGTGGGCACTGGTGCATCGGATGTAACGCCTGTAGAAACCGTTCCACGAACGAACGGACCGCCGTGCTTTCCAGACAGTGTTTTCCTGGCGCGGCGGTTCTGACCGAATGCGGAGGGAGACGATCGCAATGCGTTGCGTGACGGTCTTGCGGAGATTGCCCGTGCTGTTGAGAGAGACCCTGAAGCCGGCGGCCACGCTGCTGGTGCTGGCCGTGGCGCTGCAAAGCCCGGCGGCGTGGTCGGAAACCACCATCATCTGCACGAAGCCCGGCGTTCCGCTCTGCATGAGCGACACCACCACCTTCGTCAGCGCGGACAAGATGGGCGCCTGTCAGTTCGAGGTGAAGGAATACGTGGACAAGACGATGGATTATCTGCGCTGCCTGAACGAGGAAAACACCAGCACAGGGCAGGAACTGACCCGCAATGTAGAACGATTCAACTGTCGTCTGTCGGGCCGCAACTGTGGGTGATGAGCAGCGTGGGCGGGTTCGGCAAAACCCGCCCACGCAACGCTCGGATTGATCCCGGGCCAAAACGAGATGACGGCGAAACGATACAGGGCCGGCCTCCCATCGGGGAGGCCGGCCCTGTTCGTTCAGGACGGTGCTGGCGCTCAGCCGGCCTTGCGGCGGGTCTGGCGGCCGGAACTGCGGCCGAGGCCGATCCGCTTCGCGAACTCGGAGCGCTGCGCCGCGTAGTTCGGCGCGACCATCGGATAATCCGGCGGCAGGCTCCAGCGCGCCCGGTATTCGTCCGGCGACATGTTGTAGGTGGAGCGAAGATGGCGCTTCAGCATCTTCAGCTTTTTGCCGTCTTCCAGACACACGATGTATTCGGGCGTCACCGACTTGCGGATCGGCACGGCCGGCTTCAGAGGCTCTGAAGGAATTTCTCGGGGCTGCGTGTTCAGCCCGGTCAGCGACGAGTAGACCGTGTTGATCACCTCGGGAATCTGCTGCGCCGGCAGAACGTTCTTGCTGACATATGCGGAGACGATGTCCGCGGTCATCCGCAGAAGCTCGTTATCGGGCACATCGGCGCGAAGCTGGTCACTCATTGCCATTAGTCCTGATTTTTCATTTTGTCCCTAGCAACCAAGTTGCACAGCGTGATTTGGGTGTCAATATAATTTCGAGAGCAGCGAATTAAGTTATTTGCAAACTGCATGAAGTTACAAGGCGTGGCAAATCAGATGTCCCAGGAAATGGCCGGGCTGCGGCTGCACTGCCCCACGTTTAGGCATCGTCTAGTGCGGGGAAGCTAGGCAAGACCATGAGAATCGGGCACCGCAACTGACCGATTCGTGATGCGAGACCGAATCGGTCGATCTGCTTACTGGCCGTTAACGTCAACGGTGGCGGGAAATAGAGAAACATTTGTTCTCGGCATGCATCGCGGATGGGCTTCCCTTCGCCGTGTCGACGCCCGGCGCTCCCCTTCTGCGGTTCTGTGCCCGGCGCAAAGCCCCTGTGCGTTGTGTCCTTCTGGCGGTTCGGGGCGATATCTGGTAGCTTGCGCGCCGTGCCGCCGTTCCCGCCGGGTGCTCCCCCGGGCCGGCGCCATTCGTATTCGTGCACGGAGTTTTTCTTTCATGACCACCATCGCGATCGCGTCCGATCACGCGGGGTACGAGATGAAGGCCCAGATCGCCTCCTGGCTGGCCGGCGCCGGCTACGAGGTGCTGGACCTCGGCTGCAACGGTCCGGAATCGGTGGACTATCCGGATTTCGCAACGGCGCTGGCCGGTGCCATCAACGGCAAGCGCGCGGCGCGCGGCGTCTTGATCTGCGGCAGCGGCATCGGTATCAGCATCGCGGCGAACCGCCATCCGGGCATCCGTGCCGCCCTGGTGCACGACGTGACCACTGCCCGCCTCGCGCGCCAGCACAACGACGCGAACGTGGTGGCTCTGGGCGCCCGCATCATCGGCGCGGAGATCGCGAAGGATTGCGTGGACGCCTTCCTGACGACCGATTTCGAAGGCGGTGAGCGGCACAGCCGGCGAATCGCCAAGATGGGATGAGACGGCCCTTCACCCGGCCCGTGACTGCTTTCTGAACCAAGGACCTGCCCTGCCATGACCGTGACCAACGCCGACCCCCGCGCCGAGATCGGCCGCTTCTTCGCTGCCTCGCTCGCCGAGACCGATCCCGAACTGGCCCGCGCGGTGCGCGACGAGCTGGTCCGCCAGCAGGAGCAGATCGAGCTGATCGCGTCCGAGAACATCGTCTCCCAGGCGGTGCTGGAGGCCCAGGGCTCGGTCATGACCAACAAGTACGCCGAAGGCTATCCGGGCCGGCGCTACTACGGCGGTTGCGAGTATGTGGACGTGGCCGAGACGCTGGCGATCGAGCGCGCCTGCAAGCTGTTCGGCTGCGGCTTCGCCAACGTCCAGCCGAACTCGGGTTCGCAGGCCAACCAGGCGGTCAATCTCGCCCTGCTCCAGCCGGGCGACACCATCCTCGGCATGTCGCTGGCGGCCGGCGGCCACCTGACCCACGGCGCCGCCCCGAACCTGTCGGGCAAGTGGTTCAAGGCCGTGCAGTACGGCGTGCGCCGTGACGACCACCTGATCGACTTCGACGAGGTCGAGCGTCTGGCCCGCGAGCACAAGCCGAAGCTGATCATTGCCGGCGGCTCCGCCTATCCGCGCGTCCTCGACTACCAGCGCTTCCGCGCCATCGCGGACGAGGTCGGCGCCTACTTCATGGTGGACATCGCCCACTATGCCGGCCTGATCGCCGGCGGCGTCTACCCGAACCCGTTCCCCTACGCCGACGTGGTCACCACCACCACCCACAAGACGCTGCGCGGTCCGCGCGGCGGCATGGTGCTGACCAACAGCGAGGAGATCGCCAAGAAGATCAACTCGGCGGTCTTCCCCGGCCTGCAGGGCGGCCCGCTGATGCACGTCATCGCCGCCAAGGCGGTGTCGTTCGCCGAGGCGCTGCGTCCGGAGTTCAAGACCTACGCCAAGAGCGTGCTGGACAACGCCCGCGCCCTGTCGAAGGTGCTGATCGAGGGTGGCCTGGACATCGTGTCCGGCGGCACCGACAGCCACATCGTGCTGGTCGACCTGCGTCCGAAGAACCTGACCGGCAAGGCCGCCGAGGCGAGCCTGGAGCACGCCGGCATGACCTGCAACAAGAACGGCGTCCCGTTCGACCCGCAGAAGCCGATGATCACCTCCGGCGTCCGTCTGGGCAGCCCGGCGGCCACCACCCGCGGCTTCGGCGTGGCCGAGTTCGAGCAGGTCGGCCGCCTGATCGTCGAGACGCTGGACGGGCTGGCCGCCAGCAACTCCGGCGACAACGCGGCGGTCGAGGCGAAGGTGCGGGAGGAGGTGCGCGAGCTGTGCCGCCGCTTCCCCATCTACCCGACCCTGTAATCATCAAGACCGACTAAAGGGGAAAGGCCGGACATGCGCTGCCCGTTCTGCGGACACGAGGACACCCAGGTCAAGGACTCGCGACCGACCGAGGACAACTCGGCGATCCGCAGGCGGCGGTTCTGCCCCAGTTGCAGTGCGCGCTTCACCACCTTCGAGCGCGTTCAGCTCCGTGAGCTGACGGTGGTGAAGAGCACCGGCCAGCGGGAGCCTTTCGACCGCGAAAAGCTCCTGCGCTCCATGCGCATCGCCCTGCGCAAGCGCCCGATCGACGCCGACCGCATCGACCGGGTGGTGAACAGCTTGGTGCGCCAGCTCGAATCCTCTGGCGAGAGCGAAATCCCGTCGAAGCAGATCGGCGAGATGATCATGGTGGCGCTCCAGACGCTCGATCAGGTCGCCTACATCCGCTACGCCTCGGTCTACAAGGACTTCCGCGAGGCGTCGGATTTCAACGAGTTCGTCGAGCAGCTCGCCCCCGAAGCCCAGAACGGGTGAGGGGGCGGGCGGCGCCCATGGCGAAGCAAGCCATCCATCCCGACGATGTCCGCCACATGCGGGCTGCCCTGGCCCTGGCGGCGCGCGGGCTCGGCAACACATGGCCGAACCCGGCGGTGGGCTGCGTCATCGTGCGCGACGGTGTGGTGGTCGGGCGCGGCTGGACCCAGCCGGGCGGACGGCCCCACGCCGAGACGGAGGCCCTGGCCCGTGCCGGCAGCGCGGCGCACGGCGCGACCGCCTATGTGACTCTGGAGCCCTGCAACCACTACGGGAAAACCCCGCCCTGCGCTCTGGCGCTGGTCGAGGCCGGGGTGGCGCGGGTGGTGGTCGCCTGCGGCGATCCCGACCCGCGGGTGGCGGGCGGCGGGCTGGAGCGGCTGCGCGCCGCCGGGGTCGCGGTGGACACCGGCGTCTGCGAGGACGCGGCCTGGACGCTCAACGAGGGCTTCTTCCGGCGCATCCAGGACGAACGGCCACTCTATACACTCAAGGCGGCGACGACGCTCGACGGGCGCATCGCCACCCACAGCGGCCAGTCGCAATGGATCACCGGTCCGACGGCGCGGGCGTGGGGGCACCGGCTGCGCGCCACCCACGACGCGATCATGGTCGGCATCCGCACCGCCCTGGCCGACGACCCGGAACTCACCTGCCGCCTGCCGGGGCTGGCCCACCGTTCGCCCGTGCGCATCGTGGTGGACAGCCGGCTGCGCCTGCCGCTGACCGGGAAACTGGCCGTGGGCGCGCGGTCCGTGCCGACGTGGGTGGTCACCCGCGAGGACGCGGACCCGAGCCGTCTGGCCGTCTTCCAGGACTGCGGACTCGAGGTGATCCGCGTGCCCGCCGACTCCGCGGGTCTGCCGGATCTGGTCGAGGCGAGCGCCATGCTGGCCCGCCGCGGCCTGACCCGCGTGCTGGTGGAGGGTGGGGCTACTCTGGCGGCCTCGCTGCTGCGTGCCAATCTGGTCGACCGGCTGGAGTGGTTCCGCGCCGCCTCCGTCATGGGGGGCGACGGGCTGCCGGCGGTCCATGCCTTCGGGGTGGACGGGTTGGAGCGCATGGCGCTGTTCCGCCGGACCGACCTGCGGCAGGCCGGGGACGACCTCGTGGAAAGTTACGTCCGGCGCGGTTGAAGGGTCGGGGATGTGCGGCATCCGGCACCGTGCCGGGCGCAACAGTCCGTTGCGTGCCGCGCCGTGCGGATGAATCTTTCACACGATTGAAAACCTGCTAAATTGCCGGCCCATGTTCACCGGAATCATCACCGATGTTGGGCGCGTTCGGGCCGTGGAACGGCAGGGCGACACCCGGTTCACCGTCGAAACCGTCTTCGCTATGGAGACGGTTCCCATCGGCGCGTCCATCGCCAACAACGGCGTCTGCCTGACCGTGGTCGAGAAGGGGCCGGGCTGGTTTGCCGTGCAGGCCTCCGCCGAGACCCTGTCGAAGACGACGCTGGGCGGCTGGGCCGAAGGCACGCGCATCAATCTGGAGCGGGCGCTCAAGGTCGGCGACGAGCTGGGCGGGCACATCGTGTCCGGCCATGTCGACGGCGTCGCCACGGTCGTGGAGGTCCGCGCCGACGGCGAGTCGAAGCGCTTCACCTTTGAGGCGCCGGCCACCCTGGCGAAATACATCGCCTCCAAGGGGTCGGTGGCGCTGGACGGCGTGTCGCTGACGGTGAACGAGGTCGATGGTGCGCGCTTCGGCGTGAACATCATCCCGCACACCCAGGATGCGACCACCTTCGGCGCGCTGAAGGCCGGGGATCGGGTGAACCTGGAAATCGATATGCTCGCGCGGTATGTGGCGCGGCTGGCAGGGCAGGAATGACGTCCGAGTTTCACGAGTATCTGTCGCGCCCCGAGGAGATCCTCGAGGAGGCGCGCCAGGGCAAGATGTTCATCCTCGTCGACGACGAGGACCGCGAGAACGAAGGCGATCTGGTCATCCCGGCCCAGTGCGCGACTCCCGAGGCCGTGAACTTCATGGCCAAGTACGGGCGTGGCCTGATCTGCCTTGCCATGGACCAGAACCACATCGAGCGGCTGCGCCTGCCGCTGATGGCGCAACAGAACGGCACCCGCCACCAGACTGCCTTCACCGTCTCCATCGAGGCGCGCGAGGGTGTCACCACCGGCATCTCCGCCGCCGACCGCGCCCGCACCATCCAGGTCGCCATCGACCCGACCGCCGGGCCAGACGCCATCGTGACGCCGGGCCATGTCTTCCCGCTGCTCGCCCGCGACGGTGGCGTGCTGGTCCGCGCCGGCCACACGGAAGCCTCGGTGGACATCGCCCGCATGGCCGGGATGACCGCGGCGGGCGTGATCTGCGAGATCATGAACGACGACGGCACCATGGCCCGCCTGCCGGATCTGGTGAAGTTCGCGCAGTTCCATGGGCTGAAGGTGGGCACCATCGCCGACCTGATCGCCTACCGCCGCCGCACCGAGACGATCGTCGAGCAGAAGCTGGCGGCGACCCTGGACAGCCGCTTCGGCGGACGTTTCCAGATGTACGTCTACGTCAACAAGGTGGCCTACGCGGAGCACATCGCCCTGGTGCGCGGCGACATCTCCGGCGACGAGCCGGTGCTGGTGCGCATGCACGCCCTGTCGGTGCTGGACGACGTGCTGGGCGACCGGAGTGCCGCGCGCGACGGCGAGCTTCAGGCCTCCATGGAGATGATCGCGCGGGAAGGCCGCGGCGTGATCGTCCTGCTGCGCGAGCCGATGGCGAACAGCCTCACGGAATCGGTCAAAGCGCGGCTGGAAGGCCACGACAACCCGACGCCCGCCCTGCGGGATTATGGTGTCGGCGCGCAGATCCTGCTGGACCTGGGCGTGCGCGACATGGTTCTGCTGTCGAACCGCAAGAAGTCCATCATCGGGCTGGAGGGGTACGGCCTGACCGTGCTCGGCCACCGCCCGATTCCCCTGCAAGACCAGTAACCGCCAGCCGAGCGACCCGAGATGACCGAAAAGCCCCATCTGATGATCGTGGAAGCCCGCTTCTACGAGGACATCGCCGACGAGCTGGTGAAAGGCGCCATCGCCGAGATCGAGAAGGAGGGCGCCACCTATCAGCGCGTCTCGGTCCCGGGATGCCTGGAGATTCCGGCGGCGATCCTGTACGCCCTGCGCTCCATGGACTTCTTCACGGCGCGCAAGCGCTTCGACGGCTATGTCGGGCTGGGCTGCGTGATCCGCGGCGAGACCACCCATTACGACATCGTCTGCAACGAGAGCGCCCGCGGTCTCCAGGACCTCGCGCTGCGCTACGCGCTGGCCATCGGCAACGGCGTGCTGACGGTGGAGAACCGAGAGCAGGCCTGGGCGCGGGCCTCCGTGACGGCCAAGAACAAGGGCGGTTTCGCGGCGCGCGCCTGCCTTGACATGATCGAACTTAAGCGCCAATTCCGCCTCTATCCGCGGTGACCCCGCGGTGCAATTCCTGACAGTAAGAGCATCATGAGCAACGACGACGCGGCTGGCCGCGCGAAACAGAAGCGCGGCTCCCGGAACCGGACGGGTGGCGGATCGGCCAAGGCCCGGCGCAAGGCCGCGCGCCTTGCCACCGTCCAGGCCCTGTACCAGATCGACCAGAACCAGATCGAACCGACCGGCATCGCCGTGGAATCCGTGATCGGCGAATTCGTCAATCACCGGCTGGGTGAGGAGATCGACGGGGCGAAGTTCGTCGCCGCCGATCCGCAGCTGTTCGCCGACATCGTCCGTGGTGTCGCGCACCGCCGGGCGGAGGTCGACGGCATGCTGGCCTCGGCCCTGGAGCCGCGCTACGCGCTGGACCGCCTGGAATTGCTGATGCGCGCCATCCTGCGGGCCGGCGCCTATGAGCTGTTCGTCCACAACGACACGCACCCGCGCATCCTCATCAGCGAGTATGTGGACGTGGCGCACGCCTTCTTCGCGGGGCGAGAGCCGGGCATGGTGAACGGCGTGCTCGACCATGTGGCCCGCGCGCTGCGGCCGGACGAACTGGCCCAGCCGGACCCCAGCCGTGACCAGCCCAAAGACCGCTAGGGCACAGACCGGCAAGCCGCTCGGCGAGTTCGGGCGGATCGACCGTTACTTCAGGCCGCTGGCGTCCGGTTTTCCGGGCGCCCGCGGGCTTGCCGACGACGCCGCCGTGTTCGGCGTTCCACCGGACCAGGAACTGGTCGTCACCACGGACGCCATGGTGGCGGGCGTCCATTTCTTTCCCGACGACGCGCCCGGCGACATCGCCGCAAAGCTGCTGCGCACCAACCTGTCGGACCTCGCCGCCATGGGGGCGGTTCCATACGCCTACACCCTGGTCACCGCCCTGCCGAAGACGGTGGGGGAGGACTGGCTGGCCGGCTTCGCCGCCGGTCTTGGCGAGGATCAGGCCCGGTTCGGCATCGCGCTGGCGGGCGGCGACTCGGTTTCGACCTCCGGCCCCATCACCCTGTCGGTGACCGCCTTCGGGCTGGTGCCGAAGGGCGGGGCGGTGCCGCGTTGGGGCGGGCGGCCCGGCGACCGCGTCTACGTCACCGGCACCATCGGCGACGCGGCGCTCGGCCTGCGGATCGCCTACGGAACGCTGGAGGTGACCGACGACTCGGCGCGCGCCGTGCTGCTGGGGCGTCTGCGGCGGCCCGATCCGCGGACCACGCTGGGGCCGCGTCTGGTCGGGCTGGCGACCGGTTGCCTGGATGTCTCCGACGGTCTGGTCGCGGATCTCGGCCATCTGTGCGAGGAATCGGGCTGCGCCGCGGTTCTGGAGTCGGGCCGCGTGCCACTGTCGGGTGCCGCAAGGTCGGTGATCGGCGACGATCCCGTGCGCTTCGCCATGGCTCTGACCGGCGGCGACGACTACGAGCTGCTCTTCACCGCCGCGGAGGACGCCGCGCCGGCGCTCGCCGCTCTGTCGGCGGAGACCGGCGTTCCGGTGACGGCCATCGGCCATCTCGTGGAGGGGGCGGCGGAAGACGTCACAGTGACCGATGCGAAGGGGCGGGTTCTCGACCTGCCGACTCGCGGCTGGGACCATTTCTGACAGCCTCCTGGTGGCGCGACTCCGCTTAACGCAATCGAAAGCAGGGCGGCGCTAGGCTCGATCCGTTCCGTATCCGGGAAGGGATGGGTGTGATCAAGGCCGTCATATTGCTGGTTTTGGGCCTGCTGCTGCTGGGTGGCGCGGGCTTCGGCGGCTGGATGATCTACAACAAGTATTTCGTCGAGCATGAGGAGTCGGCCCCCAAAAAGGAGGAGCCGCCGCCCAAGCCGCCCACCGGCTTCGTTCGCATGGCTCCCTTCGTGGTTCCGGCCATCGGCACACAGAAGGTCGAGCAGTTCGTGACCGTGGTCGTCACGCTGGAGGTCGTTCTCGACAAGATTCCCTATGTCCAAGCCCGCCAGCCGCTCGTCTACGACCGCTGCCTGTCGGCCCTCTATGCCGCTGTGGACGACCGGTCGGTGATGACGGGCAACTTGGTCAACATCATTGCCGTAAAAGAGAAACTTGCCGCCGCCGCCGCGAAAGTCGTGGGAGAGGGTGTGGTGCAAAATGTTCTTGTTCAGGTGGTTACACAGCGCAATTTGTAACCGTTCTGAAAAAAGCCTATCCGAAAGTCAGGAGCGCCTCGGCCAAATCGCCGCGCCTATTCGGGCGTGGCGGCTGTTGCATTGTGCCATTCTCTTCGGCATCCTTTTTCGGAACAACTCGCCCGTCATCCACCTTCGTTTGTACGGGTCGTTCTCACGACAAGGCGGTAATCGGGCCCGAAACCATAAGAATTTGGGGGAACCGATGGCAGCAGCGTTCGTCATCATCATCGCCAGCGGCCTGTTGGCCCTGGCGTATGGGTACTACGCGGGCAAGCAAGTCATGGCGGCCTCCGCCGGTTCCGACCGCATGCAGGAGATCGCTGCGGCCGTGCAGGAGGGCGCCCGAGCCTATCTGAATCGCCAGTACACCACCATCGCCATCGCCGGCGTGGTTCTTCTCATCATCCTCGGCGCCTTCCTCGGCCTGCATGTGGCGATCGGCTTCCTGATCGGTTCGGTCCTGTCGGGGGCAGCCGGCTATATCGGGATGAACGTGTCGGTGCGGGCGAACGTGCGCACGGCCCAAGCAGCGACCCATGGCTTGGCCCCGGCGCTGGACATTGCCTTCAAGGCGGGGGCGATCACCGGCATGCTGGTGGTCGGGCTGGGTCTGTTGGGGGTGGGTGTCTATTACGGCATCCTGACCATGATCTACCGCGTGACCGACCCGATCGAGGTCCGCTCCGTGCTGGAGGCCCTGGTCGCCCTCAGCTTCGGTGCCTCGCTGATCTCCATCTTCGCGCGGCTGGGCGGCGGCATCTTCACCAAAGGCGCCGACGTCGGCGCCGATCTGGTGGGCAAGGTCGAGGCCGGCATCCCGGAGGACGATCCCCGAAACCCCGCGGTGATCGCGGACAATGTGGGCGACAATGTCGGCGACTGCGCCGGAATGGCCGCCGACCTCTTCGAAACCTACGCCGTTACCATCGTCGCCACCATGCTGCTGGCGGCGATTTTCTTTTCGGGCGAGGTGATCCGCCTGTTGCTCGTCTACCCGCTGGTCATCGGCGCGGTCTGCATCGCCGCCTCCGTCGCCGGCACCTTCTTCGTGAAGCTGGGCAGCAACAACAACATCATGGCCGCCCTCTACAAGGGCTTGGCCGCTACCGCGGGTATATCGCTGGTGCTCATCCTGATCGTGACCGCGATCATGTTCGGCTTCACCCGGCCGATTCCCCTGAACGGCGGCGGCTACGTCACCGGCGGCAACCTGTTCGTCTCCTCCCTGGTCGGGCTGGGCGTGACGGGCCTGCTGGTATGGATCACCGAATATTACACCTCGACCGCCTTCCGCCCGGTGCGCAGCGTCGCCCGCGCGTCGGAGACCGGGCACGGCACCAACGTGATCCAGGGTCTGGCCGTGTCGATGGAGGCGACGGCACTTCCCGTCCTGGTCATCTGCGTCGGCATCATCATCGCCTACGGGCAGGCCGGCATCTTCGGAATCGGCATCGCCGCGACCACGATGCTCGCTCTGGCCGGCATGGTGGTGGCATTGGACGCTTACGGCCCGGTGACCGACAACGCGGGCGGCATCGCCGAAATGGCCGACATGCCGAAGGACATCCGCGTGACGACCGACGCGCTCGACGCCGTCGGCAACACCACGAAGGCGGTGACCAAGGGCTACGCCATCGGTTCCGCCGGTCTGGCCGCGCTGGTGCTGTTCGCCGCCTATGTGCAGGATCTGAAGCATTATTTCCCGAACGTGACGGTCGAGTTCCGGTTGGACGATCCCTATGTGGTCGTCGGGCTGCTGATCGGCGGCCTGCTGCCCTACCTGTTCGGGGCGATGGGCATGACCGCGGTCGGTCGTGCCGCCGGCTCGGTGGTGGTCGAGGTGCGCCGCCAATTCCGTGAGATCAGCGGCATCATGGAGGGCACCGCCAAACCCGACTATGGCCGCGCCGTCGACATGCTCACCCGCGCCGCGATCAAAGAGATGATCATCCCGTCGCTGCTGCCGGTGCTGGCGCCGGTGGTCCTGTACCTCGTCATCGCCGCCATCGCCGGTCAGGCGCAGGCCTTCGCCGCTTTGGGCGCCATGCTGCTGGGCACCATCGTGACGGGGATCTTCGTCGCCATCTCGATGACCTCGGGCGGCGGCGCCTGGGACAACGCCAAGAAGTACATCGAGGAGGGGAACCACGGCGGCAAGGGCTCCGACGCGCACAAGGCGGCGGTGACCGGCGACACCGTCGGCGACCCGTACAAGGACACTGCCGGCCCGGCGGTCAACCCGATGATCAAGATCACCAACATCGTGGCGATTCTGCTGCTGGCGATCCTCGCCCAGATCGGCTGACTTAAGATCGGCCGATCCCGGATCGGCCCCAAAAGAAAAGCCCCGCGAAAGCGGGGCTTTTCGTGTCTCTGCAGACCGAATGGCGTCAGCGGCCGGGGCCGCGGTTGCGCGAATCCTTGGCGGAGAAGCGCCCGACGTTGCCGAGCATCTGTTCGAGGAAGCTCAGCTCACGACCGGCGGTGGGGGTGCTGCGATCGACGATGTCGATCTGCTGGCCGTCGGTGGCGTCGAGCTGCTTCATCTCCGTCACCACGCCCGCGTCGTCGAAATGGACGACGACGACACGGCGCTCCATCACGCTCGGCTGGAAGAAGGCGACCTTCTCCGTCTTCTGGCCGATGTAGTACCAGACATTCTGGTCGAAGGTTCCCACGGAGGTCGGCGTGCCGAGGATGTCCGCCACATCCTCCCGCCGCGACTGGCCGGCCTTGATCTCGGCGATGCGGTCGGGGTCCGCCATGTTGCCGCGGGTCGCCACGGTGGGCGAGCACGCGGAGACGGCGAGACCCAGAAAGGCGAAGGCGCACAGCGCCGAAGGAATCGATCTCGTCATGGTGCTCAGGCTATGATGGCGCGGGAGGACCGCCGGACCCTTGCGGCAGGCCGGACTCCGCCCGCAATGCCGGGACAATCGCATCGCGCGGTTTGTCCTGTCAACGAAACTCCGAGCGAGAGAGAAACCGTGCTTGACCGCCTGTTCCGGCGTCGGCGTGAAGCCCGCGCCGTCGCCGATTTCTATCTCACCATCGCAGCGCAGGCCCGCCTGCCGGCCTTCTACCGTGACCTTGGGGTTCCCGACACGCTGGACGGGCGCTTTGACATGGTGGTGCTTCACGTCTTCTTGGTGATGCGCCGCCTGAAAGGGCAGGGGGCTGCTGCCGCGGACCGCTCGCGCCTGCTCTTCGAGGCGATGATCGATCATTTCGAAAAGTCGCTGGTGGAGCAGGGGGTGGGCGACAGCGGAGTCGGGCGGCGCATCAAGACCATGGCGCGCGGCATCGCCGGCCGGATCGAGGTCTACGACCGTGCGCTCGCCGACGAAGGCGACGCGGCGTTGCAGGTTGCGCTCGACAACAACGTTTATGGCACCGCATCGGAGGTCCCGCCGCAGCGGCTGGCCGTCCTGGCGGCCTATGTCCGGCGCGAGGCCGCCGGGCTGGAGACGCAACCGCTGGAGTCGCTCATGGCCGGAGAGGTCCGCTTCGGTCCGCCTCCCGGCGCCGGCTGATCGCACCCATCGGGTCTCTCCTTACTATAGGCCGCGCCAATTGGACTTGCCTTTCCCGGCGTCCGAATTCATCTGACACTGAGACGAAGGCGCCCGCTCCAGAACGGGCGCTGTGACAAGGAACTGCCTGATATGCGCAACACGCCCCCGCTCTCCGCCGGCCCTGCTCCGGAATTCTCGCGCATCGTCCGCGCCGACGCCGTCCACCGCGACGGCGATCTGGTCGAAACCATCGAGGCGACGGAGGCCGAGCGCAAGGCGCTGGCCGAGCGGTTCGAATTGGAGGGAATCGGACGACTGATCGCCCGGGTCCGCCTGCGCTCCGTGCGCGGCGGACAGATGGTGCGCGTCGAAGGGGAACTGGAGGCCGACGTGGTGCAGACCTGCGTCATCACGCTGGAGCCGGTGCCCGCCCAGGTTTCCGACCGCTTTGGCGCTCTGTTCGCGCCGGAGTCGATGGTCCCCGGCGAGGAGGACGAGATCGAGATCGACCCGAACGTCCCCGAGGAGGACATTCCGGAGGCGATGAGCAACGGACGCATCGACATCGGCGAATTGGCCGCCCAGCATTTGTCCCTGGCGCTCGACCCCTATCCTCATGCAGAAGGCGTGGCGTTCGACGGATACAGCGAAGGCGAAGAGGAGGAGGAGGCTGCGGCCCCCGCCGATGATGATGCCGGCGCCGATCCGGAGAAGCCGAACCCGTTCGCCGCGCTGGAACGTCTGAAACGACAGAATTGAGGGCGGAACGGGCTTGCCCTTCGGGGGCAATTGCCGTATTGAATGCCGCTCGCGTCAGGCGGCCCCTCTTCGGGCCGCCTTTTACAATGAAGAGAGTTTACGGCCATGGCTGTTCCGAAGAAGAAGACCTCCAAGTCGCGCCGCAACATGCGTCGCTCGCACCACGCTCTCCCGACCTCGTCCTACGCCGAGTGCTCGAACTGCGGCGAGCTGAAGCGCCCGCACCATGTCTGCGGCTCTTGCGGTCACTACGACCAGCGCGAAGTGGTTCAGAGCGCTCCGGCGGCCTGATGGCGGTTTGGTTGGCCGCCCTACGTCCTAGCCAGGGAGCCTGTCCGCGGTGAGCCAGCGCCTGACCATTGCCCTTGATGCCATGGGCGGTGACAAAGGACCCGACATGGTGATTGCCGGGGCGGATATCGCCCGCGAGCGTCACCCGCAGGTGCATTACCTGCTGTTCGGGGACACCGCCCGCATCGAGCCGCTGCTCGCGCAGCGGCCCGCCTTGAGAGCGGTGGCCGAGGTGCGCCACACCCCGGACGCTGTGGCCGGCGACGCCAAGCCGTCGGTCGCGTTGCGCGCCGGGCGCCAGTCGAGCATGCGTCTCGCCATCGACTCGGTGGCGGGCGGGCAAGCCGCCTGTGTGGTCTCCGCCGGCAACACCGGCGCGCTCATGGCCATGGCCAAGTTCGTGCTGAAGACGATTCCCGGAATCGACCGTCCGGCCATCGCCTCATTCTTCCCGACCCTGCGCGGGGAGAGCGTCATGCTCGACCTCGGCGCCAACACCGAATGCCAGCCCGAGAACCTCGTGCAGTTCGCCGTGATGGGCGCGGTCTTCGCGCGCACCGCGCTGAACCTGTCCGAGCCGACCATCGGCGTGCTGAACATCGGTTCGGAAGAGGTGAAGGGGAATGAGGTGGTGCGCGCCGCCGCGACCCGTCTGCGCGAAATGCCGCTGCCCGGGCGTTTCCACGGATTCGTCGAGGGCAACGACATCGCCACCGGCACGGTGGACGTGATCGTCACCGACGGCTTCACCGGCAACGTCGCCCTGAAGACCGCCGAAGGCACGGCGAAGCTCTTCACGGAGTTCCTGCGCCGGACGTTCCAGTCCTCCTGGACGGCGCGTCTCGGCTACCTGCTGGCCCGCGGGGCCTTCAAGCGGTTGAAGCAGCGCACCGATCCGCGCCGCTACAACGGCGCCATGTTCCTGGGCCTGCGCGGCGTCTGCGTGAAGAGCCACGGGGGCACCGACGCCATCGGGTTCGCCAACGCCATCGGTGTGGCCTACAATCTGGCGGCAAACGGTTTCAACGACCGAATCAAGGAAGAGATGCAGCGTCTCGCCGACGCCAAGCCTCTTCCCGACACGAAGGCGGCGGCGGTCTAACATCATGGTCAAGCGTTCCCGAGTTCTCGGCTGCGGTTCCTACCTCCCGGCCAACGTCGTCACGAATCGCGACCTTGAAGCCCGCGTGGACACCTCGGACGAGTGGATCGTCCAGCGCACCGGCATCAAGTCGCGCCACATCGCCGCCGACGGGGAACTGACTTCCGACCTCGCCATCGCCGCGGCGACCCGCGCGCTGGAGCATGCTGGGGTGGACGCCGCCAGCATCGACTGCATCGTGCTGGCGACGACAACTCCGGACAACACCTTCCCGGCGACCGCGACGAAGGTGCAGGCGGCGCTGGGGACCAAGGGCTTCGCCCTGGACATCCAGGCGGTGTGCGCCGGCTTTGTCTACGCGATGTCGATCGCCGACAACTTCATCCGCATCGGGCAGGCCAACCGCGCTCTGGTCATCGGTGCGGAGACCTTCTCCCGCCTGCTCGACTGGAAGGACCGCACCACCTGCGTCCTGTTTGGCGACGGCGCCGGGGCCGTGGTGATGGACGGCTACGACGCCGCCGGGACCTCGGCGGACCGCGGCGTTCTGTCCACCCACCTGCATTCGGACGGCGCCCAGTACGGGCTGCTCTACGTCGATGGCGGCCCGTCCACCACCGGCACGGCCGGTCATGTGCGGATGAACGGCCAGGACGTGTTCCGCCACGCCGTCAGCAAGCTGTCCTCGGTCGTCGAGGAAGCCCTGGCGGCCAACGGTCTGGAGCCGTCGGCGGTGGACTGGCTGGTGCCGCACCAGGCCAACCAGCGGATCATCGACGGCATCGCCCGCAAGCTGAAGCTGCCGACCGACAAGGTTGTGCTGACGGTGGACCGCCACGGCAACACCTCCGCCGCCTCGATCCCGCTGGCGCTGTGCGAAGCGGTGCATGACGGCCGCGTGAAGCGTGGCGACCTGATCCTCATGGAAGCCATCGGCGGTGGACTGACCTGGGGTGCTGCGATGGTGCGCTGGTAAGCGGCGCACCCGCTTCGCTTCCCCCGCACGGGTGCGTTTGCTGCGCTGCTCACAACGACGCGATCCAAGCTTTTGAATTGACCGGGTTCTTTCCCCGGATTACGGTTTTTCCCCTATGGTTTCGGGGGGGAAGCGAACCATGTCACAGAACACCGTCACCCGCGCGCAGCTCAGCGAAGCGGTCTACCAAGAGGTCGGCCTGTCGCGTAACGAATCCGCCGATCTGGTCGAAAGCGTCCTGGAGGAGATCTCCGACGCCCTGGCCCGCGGCGAGATGGTCAAGATCTCGTCCTTCGGCAGTTTCCAGATCCGGCAGAAGGGGCAGCGGGTCGGCCGCAACCCGAAGACCGGCGAAGAGGTTCCGATTCTGCCCAGGCGCGTCCTGGTCTTCCGGGCGAGCCACGTCCTGAAGAACCGCATCAACGAGGTCGTTGAGGCGGAGGAAGCCGAGGCGCAGCGCGTGAAGGCGGTCTCCTGATCCGCCGCACGAACCGGCCGACAACAAGGGTTTCCCGGATATGAAGGCGCGCGGCACCACGAAGTCCGCCACGGCGTTCCGCACGATCAGCGAGGTGTCGTCCGACCTGGACGTGCCGCAGCATGTGCTGCGTTTCTGGGAGGGCAAGTTCCCGCAACTCCGTCCGCTCAAGCGCGGCGGAGGGCGGCGCTACTACCGTCCGGAAGACGTGGACCTGCTGCGGCAAATTCAGAACCTTCTGTATGGCGAGGGCTACACGATCAAGGGTGTCCAGCGCCTTCTGAAGGACGGCAAGGTGGACGGCGATCCGGACGTCCGGAGGGTGGAGGAAGCGCCGGAGGAACCGGATGCCCCCGACACCTTTGAGGTCGTTCCGGACGATGCGGCCGTGGCCTTGCTCGACGGGGAGGAGGGTGCTCCGGTCGTTGCGCTCGATGGCCTGTCGGACACCATCCGGCAGGCCATCGCCCAGGCGCTCGACGAGTTGAGGGAAGCGCATCTTCTGCTCGCGGTGGGAGAGGAAAAAGAAATTCGAGAGGTGTGAAAAAAAGTGAACTGTAGCGCTTGCGTTGGACCAAGGTCCCGGCTATAGTCCCGCTCCCTTCCAGAACGAAGGGCGGTCCGTCGAACGGAGCGTAGCGCAGCCTGGTAGCGCATCAGACTGGGGGTCTGGGGGTCGCAGGTTCAAATCCTGTCGCTCCGACCAAGTTCTGGAAGATGAAAAGGCCTTGGAGCTGTTCGGCTCCAAGGCCTTTTCTTTTGCTTTTCTCCAACGGCCGGTTCGCGGAAGCCGCCGGGCCTCTGCTGGAGAGGCCGGCGGCGGTTCCGTTGCAATGCGCGTCCGCTCAGGCGGCGCTTTCCGATGCGGCCACGGCCTCGTCGGTGGCGGCATCCTGCTGGTTCATCTTGCGCCGTTGCGCGGCCATGTCGATCAGGGCGGTGCGCAGCGCCGGATGGCGGGCGGTGAACTGGTTGAAGTCGCGCCGTTCCAGCACCTGAAGCTGGCAATAGTCGACCGCGGCGACGTCGGCGTTGCGCCGCTGGCCGCTCAGCAGCGCCATCTCGCCGAACATCGTGCCGGCGCCCAGGCGGATGGTCTGGCCTTCCATGAGCACCTCCACGGCGCCGGAGGAGATGAAGTACATGGCATTGGCGCGGTCGCCCTTGCGGATGATCCGCTCGCCGGGCACCGCCGACTTGGGCCGGAACAGCATCATCAGCCGCTCCTGCTCGTGGGCATCCAGCAGCGACAGCACCGGGAAGGTCTTGGCCAGCGCCTGGATCTGCAGGTCGTGCTCCTTCTCGCGCTCCTCCGCTTGGTGGCGGGCGTCGGCGAGGCTGCTCTGGAGCTGCTCGAACTGCTCCCAGCCATAGGGCGGCACACCGGCGGCCCGCTTGGCCTGGAGATGCTTGCGCAGCGCGGCGACCCCCGCGAAGACCGCCGGATTCAAGGTGATCGACAGCAGAGCGCCGGCCAGTACGAGGTCGCGGCCCTCCTCCGGCAACAGGCCGAGCGACATGCCCAGCCCGACGAGGATGAAGGAGAATTCACCGATCTGCGCGAGGCTGGCCGACACCGCCAGACCCATGCCCACCGGGAAGCGCAACAGGATCACGATGCCGAAGGCGATCAGCGACTTGCCGACCACGATCAGGGCCACCACGGCGATGACCGCCAGCGGGTCGCGCAGCAGGATCGACGGGTCGAACAGCATGCCGACCGACACGAAGAACAGAACGGCGAAAGCGTCCTGCAACGGCATCGAATCGGTGGCCGCCTTGTGGCTGAAGCGCGATTCGTTCAGCACCACGCCGGCGAAGAAGGCGCCAAGCGCGAAGGACACGCCGAACAGCACCGCCGAGCCATAGGCGACGCCGAGCGCGATGGCGAGAACCGACAGGGTGAACAGCTCGCGCGAGCCGGTGCGCGCCACATTGGTCAGGATCACCGGGACGACGCGCGGGCCGAGCACGATCGCCAGAACGGAGAAGGCCGCGACCTTGCCCAGCGTCAGGGTCAGCGTCAGCCAGATCGGACCGTCCGAGCCGGCGCCATGGTCCCCAGCGGCGCCCCCAGCAGCGCCCGGCGCGTGGCCGCCCAGGACCTCCGCCAGGGCCGGCAGCAGCACGAGCGCCAGGACCATCGCGAGGTCCTCGACGATCAGCCAGCCGACCGCCACGCGGCCTTCGGCGGTGTTCAGCATGTCGCGCTCTTCCAGGGCCTTCAGCAGCACGACCGTGCTCGCCACCGACAGGCTGAGGCCCAGCACGAGGCCGGCGCCGAGACTCCAGCCCCACAGCCAGGCCAGCCCGACGCCCAGCGCGGTGGCGAGGCCGATCTGGCCGACCGCGCCGGGAATGGCGATTTTCCGGACCGCCAGCAGATCCGAGGGCGAGAAATGAAGACCGACCCCGAACATCAGGAGAATGACGCCGATCTCGGCCAACTGGGCGGCCAAAGCACCATCGGCGACGAAGCCCGGCGTGAAGGGACCGATGATGATGCCGGCGACCAGATACCCGACGAGGGGAGGCAAGCGAATGCGATCAGCGAGGTATCCGAAGATGAAGGCCAACCCGAATGCGATGGCGATCATAGAAATAAGTGGAACGTCATGAGACATGCGAAAATCCTGGCTGCATCGGCGCGACGCCGCATAGTACGGATTTTGCTGGTGCTTGTGGGCGGCGGCGGGATTTTTTTTTCCAGTCGCACGCTCGTTTTTCGGGAACTGGAACGCGATTTGCGCAAATTCCCCTCAATTGCCCAATGATTCGGCGAGGGGTGGGAAACGCGGTGTGACCTTGCTGGCCTGCCGTGATCAGGGGGTGGATAAGCGGGACAGGGCCGCTATGCTTCGCCGGGCGACGGTGAGGTGAGGAGCATGGCGAGCAAAAGACGGAAGGCATCCAGGAAGGCGGGCCGAGGTCGTCCGGGGACAGGGCGTCCGCTGACGGGCGAATCGATGGTTTTGGAGGGGCGGGCAGCGCGCCCACCGGTCCGGACGGTCCCTGCCGCGCGCGGCCGGAGCGTGGCGAAGCGCGCTCTGTCCCTGGATGGCGATTCGGGGGCGTTTCTCGGACCCGAGCAGCAGTATCTGCTGAAAAAGCGCCAGGAGGTCGAGCGGCGCGAGGCCCGGTTGCGGCGCACCGTCGGCGGTGTGCTGGCGGCGGTCGCGGCTGCGGCTGCGGCAGGCCTGTTCTGGCTGTTCGGCGGAATGTGAACCGCGCCGCGCCCGCTCCCATCTTCGGAACGCAGGCGCGGCGCGATGCGTGTCAGGACCCCAGGCGGCGGCGCAGGAGCGACAGCGGCTGCGGGTCGTCCAGCGACGGTTGGAAGGCGACGGTAATCTCTGTCAGGGCGTGCGCCCAGCTCTCCGGGTTGGTGTCCTCCGGCGCCTCGGCGGAGGTGAAGCCGGTGCGCAGGAGGAAGCGGTACTGGTCGGGGATGACGTGCCCGACCGCCCGGACCTCACCCTGATAACCGAAGCGCTCCCGCAGTTCGCGCGCGGTGGAGAAGCCGCGACCGTCGCGGAACTTCGGGAACTCGATCGCCACCAGGGCAAAGCGGTCCAGGTCCGGCGCGATGGCCGGGGCCAGGGTCCCGCTCTTGACCCGGACGCCGAGCGCCGCGTTGCGCCCGTCGAAGCTCGCGCGCTCCGCCTGCCAGCGCTCGAAGGTGACGATGGCGGGACGGTCGGCGGGAACCGGCTCGCCGTCGGCGACCGCGACCCACTCGTCATCGACGATGCGGCCGTCCTTAATGAGCGGCATAAACTCTCTCCTTGAACGGGCCGTGGCCGACGCGCTTCAGCGTGTCGATGAAGCGTTCCCCGTCGTGCCGGTTGGACAGATAGACCTCGACGATGGCCTCGATGGCGTCCACCGTCTCGTCGGCGGTCACCGCCGGGCCGAGGATGTCGCCGATCGCCGTGGTCAGGGTCGGGTCGCCGCCGACGGTGATCTGGTAGAATTCCTCGCCCTTCTTATCCACGCCGAGGATGCCGATGGCGCCGACATGGTGGTGGCCGCAGGCGTTGATGCAGCCGCTGATCTTGATGCCCAGCTCGCCGATGGTCTGCTGGCGCGCCGGATCGGCGAAGCGGGCCGAGATGGCCTGGGCCAGCGGGATCGAGCGGGCGTTGGCCAGAGCGCAGTAGTCGAGGCCGGGGCAGGCGATGATGTCGCCGATCAGCCCGGCGTTCGGCGTGCCCAGCCCGTTGGCCTCCAGCGCCGTCCACAGGGTGAACAGCGCGTCCTGCCGGACATGGGCCAGGACGAGGTTCTGGGCGTGGCTGACGCGGAGTTCGCCGAAGCTGTGCGCGTCGGCCAGATCGGCGATCAGTTCCATCTGCTCCGAGGTGGCGTCGCCGGGGATGCCGCCAGCGGGCTTCAGCGAGATGGTGGCGGCGGCGTAGCCGGGGACCTTGTGGGCCAGCACGTTGACCGCCACCCAGCGGGCGAAGTCCGGGTTCGCGGCCTTGGCGGCCTGGAAGGACTCCGGCTCGTCGGTCAGCGTCTCGAAGGCCGGACCGCCGAAGCGGCGGCGGATCTCGTCGACGACCTCCGGAGCGAGGCGGTATTTTGGTCCGCGCAGGCGGGCGAACTCTTCCTCCACCTCCTGGGTGAATTTCTCCTGGCCCAGCTCATGGACGAGGATCTTGATGCGCGCCTTGTAGATGTTGTCGCGCCGGCCATACTGGTTGTAGACGCGCAGGATGGCTTCGAGATAGGCGACGAAGTCCTCCTCCGGCACCCAGTCGCGGATCAGCTTGCCGATGAAGGGCGACCGTCCGAGGCCGCCGCCGACGTAGAAGGTGAAGCCGACCTCGCCCCGCTCGTTGCGCTTGGCGAAGACGCCGACGTCATGGACGCGGATGGCCGCGCGGTCGGCGTCCGACCCCATGATGGCGATCTTGAACTTGCGCGGCAGAAAGGTGAATTCGGGGTGCAGGGTCGTCCACTGCCGCAGGATCTCGGCGTAGACTCGCCCGTCCACCACCTCGTCCCGCGCAGCACCCACGAACTGGTCGGTGGTCACGTTGCGCACGCAGTTGCCGCTGGTCTGCAGCGCGTGCATGTCCACCTCGGCCAGCTCGTGCAGGATCGCCGGGGTGTCCTCCAGCTTGATCCAGTTGAACTGGAGATTCTGGCGGGTGGTGAAGTGGCCGTAGCCCTTGTCGTATTTGCGCCCGATCTCGGCCAGCTTGCGGAGCTGCCGCGCGGTCAGGACGCCGTAGGGAACGGCGATGCGCAGCATGTAGGCGTGGAGCTGAAGATAGAGGCCGTTCATCAGCCGCAGGGGCTTGAACTCGTCCTCCGTCAGTTCGCCGGACAGGCGGCGCTCGACCTGGGCGCGGAACTGCTCCACGCGCTCCGTGACGAAGCGGCGGTCGATGTCGTCGTAGCTGTAGACCCCGGCGTTGCGGCCGGGCGCGATGTGGTTCATGGAACTCGCCCTTGTCAAAAGAGTGGCCGCCCGGTTCAGGCCGCAGCCTGCTTGCCGAGATCGATGCGGACGGTGGGGCCGAGTGCCCGGATGCGCTCCCGCGTTTTGACCGGCACCCGCTGCCCGTCGGTGACCCTCAGGTCGAAGGCGTAGACGTCCACGGCGAACTGCTCGTCCTCCGCCTGGGCCTTGGCGGCGGCCAGGGCGGTGTCAGCGGCCGCCGCGTCCTCGAACAGGGCGGCGTCGTCCAGACGCTCCACCCAGCCAAGGTTGGGACCGGGAGCGAGGAAGATCACCTCGCCGTCGCGCAGGCGGTTGGCGGTAATGGCCTTCAACGCCGCCTCGTTTCTGGACTTATCGTTCAACGCCATGCCTTCAACTCCTAACACGTACGCTCACGCCGACACGGCGATGGAAAACGGGTTCTGGCCGGTGGTCTGCTGCCACGCGCCGATCAGGGCGCGCAGCCGCACGACCTCGCCGACCACGACGATCGCGGGGCGCTTGGCCTGTAGCCGCACGACGTCCCGCGCGCAATGGGCAAGATTGGTCTCGATGACGCTCTGCGCCTCGGTGCTGGCGCTCGACACGATGGCGACCGGGGTCATCGGCGGCTTGCCGGCGGCTTCGAGCCGTTCGGCGATGGTCCCGATGGTGCCCAGCGCCATATAGAACACCAGCGCGCCGGGCAGCCGCGCCAGAACGTTCCAGTCCAGGTCGGCGGGCAGGCCGCCGGCCTTGTCGTGCCCGGTGACGAAGGTCGCGGTGGTGCCGAAGCCGCGGTGGGTCACCGGAATGCCGGCGTAGGCCAGCCCGCCGATCCCGGCGGTGACGCCCGGCACCACGCGGAAGGGAATCTCGGCCTCGGCCAGCGCCAGGCACTCCTCGCCGCCACGCCCGAAGACGAAGGGGTCGCCACCCTTCAGCCGCAGCACCCGCCGTCCTTCGCGCGCCAGTTCCACCAGCCGCGCGTTGATCGCCTCCTGCTTGGGGGAGGGGTGGCCGGCGCGCTTGCCCATGTCCACCAGAAGGGCCTCGGGGTTGGCGGTCTCCAGGATGCCGCCGCCGACCAGAGCGTCGTGGACGATGGCGTCGGCCTCGCCCAGCGCCTTGGCGGCCAGCAGGGTCAGCAGGCCCGGATCGCCGGGACCGGCCCCGGCCAGCCAGACGCTGCCCGGCTCGAAGGCGGGCAGGCGGGACAGAAGAGACGATGCGATCATGGCAGCCATCCTTTGGCGGCGATCAAATCCCGGCAGGCGCGCAGCACCTCGGGTCCCTTGGCGCCCGCGGCGCGCAGGCGGTCGCGGAGCGCGGCGGCTTCCGCCAACCGGTCCGCCCAGACGGCGGGGAACAGAGCCTCCAGCCGCTCGCGAAGAAGCTGGGCCAGTGCCGGGCTTCTGCCGCCGGTGGAGACGGTCATCAGAAGGTCGCCGCGCCGTATCACAGATGGCGCGTGGAAATCACAGAGCGGAATCACATCCTCGACATTGACCAGAATGCTGCGGTCGCGTGCCTGACGGGCCAGCGTTTCGGCGACGGAGTCGTCGATGCCGACGACGAACAGCACCTGCACGCCCTCCAGGTCGCCGGGCGAGGGCAGGGCGCGTCGCAGGGCCGCTCCCGCGAGGGCGATCAATTCCGCATCCGGTTCCGGTGAATAGACCGCTGGCGAAGCGCCGCCTTCCAGCAGCTGCGCGAGGCGGCGCTTCGCCAGCGGTCCCTGGCCGACCAGCGCAATCCGCACATGCGTCGGGTCGAGTGCGACCGGGATCACCGCCGCCACCCGAAATGCACACCGAAGCTATCGTGAAAAGACATCATGGGCGCATTTAAGCGCGATGGCGGGGTGCAATCAACAGATTTCACAAACTCACTTAAACCTATAATACATGTAGACAATGTATATGCGTTGCAACGCCGTGAAACTGGTGTTAATGTGCAATTCAGAACAAATACTCCACTTCGTGGATAGGCAATTAGGTCATGCTTGATGGACTTGCCCAGGCTGTGAAACGCGACCGCGTGGCGGATCTGACCGAACGGTACGGGCGGCTGGACGGGGCGGTGCTTCTGAACGCCCTTCTGCGTGATGAATTCGACGGTCGCGTCGCTGTGGTTTCGTCCTTCGGAACGGAATCGGCGGTGCTGCTCGCCCTGGCGGCGGAGGCCGACCCGTCCTTCCCGGTTCTCTTCGTCGACACCGGGAAGTTGTTCGGGGAAACGCTGCGCTACCGCGACAAGCTGGTGTCCGCGCTCGGCCTGACCGGCGTGCGCACGATCGGCCCGACCGACGCGGATCTGGCGGTGGAGGACCCCGACGGGCTGCTGTTCACCCGCTCGCACGACGCTTGTTGCCATCTGCGCAAGACGGTGCCGCTGGACCGCGCGCTGGAGGGCTTCGACGCCTGGGTGACCGGGCGCAAGCGCTTCCAGGCATCGACGCGCGCCGCCCTTCCGCTGTTCGAGGCGGAGGAGGGCACGGGCCGCATCAAGATCAACCCGCTCGCCCATTGGGACCGCGAGCGGATCGACCAGGAATTCGCGCGGCGCAACCTGCCGCGCCACCCGCTTGAGGCCGACGGCTTCCTGTCCATCGGCTGCTTCACCTGCACCGAGCGCGTCGCTCCCGGTGCGGACCCGCGGTCGGGCCGCTGGGCCGGAACCGCCAAGACCGAATGCGGCATTCACACCTTCAAGAAGACCGGAACCGCACAATGACCGCCGATCTCGATTACCTTGAGAGCCAGAGCATCTACATCCTCCGCGAGGCCTACAACCGCATCGACAAGCTGGCTCTGCTGTGGTCGATCGGAAAGGACAGCAACGTCCTGCTCTGGCTCTGCCGCAAGGCGTTCTTCGGGCGCGTTCCGTTCCCGGTCGTTCAGCTCGACACCGCGATGGAGCTGCAGGAGGTCTACGACTTCCGCGACCGCATCGCCGGCGAGTGGGACCTCGACCTGCGGGTGGAGCAGTGCCCGCCGGAAGCGGACATGGACCAGACCCTGCCGCCGCTGACCCGCGCCGCCGCCCGCAAGACGGAGGGGCTGAAGAACCTCCTGCGCACCGGCAAGTACCAGGGCATCATGGTCGGCATCCGCCGCGACGAGCAGGCGACCCGCGCCAAGGAGCGCGTCTTCTCCCCGCGCTCGCTGGAAGGCGACTGGGACGTGAAGGACCAGCCGGCGGAGTTCTGGGATCATTACAAGACCCGCTTCGACGAAGGCACCCACGTCCGCATCCACCCGCTGCTGCATTGGACCGAACTGGACATCTGGCGCTATTCCAAGCGCGAGGGGATTCCCATCGTCCCGCTGTACTTCGCCAAGGACGGCAAGCGCTACCGCTCGCTGGGCGAGAAGAACATCACCTTCCCGGTGGACAGCACCGCCGGCACCATCGACGAGATCATCGCCGAACTGGTCGTGACCCGCATTCCGGAGCGCGCCGGCCGCGCCATGGACAACGAGGCCGAGGACAGCTTCGAGCGCCTGCGCAGCTCGGGCTACATGTAAGAAGCGGGGATTGGGACCATGGACATCCGGAACGAACTGAACGGCCAGCTCCGCATCGTCATCGTCGGCCATGTCGACCACGGCAAGTCGACGCTGATCGGACGCCTGCTGAACGACACCGGCAGCCTGCCCGACGGCAAGGTGGAGCAGGTCCACGAGATGAGCCGCAAGCGCGGCATGCCCTTCGAGTGGGCCTTCGTGATGGACGCGCTCCAGGCCGAGCGCGACCAGGGCATCACCATCGACACCACGCAGATCCATTTCAAGACGGAACAGCGCCCCTACGTCATCATCGACGCGCCGGGCCACACCGAGTTCCTGAAGAACATGGTGACCGGCGCCTCGCAGGCCGACGCCGCCCTGCTGGTGATCGACGCCGCCGAGGGCGCGCTGGAGCAGTCACGCCGCCACGCCTTCCTGCTGCACCTGCTGGGCGTGCGGCAGGTGGCGGTGGCGGTCAACAAGATGGACCGCGTCGACTTCGACCAGTACCGGTTCGAGGCGGTGTCGCAGGAGATCCGCGCCTATCTGGCGGAACTCGGCCTGCACACCTCCACGGTGATCCCGATCGCGGCGCGCCATGGCGACAACATCGTCACCCGCTCCGACAAGGCGCCCTGGTACGAGGGACCGACCGTGGTGGAGGCGCTCGACGCCTTCCGCCCGCAGCAGGCGCCGACCGAACTGCCGCTGCGCTTCCCGCTGCAGGACGTCTACAAGCCCGACGACCGCCGCATCCTGGCCGGCCGCATCGAGAGCGGGCGCCTGCGCGTCGGCGACACGCTGCGTTTCTCGCCGACCGGCGCCACCGCTACGGTGGTCAGCATCGAGGGGTGGAACCACAGCCAGCCCATCGTCGCCGCCCAGGCCGGGCAGAGCATCGGCATCACGCTGGACAAGCGCATCTTCGCCGAGCGCGGCCATGTCGCACACCATGAGGAGGGCGCGCCGCACGTCACTCACCGGCTGGGCGTGCGCGCCTTCTGGCTGACCTCGGAGCCGCTGGCGGTTGGCAAGACCTACACGCTGAAGATCACGACGGGCGAGCACCGCGTGACGGTGGAGAGCATCACCGCCGTCATCGACATCGAGGACCTGTCGAGCACCCCGGCCAAGGCGGTCCACCGCAACGAGGTGGCCGAGGTCGTCCTGCGCTCCCGCTCGCCGATCGCCGTCGACCTCGCGTCGGCGCTGTCGCGCACCGGGCGCGGCGTGCTGATCGACGGCCACGACGTGGTCGGCGGCTGCATCGTCGTCGAGGTGGACGAGGGGCCCGCCGCCTCAGCCAACACGACCGAGGTCTCGCACGCCGTCACCGCGGACGAGCGCAACGCCGCCAACGGCCACAAGGGCGGCGTCCTCTGGCTGACCGGCCTGTCTGGGGCGGGCAAGTCCACGCTGGCCATGGCGCTGGAGCGCGCCCTGTTCGACCGCGGCTGGCAGGTCTTCGTGCTGGACGGCGACAACGTGCGCAACGGGCTGAACGCCGGGCTGGGCTTCTCGGCGGAGGACCGGACGGAGAATATCCGTCGCGTCGCCGAGACGGCCAAGCTGTTCGCGGACGCGGGCGTTCTGGTCATCGCCTCGCTGATCTCGCCGCTCCAGGCCGATCGGGCGCGGGCGCGGGCCATCGGTGGCGAGCGCTTCCACGAGGTCTATGTGGCCGCCGATCTCGCCACATGCGAATCGCGCGACCCCAAGGGCCTCTACCGCCGGGCGCGCGCTGGGGAGATCCCGGAGTTCACCGGCGTCTCCGCCCCCTATGAGGCCCCGGAGTCGGCGGAGCTGACCATCGACACCGGCACGGTCACCCCGGTGGAGGCGCTGGGCGAATTGCTCGACTATGTGGACGGCGCGTTCGGCCGGAACGCCTTGAAGCGCGGACGGGTGTAACGGCTTCGCTCTTCCGTTCTGGAAAAAGCCCCTTCGCGTCGCCGCGAAGGGGCTTTTCCTATAGCGGTTCTGATTTCACATTTCGAAACGTATTATGTGAAATCAGTCATTTCATCATTTGTAAATGTGTAATTCGCTCTTCCTTCCGATAGGAGATGTGCTAAATAGGCGGGCAATTTTCTGCGAGGATGGAACCATGACCGCCCTGACCCGACGCTCCGCAATGCTGGCCGTGGCCGCCGTCGCCTCCCTGGCCGCCCTCACGCCCGGTGCGGCCCGCGCAGCCGATCCGGTTAAGCTGGAGGTCGGCTACATTCCCATCCTTGCCGCTGCGCCGCTGTTCATCCTGGAAGGGGAAGGCTGGGCGCGTGAGGCCGGCATCGACCTTAAGCTGACCAAGTTCGAATCCGGCCCGCACGCGATCCAGGCGATGGCCGCCGGCAAGATCGACTTGCTCTATGCCGGCGTCGCTCCGGTCCTGGTCGCCCGCTCGAAGGGCGCGGACGTGTCGGTGATCGCCAACTCGGCGGTCGAGGAGATGGTCGTCGCCAGCCGCGGCGAGTTCGCCAAGGCGCTGGGCGGCAAGGCCACCGCGGAGTCCATCGCGAAGTTCGTCGCCGACAGCGGCCGCAAGGTGAAGATCGGCACGCAGCCGCCGGGTTCGGTTCCGGACACGGTGCTGCGCCACTGGCTGTTCAAGGTGGTGAAGGCCGACCCTGCCAACGTGGAGATCATCTCCATGGGCATCGAGAAGACCCAGCAGGCCCTGCTCGCCGGCGCGCTCGACGCCGCCACCATCCGTGAGCCGACGGTGACCGTGACCCAGAAGGTCGACCCGAACGTCGGTCTGCTGGCCACCGGCGCGGAGATGTTCCCGAACCAGCCCGGCACCGTCATCGCGGTCCGCGGCCCGGTCGCCAAGGAGCATGCCGAGGCGCTGACCCGCCTGCTCAAGGCGCACATCCGCGCCGTGGATCAGATCGCCAAGGACCCGGCCCGCTCCGCCAAGGTCGCCAACGAGTATCTCGGCAAGGGCCTGATGGAGCCGGCCACTCTGGAGGCCGCCTTCCGCTCGCCGGGGTCCAAGTTCATCGCCGACCCGCATGGCGTGGTCCCGGCGGTCGAGCAGATGATGGCCTACGCCAAGGAGATCGGCTCCGCCGAGGGCACCATCCCAGTGGCGGAGGCGTTCGACTTCCGCTTCTACGACGCGGCCGCCGCGAAGTAAGCGCGATGCGTCAACCGCTGAAGCTTCACAGTTCCATCGCCCTGTCGGCGCTCGGCGTCGGTGCTTTCCTGCTCGCCTGGGAAGCGCTGGCGCGCAGCGGCATCGTGCCCGCTGGGCTGCTGCCGTCGCCCAGCGCCGTGCCTGGCGCCTTCCTGGCGGAGTTCCGGTCCGGGACTTGGCAGGCGATGGTCCTCGCCAGCCTGTCGCACTACCTGTCGGGGCTGGCGCTCGGCACCGTCCTGGGCATCACCTTCGGCACGGCGGCGGCGACTTGGGGCATCTGGGACGCTTTCCAGGCCTGGGTGGTGCGCATGCTGCGCCCCATCCCGTCCATCGCCTGGATTCCCTTCGCCATCATCTGGTTCGGCGTCAGCAAGTCGGCCGCGACCTTCCTGATCGCGCTGACCGTCTTCTGGATCAACTACTACGCCACCTACAGCGCGGTGCGCGGGGTGGACAAGGACCTGATCGAACTCGGCCATGCCTTCGGGCAGGGCGGGCTGATCCCGCGCCTGTTCAAGATCGTCCTGCCCGGCGCGCTGCCGGGCATCCTGGCCGGCGTACGTGCCGGGCTGGGGCAGGGCTGGATGACCGTGGTGGCGGCGGAGCTGTTCGGCATCTCCGGACTGGGCGCCCGCATGTCCGACGCCTCCGGCCTGCTCGCCACGCACATCGTCGTGCTCTACATGGTCACCATCGCGGCGCTCTACGGCGTGTGCGACTTCCTGTTCATGCAGGTTCAGCAGCGGGTGCTGGCATGGCAAAAGTGAACGGCGCAAAAGTGAACAGCCCAAATGGGAACGGCTCTGCCGTGATCGACCTGAAGGGCGTCGCCATCGGCTACGGCGCCGAGGCCCCGCCGGTCCTCGTGGACGTCGACCTGTCCATCGAACGCGGCAGCTTCGTCGCCATCGTCGGGCCGTCCGGCGTCGGCAAGTCCACGCTCCTGCGCGTCGTCGCCGGACTGCACACGGCGCGTGCCGGTGCCGTCACCATTCACGAGACGAAGAAGCCGGGCCACCGTCCGGTCAGCCTCGTCTTCCAGGATGCCCGCCTGCTGCCCTGGCGGCGGGTCGCCAAGAACATCCGCTTCGGGCTGGAGGGGCTGCCGATCTCCACCGCCGAGCGGGAGGAGCGGGTGGCCGCCGCGCTGCGCCTCGTCCGGCTGGACGATTACGGCCGGCGCTGGCCCTACGAGCTGTCGGGCGGTCAGCGCCAGCGCGTCGGCATCGCCCGCGCCCTGGCCGTCGATCCGGACATTCTGCTGATGGACGAGCCGTTCGGCGCGCTCGACGCCATCACCCGGCACAGCCTTCAAGACGAGCTGCTGCGCATCCACCGCGAGACCGGCAAGACCGTGCTGTTCGTCACGCACGACCTGGAAGAGGCCGTGCATCTCGCCGACCGCATCATCGTTCTGGGCGGCAGCCCGGCGCGCATTGTCCAGGACGTGCGCAACGAGCCGGGCCGCGAGAGCGGCGGCTTCCGCGAGCAGGTGGAGCAACTGCGGTCGGGGATCGCGGACAATTACAGCATTTGAGGCGTCGAACCGGGCCCCCACCCAACCCTCCCCCGCTACGCAGGGGAGGGCTTTTTCTCCTCCCCCTGCGTAGCGGGGGGAGGCAGGGAGGGGGGCTCTGCTCAACCACTCACGCTCTACGGCGCCACCCGCCGCACATCCCTTGCCGTCAAATGGACGTTCGCATCCGGGTCCAGCTTGCGGTCCATGATGCGGGCTTCCACCGCCTTGTCGAAGACCGGGCGGTTCAGGCAGACATACTGCAGCGCCTCGTCCGGCTTCGGCAGATGGCCGGCGAGGGTTTGCAGGGCGCGGCGCGGGACGAAGACCCGCCCGTGATACTCCCCCACCTCCACCGCGAACTCCACGGCGTCGGCCTCCTCGTTCCAGGACGGGTCATCGGGGAACACGAACAGCGGCATCACACCCTCACGCGGAACACATCTCAGTCCAGGATGTAGGTAACATCGTAGCCGCTGCGCTTGAAGCGGGTCTTCAGCAGCGTGCCCTGCGCGTCGAACCACAGATCGCGCTCCACGTCGCCGGAAATGCGGTGGTGCTGCGCCGGAACGGCCCGTCCGCCGACGGTCAGCGTCTCGGTGCCGACAAGGTCGGTGCGCACGCTGTAGGGCTTGCCGTCGATGACCGAGAGCAGGGTGGGGCGCTTCAGCACCTCCGGGGTCCACAGCGTCAGGGGCAGGGTGTCGGCGCTGGCCGCGCCCGCCTTGCCGTCCACCGTGACGGTGTAGCCACTGCCGGTCCGCATCATCCGGATGGCGTGGGGTGTGCCGTCGTCATCGGTCTGGGCGCTCATGGATTCGAGCGTCCGGTCCTTCCAGACCTCTTCCCGCTTGTGATCGTAGCGGAAGTTGATGAACAGCACCTTCACCCGCGTCGAGGCGGTGACGGCGACCTTCGTCACGTCGCCCTGGGGTTCCAGCCGAACGGTCTCGCTGCCCACCGGATCGTCGCCCATCTGAATCCGGTAGGTCAGCGTGCGCGGCTCGGCGGCCTGGGCCGCGGCCATGGACAGCAGCAGGCCGGCGGCCGCCAGCGCCGCGCGCAGGGCGTGCGTCAAGGATGTTCCCTCCCTGTGTTCGTGATGCGGCGGCGGCTTATGGTGCCGCCGTCCGGTGCCAGTCGCTCAGTCGTCGAGGAGCTGCGCCAGCTTCATGGCGACGCCCATCGAGCCGTCCACCTTCAGCTTGCCCATGGTGAAGGCCAGCATCGGGTTCAGCCGCCCGTCCATCAGCTTCTTCAAGTTCTCGGCGGAGATGCGGATGGTGCAGTCGGGATCGGCGTCCCCGGCGTCCTCCCGCGCGATGGCGACGGGCGTCTCGCGGGCGTTGACCCGCACCGCCTCGCCGTCCTCCAGCGCGAAGCGGACGTCGGCCTTCAGGCTGCGGAAGCTGGTGGAGCGGGACTGGAGTTCGCGCAGGATGTCCTCAACCATGGATCAGTCTCTCTCCCCTGGATTCGTGTTCGTCGGATCTTGACAGTAGGTGGACTTTACGTTTACGTCAACGTCATAACCAAAACGTTTCCGGCGCCACAACGATCCGGGAACCATCAAATCAATCGAGGGGAGTGAATCCATGCAGACCGCCGCGCCCGGACTCCGAAAGCCCCGCACCGCCTTCCGTCGTCGCTTGTCCTGACCCGCCGCGCAGCCGGGAGGATCGGAAATGACCGAGAATCTTGCGCGCCGGAGCAGCATCGGCGACGACAGGCCGGCCCATCCTTGGCTGGCCCATTACCCCGAGGGCATCGCCTGGGACCAGCCGATCGCCGTGATGCCGCTGGCGGAGCTGTTCGAGGAGGCCGCCCGCCGCTACGCCGACCGTCCGTGCCTGGACTTCCTCGGCCGCCGCTACCGCTACGCGGAGGTGCTGGGGCTGGTGAACCGGGCGGCCAAGGGCTTCGCGGCGCTGGGGGTGAAGCCAGGCGTGCGGGTGGGGCTGTGCCTGCCGAACACGCCGACCTACGTGATCGCCTATTTCGCGATCCTGAAGGCCGGCGGCACGGTGGTGAACTACAACCCGCTCTACGTCGAGCGGGAACTGGAGCACCAGATCGAGGATTCCGGGACCGAGATCATGGTCACGCTCGATCTGAAGCAGATCCACCCGCGCATCGAGGCGATGCTGGACCGCACGCGGCTGAAGACGGTGGTCGTCTGCCGCATGGCCTCCATCCTGCCCCCGGTGAAGAGCGTGCTGTTCCGCGTCCTGAAGCGCAGCGAACTGGCCAGCATCCCGCAGGACGGGCGGCATGTGGATTTCGACGCGCTGCTGGCCAACGACGGAGTGATGCCGCCGGTGCGGCTGGACCCGCGGCGCGACGTGGCGGTGCTGCAATACACCGGCGGGACCACCGGCGTACCCAAGGGGGCGATGCTGACCCACGCCAACCTCGTGGCCAACGCGCGGCAGGTGCAGGCCTGGTTCCCCGGCATGGCGCTGGGGGAGGAACGGATGCTCGCCGTCCTGCCCTTCTTCCACGTCTTCGCCATGACGGTGATCCTGAACATGGGGCTGGCGGCGGGGGCGGAGTTGATCATGCTGCCGCGCTTCGACACGCTGCAGGTGCTGAAGACCATCGCGCGGCGCAAGCCCACGCTGTTGCCCGGCGTGCCGACCATGTACAAGGCGTTGCTGAGCCATCCGGACGTGGCGCGCCATCCGATGCGGTCGATCCGCTATTGCATCTCCGGCGGGGCGCCGCTGCCGATGGAACTGAAGCGCCAGTTCGAGGAGGCCACCGGCTGCGTGCTGGTCGAGGGCTACGGCCTCAGCGAGGCGTCGCCGGTCTGCGCCTGCAACCCGCTGACCGGGGTGAACAAGGAGGGCTCCATCGGCCTGCCGCTGCCCGGCATCATGGTGCAGATCCGCGCGCTGGACGATCCCGACCGCGTGCTGCCGCCCGGCGAGAAGGGGCAGGTCGTGCTGTCCGGTCCCAACGTCATGGCCGGCTATTGGAACCAGGACGGGGAGAGCCGGCGCACCATCGTCGGCGGCTGGCTGTTCACCGGCGACGTCGGGCTGATGGACGAGGACGGCTACGTCTTCCTGCTCGACCGGCTGAAGGACCTGATCCTCTGCGGCGGCTACAACGTCTATCCGCGCGTGATCGAGGAGGCCATCTACCAGCACCCCGACGTGGTGGCCGTCTGCGTCATCGGCATCCCCGACGACTATCGCGGCCAGAGCCCGAAGGCCTTCGTGCAGCTCAAGCCCGGAGCCAGCCTGACCGCAGAGCGGTTGAAGGATTTCCTGCGCGACAAGATCTCACGGATCGAGATGCCGAAGCTGATCGAGTTCCGCGCCGAGTTGCCCAAGACGGCCGTCGGCAAGCTGTCGAAGAAGGAGTTGATTGCCGAAAGCTCGCAGAAGTCGGAGGGATGACCGGGGGAAGGGCGCTCGGCTTTGTCACGCCGTGGTGTGTGTGGTAGGAACGGAGACGCCGTCCGGCGGCGTGGAGCGAGCAGCCTTCGTTCCCCACGCCGCCGCGGCGCGACGTGACGGAAGGCGTGCCCCCCACCATGGAACAGCTCTACACGGTGAATCAGTTGGCGGAGGAACTGGGCATCACGCCGCGTGCCCTCCGCTTCTACGAAGTGAAGGGGCTGCTGTCGCCCAACCGCCTGGGCAACAACCGCGTCTACACCAAGCGCGACCGCGCCCGGCTGAAGCTGATCCTGCGCGGCAAGCGGCTGGGTTTCTCGCTGGCGGAGATCCGCGAGTATCTCGACCTCTACAACGTCGATGGCGGGGTGGAGCAGCTGAAGGTCCTGCAGAAGCGCATCGACGCGCGGCTGAAGGACCTGGAGCAGCAGCGCCAGGACCTGGAGGCGACCGTGGGCGAGCTGCGGGAGATCGGGGCCCAGGTGCAGGCCGCGCTGGACGAGCGCGGATTGGCGTCCAAGAGCGCCTGAGCCGGCGCGGTCCCGTCCGCCCGGCCGGGCCGGAGGGGATAGGGTTATGAATTTGCTGTTCCGCCTGATCGCCGTCATCGTGGCCGCTCTGACCGGTCGGCCGGTGGGGTTCCTGGAACCAGCGCGGCTGCGCTTCCGGGTGTGGCCGACCGACCTCGACCTCAACCTGCACATGACCAACGCCCGCTATTTCAGCGTCATGGACCTGGGGCGGGTCGATCTGATGCTGCGCTCCGGCATGGGGCGGTCGATCCTGCGCCACCGCTGGCAACCGGTGATCGGCGCCGCCAACCTGCGCTTCCGTCGCCCGCTGGCGCCCTTCCAGCGCTTCGAGCTGGCGACCCGCGTGCTGTGCTGGGACGACAAGTATTTCTTCATCGAGCACCGGGTGGAGACCGCCACGGGAACGGCGGCGCTGGCGGTGGTGCAGGGCGCCTTCGTGGTGCGCGGCGCCGTGGTCGCTCCGGCGGAGATTCTGGCGATCCACGGCGAGCACAGGGAATCCCCGCCCATGCCGGACGCCGTCGCCGCGTGGCGCGAGCGACCGCTTGCGCCCTGACCCTTGCGTTGCGCTGCCCCCTTGCACTATGGCTGGCCGAACGCGAAAAGCCGGCAAAGCGGAAGGGCAAGGGTCATGGGCGCACACGGAATCAACGGCATCGACCATCTCGTCATCGTCGTCCGCGATCTGGAGAAGGCGCAGGACGCCTATCGCCGCATGGGCTTCACCATCTCGCCAAAGGGCCGGCATGGCGAGCTGAAGTCGGCCAACCACACCATGATGTTCGGGGCGGGCGACTATCTGGAACTGCTCGCCATCGAACAGCCGCACCCCTTCACCGCCTTTTTCAGCGACGTGCTGAAGACCCGCGAGGGCATCGCCGCGGCGGCGCTGAAGACCGACGATGCGCGGGCGGCGCAACGCCTCCTGGTCGAGGCCGGCTATCCGGCGGGCGAGCCGGTGGAGTTCGGCCGCCCCGTCGAGCTGCCGGGCGGCGCGCAGCAGGCGCGCTTCACGACGACCCCGATCGACGGTGTGCCGGAGTGGGGTGGGCGGGTCTTCCTGTGCCAGCACCACACCCCCGACGTGGTCTGGCGTCCGGAGCTGATCCAGCACGACAACACGGTGACCGGCCTCGCCGCCCTGCTTGTCGCCGCCGACGACCCGGACGCCACCGCCTCCTCCTACGCCCGGCTGTTCGGCACGGCGGTGGAGACGCGGGGGCCGGCGCGCGTCGTGCTGACCGGCAGCGCCCCCATCGTGGTGGCCGATCCCGCCGCGCTGCATTGGGGATGGACCGGCGACCCGGCGCTGGAGGTTCCGCGCCCCTTCCTGGCCGGAATGGTGCTGACGGTCGCCGACCTGGAGCGTGCCCAGCAGGCGCTTCAGAAGAGCAAGTTCCCGACCGTCGTCGGCAACGGCGTGCTGCGCGTGTCGTCCGTCAGCGCCTGCGGCGCCATGCTGGCCTTCGCCAAGGATTTCGACCTCAGCGCGCTGATTCCCTGAACGCGCCGGACGGCCGTTCGTCATAACGGAATCATATTGCTGCACTGCGTCCGATCCGTTGGACAGGCCGCCGTCGCGGGCGCACATTCCCCTCCTGCGTGCATGTTGCAGCGCATCATGGGGACGGACCGACGTGGCGGACGGCGATTTCGGTAGGATTCAGATCGAACCGGCGGGGCAGGGGGCGGCGGCGAATTACCTCGTCGCCGGCACGCCGGCCTACAAGCGGGCGAGCCGCATCCTCTTCGTGGCCGGTTTCTCCACCTTCGCCGCGCTCTACTGCGTGCAGCCGCTGATGCCGGAATTCACGCGGGAGTTCGGCGTCACGCCGGCGCAGTCCAGCCTCGCGCTGTCGGTGTCCACCGGTGTTCTGGCCTTCGCCCTTCTGATCGCCGGGGCGGTGTCCGACCGGTTCGGGCGCAAGGCGATCATGGCGCTTTCCCTGCTCGCCTCCGGCACGCTGGGCATCAGCGGGGCGATGGCGCCGGACTGGATGTCGCTGCTGCTGGTGCGGGCGCTGGAAGGGATGGCGCTCAGCGGTCTTCCCGCCGTCGCCATGGCCTACGTGTCGGAGGAGGTGGACCCGCGCTCCGCCGGGGTCACCATGGGCCTGTACATCGGCGGAACGGCGCTCGGCGGCATGTCGGGGCGGGCGCTGACGGCGCTGGTTGCCGACGTCGCGTCCTGGCGCATGGCGATGGGGGTGATCGGCACGCTGGGAATCGCCGCCGCATTGGCGGTGTGGTTCGCGCTTCCCGCATCGCGCCATTTCCAGCGGCGGCCGGCGGGCATGCGGGAATTGGCCGAGGCGTGGCGTGGACACCTAATGGACCGCGGGCTGCTCGCCCTGTTTGCCATGGGGTTCCTGTCCATGGGGGCCTTCGTCACCGTCTTCAACTACATCGGCTTCCGCCTGCTGGCACCGCCCTTCGACCTGCGCCCGGCGGCGGTCGGCGCCGTTTTCACAGTCTATCTCTGCGGGGTGGTCAGCTCGCCGCTGTTCGGCGGGCTGGCGATGCGGCTGGGACGGGGCAGGGTGCTGGCTGCAGCGGCGGCGATGATGGCGGCCGGTCTGGCGCTGATGACGCCGGACAGCCTGTGGACCATGGCTCCGGGAATTGCCCTGTTCACCTTCGCCTTCTTTGGGGTCCACACCGTCGCCTCCGGCTGGATCGGGCAACGGGCGCCGGTCAACCGTGGGCAGGCGTCGGCGATCTATCTGTTCTGCTACTACATGGGCTCCACCATCGCCGGGACGCTGGGCGGTGTCTTCTGGCACGGGTTCGGCTGGGCCGGAGTCGGCGGATTCGTTGGGCTTCTTCTGGGGGTTGGGCTGATCGTGTCGCTGGGGCTGGCGATCCGCCGCTGATTCGTTCATTGCGCGCATACTGAAGTATGATTTCAACCGTTTCGGTTGCGCCGGGCGCCGCTTCGTCTCATTCTGGGTGCACCTGCACAACGAGGCGACCATGGCCCGTTTGTCCGTCTACAGCGACACCGATCCCAACGTTGCGGAACTCTCGTCCGCCGACCCGGCGCTGGTCACCGCCCATCTGGCGCTGGCCGGGGTGCTGTTCGAGCGCTGGCCGGCACCCCAGGCCATTCCCGACTCCGCCGACGCCCAGGCGGTGCTGGACGCCTACGCCGGGCCGGTGCTGGCCCTGAAGGAGGCGCGCGGCTTCCAGTCCGCCGACGTGGTACGGATGCCGCGCGGCCAGCCGGACGCGGCGGCCCGCCGCGCCGCCTTCCTTGCGGAGCACACCCATGACGAGGACGAGGCCCGGTTCTTCGTGCAGGGGAGCGGCGCTTTTTACCTGCACATGGACGAGAAGGTGTTCCGCGTCGTGTGCGGGGCCGGCGACCTGCTGAGCATACCGGCGCGGACGAAGCATTGGTTCGACATGGGGCCGGACCCGGAATTCATCGCCATCCGCTTCTTCACGCGCCCGGACGGCTGGGTGGCCTCCTTCACCGGCGACGTGATCGCCGACCGTTTTCCGAAGTTCGAACCGGAAGCCGGTGCCGTTCCATGACCCGCCCGCCATGACCCGCCTGCCGCCGTTACCTTTCGCCGCAGCCGGTTGCGGGCAAAAAGCGACGCTGTTACAAGGCCTTCGGTATCGGCACCCAATCGCTGGCGGCGCGTCACCCGCTTCGGAGGCTCCATGACCACGGATGGCCACACCGTCCCGCGCACGGGCAACGGCTTCATCGACGCGGCCCACAGCTCGCTGATGGACCAAGTCGACGCCATCCGCCGCGCGTGCGCGGACGGTGCTTCCCGCGATTCCATGGTTCCCCGTTTCAGCCGATTCGCGGACGAGATGCGCACGCATTTCGACCATGAGGAGGTCATCATCCGCGCCGTCGGATTTACCCGGTGGGAGGAGCACGCCAGCCATCACGCGATGCTGGACCAGCAGTTCGGCCGTCTCATCGACTATGTGCGCGAATGCGATGTCACGTCGGACTTCCTGTGCACGGTGGCGGGCACTCTGGACGCTGCTCTGTGCGGGCACGAGATCAGGCACGACGGGGATTACACAGCGCTGGTGCGCGACGCCTCCCTGGCACCGGAAGGGCGGAGCCTGATCGCCTGGAACAGCGCTTTCGAGGTCGGGGTGGGGCCGCTCGACGCGCAGCACCGCCAACTCGCCGAGCTTATGAACGAGTTGGACGCGATGAGCCGCCAAGGGGCGCCGACCGGCGAACTGCTGGATCTTCTGGGGCTGCTCCACGACCATGTGCACGCCCATTTCGCCATGGAGGAAGGTGTGCTGCGCCGTGTGGCGCCCAGCCGTTTCGTGGCCCACCGCAACCATCATCGGCTGCTGGAGGGGCAGTTCGCCCGCATCCGCCAGCAGGTGGAGGGCGGTCGTCTGGACCCCGGCGTGGCGGTGCGGGGATTCCTGCGCTTCTGGTTCATGGACCATGTGCTCGGCTCCGACCGTCCGACCTTCGTCGAGGCGGCGGACGCGGCGCCCCGCTGATCGCTGCCATCGTTCCGACCCCGGGCCGATCCCGACCTGTCATCAAAAAATCACTTGAATCGCCGGGGAAAAAGCGTAATTCATCGGGGACGACGCACTCGCACGTGCCAATGGCCCTCTGTGGTTATGCAACGACGTACCGCGTCCTTTTTGGCAGAACCGGTCATCAGTGGGCCGGTCCCGAGAGGGAGGTAGGCATGTTGGCTCTCCACGGCAGGGCTCTCAGACGGTAGCCCATAGCCGGACATCGACGCTTTGAACCTGCGGAGCTGTTAGCCCGCTCGTGAGCGTTTGACCCGGCTTTTCTCCGTCGCCTTTCACCACAACCCGAATTTTGGTCCGCGGCTTTGAAGGCCGCGCCGGATTCCCGTCTGTTCGCTGGACCGCCCCGCGCCGGGTGGCCCAGGGTAAGGAGTGCGCCATGGGCTTCATCCGTTCCCGTTTCGCCGTCGCCCCGCTGCGCCGCGGCGTTTCCATCTCCGCCCCGTCCTTCGGCGCTTCGCCGGTGTCGGACCGCCGCACCTCCGTCCATCAGGCGGTGGCGATGGCCCGGCCCGAGGAGCCGATGCACTGCATCCGTCCGGGTGTCCTGGCTGACATCGCGTCCAGCTTCGTGGCCGCCTTCGACGCCGCCGTGTCGGGGGACGTGCTCTACGCCGTGAAGTGCAACCCGGAGCCGGCGGTGCTGCGCGCCCTGTGGGCCGGCGGCGTGCGTCACTTTGACGTGGCTTCGCCGGGTGAGATCCGCCTGATCCGCCAGATGTTCCCGGACGCGGTGCTGCACTACATGCACCCGGTGAAGGGGCGCGAGGCGATCCGCACCGCCTATCAGCAGTATGGCGTGCGCGACTTCGTGCTCGACAGCATGGAGGAGCTTCAGAAGATCCTGGAGGAGACGGGCGACGCCCAGGATCTCGGCCTCGTCGTGCGTCTGGCCCTGCCGAAGGGCAACGCGGTCTACGACCTGTCCGGCAAGTTCGGCGCCCCGGCAATGGAGGCGGTCGAGCTGCTCCAGGCCGTGCGCATGGTGGCCCCGAAGGTCGGCGTGTCCTTCCATGTCGGCTCGCAGATGCTCGACCCGTCCGCCTACGAGCGGGCGCTGGAGCTGGCCGGCCGCATCATCGCGGAGTCGGGCGTGGTGATCGACGTTCTGGACGTGGGTGGTGGCTTCCCCGTCTCCTATCCGGGCGTCACCCCGCCGCCGCTCGGCGACTTCATGGAGGCCATCGCCCGCGGCGTGGCGAAGCTCGACCTGCCGGCCCACTGCCGCGTCTGGTGCGAGCCGGGCCGCGCGCTGGTCGCGCCGGGCGTGTCGCTGGTCGTGCAGGTGGTCAAGCGCCGCGGCAACGAGCTGTTCATCAACGACGGCGTCTACGGCGCCCTGTCGGACGCCGGGGTTCCCGGCTTCCGCTTCCCGGCCCGCATGATCCGCCCCTTCGCGCCGATGGGCGACGAGCCGGTGGAGGCCTTCGCCTTCTACGGCCCGACCTGCGACAGCGCGGACCGCATGAACGGCCCGTTCCACCTGCCGGCGGACATCCGCGCCGGCGACTGGATCGAGCTGGGCCAGCTGGGGGCCTACGGCTCCTGCCTGCGCACCGCCTTCAACGGGTTCGACCAGGCCCGCGTGGTCGAGGTTTCGGACGCGCCGCTGCTGGAAACGCCCGGCTACGTCCTCAAGAGCTGCGTGGCATAAGTCCCGCATCGCGGGAAAGCTGTGGATATCCCTAAAAAATCACCGTAAACCATCGTTGGTCCGCCACCCTCCGCCTTTGCAAGAGGCGCGAGGGTGACGGGCTGTATTTCTGTCACGCCAACCACGGGGGACCGTCTTAGATGACCCTGGACACCAAGCACATCACATTCACCGGCCGCATGGTCATTGTCGGCTTCGGATCGATTGGCCAGGGAGTGTTGCCCCTGATTTTGCGCCACATCGGAATCACGAAGGACCAGATCACCATCGTCACCGCCGAGGAACGCGGTCATGCCGAGGCGGATGAGCTTGGCGTCAAATTCATCAACCTGCCGCTGACGAGGGAGAACCACGTCCAAGTGCTGGAGCCCATGCTGGGCAAGGGCGATTTCCTGGTCAACCTGTCGGTGGACGTGTCGTCCGTCGCCCTGTTCGAGTTCTGCCACAAGGTCGGCGCGCTCTACATCGACACCTGCGTCGAGCCGTGGGCCGGCGGTTACACCGACCCGTCCCTGCCGCCGTCGCTGCGCACGAACTACGCCCTGCGGGAGACCGCGCTGTCGCACCGCGCCGCCTATGAGGGCGGGCCGACGGCCGTCCTGACTCACGGCGCGAACCCCGGCCTCGTCTCGCATTTCGTGAAGCAGGCGCTGCTCAACGTCGCCGCCGACACCGGCGAATCGACGGAGGTCCCGAAGGACCGCGCCGGCTGGGGCGCTCTGGCCGCCAAGCTGGGCGTCAAGGTGATCCACATCGCCGAGCGCGACACCCAGGTCTCCAACGAGCCGAAGAAGGTGGGCGAGTTCGTCAACACCTGGTCCATCGACGGCTTCGTCGGCGAGGGTTGCCAGCCCACCGAACTCGGCTGGGGCAGCCATGAGAAGCATTTCCCGGCCGATGGCCGCCGCCACGAGTTCGGCTGCGACGCCGCCATCTATCTGATGCGGCCCGGCGCCTCCACCCGCGTGCGCACCTGGACCCCGCTGGAGGGGCCGTTCCACGGCTTCCTCATCACCCACAGCGAGGCGATCTCCATCGCCGACTACTACACCCAGCGCGACGGCAACCATGTCACCTACCGCCCGACCGTGCATTACGCCTATCACCCCTGCGACGACGCGGTGAAGTCGGTGCATGAGCTGGCCGGCAAGAACTGGTACATGCAGCCGAGCCAGCGCCTGATGATGCACGAGATCGTCAGCGGCACCGACGAGCTGGGCGTGCTGCTGATGGGCCACAAGAAGGGCATCTACTGGTTCGGTTCCCGCCTGGGCATCGACGAGGCGCGCGCCCTGGTGCCCTACAACAACGCGACCTCCCTGCAGGTCACGGTGGCGGTTCTGGCCGGCATCGTCTGGGCGCTGGAGAATCCCAACCGCGGCATCGTCGAGCCGGACGAGATCGACTTCCAGCGCATCCTGGAGATCGCCAAGCCCTATCTCGGCGAACTGGTCGGCGCCTATGGCGACTGGACTCCGCTGCAGGACCGCGAGCGCCTGTTCCCCGAGGATGTCGACCACGACGATCCCTGGCAGTTCAAGAACTTCCGGGTCGCCTGAGGCCGGGTCGCCTGAGGCCGGGTCGCCTGAGGCCGGGTCGTTTGAACAGGAAAGGGGCTCTTCGGAGCCCCTTTTCCTTTGGTGCGGTCAGAGCGTCAGCGCCAGCAGCAGTGCGCCGGCCACCAGGGCGATGCAGGCGCGCCGATAGAGGTGAAGGGCGTTGGTGATGTCCTGCGCGGTGGCGGCGGTGCGGCCCGGCCCCATCCAGGCGTCCTCGATCCGAACCTCGCCATAGACCCGTGGCCCGCCGAGCCGAAGGTCGAGCGCCCCGGCCATCGCCGCCTCCGGCCAGCCGGCGTTGGGTGAGCGGTGGCGGTGGGCGTCGCGCCGCACCGAACGCCAGGATTCGGCGGCGTCGGCCCCCTCGCTGAAGCGGGCGGCGACCCAGATCAGCAGCGCCGACAGGCGGGAGCCGGGCAGGTTGACCAGATCGTCCAGCCGCGCCGCCGCCCAGCCGAACGCCTCGTGCCGGGGGGTGCGGTGGCCGATCATGCTGTCCGCTGTGTTGATCGCCTTGTAGAGCGCGATTCCCGGCAGCCCGCCGACCAGCAGCCAGAAGGCCGGCGCCACCACCCCGTCCGAGAAGTTCTCAGACAGGCTTTCGATGGCGGCGCGGCTCACCCCATGCTCGTCCAGGCTCGCCGGGTTGCGGCCGACGATGCGCGACACCGCCTTGCGCGCCGCTTCCAGCCCACCGTCGCGGAAGGCGGCGGTGACCGCGGCGACATGGTCGTGCAGGCTGCGCTGCGCCAGCAGGGTGGAGGCCAGCGCCGCTTCGATGAGGCCGCCGAGCGGCAGGTGCCGGCACAATCCGGCCACCGCCGACGCTGCGCCGCCCACCACCAGCAGCAGGACGAGCAGAGCCAGCACCCCCGCCGCCTTGCGGACGGCGAAGGAGTCGCGCTCCCGGTTGAGCGCGCGGTCAAGCTGGGCGATAAGCGCCCCGATCCACACCACCGGGTGACGGATTTGGGCGTAGAGTGCGTCCGGATAGCCGGCGGCGGCCTCGATGAGGAGAGCGGCGGCGAGCACGGACGGATGAAGCTCCACGGGATCGAATCCTCTGGGGGAAAGGAAGGGGCGGGATGATGGCGGAATCGGCGGCGGGGTCCAAGAGGATCGTCCATGGGAAAATCGTCCATGAGAGGATCGCTCAGGGTGAGATCATCCACGGCGGCGACCTCGACGCGGCGCGGGCGGCCTTTCCCGGGGCGCCGGAACCTTGGGTGGACCTGTCCACCGGCATCAACCCCTGGCCTTACCCGCTGCCGCCCATCCCAGCCGAGGCTTGGGCGCGCCTGCCGGGCCGCTCCGCCGAAACCGCGCTGAGGGAGGCCGCGGCGGCCTGTTACGGCGCGCCGTCGCCGGACCGCGTCGCCGCCGCGGGCGGTTCCCAAGTGTTGATCCAGACACTGCCGCGGTTGCGACCTCCGGGGACGGTCACCGTTCTGGGGCCGACCTACGCGGAGCACGCCGCGGGCTGGGCCAAGGCCGGGCATCGCGTGGCCGAAGTGGAATCGCTGGAGGGATGCGCCGCCGACGTGGTGGTGGTCGTGAACCCGAACAACCCGGACGGCCGCATCGTCCCGCCCGAAACGTTGCTGGCGCTGGCCGATCGGCAGGCGGCGCGGGGCGGTTGGCTGGTGGTGGACGAGGCCTTCGCCGAGGTCGCCCCGGACTGCAGCGTGGCCGCCGAGGCCGGGCGCGCCGGGCTGGTCATCCTGCGCTCCTTCGGGAAGTTCTTCGGGCTGGCCGGGGTGCGGCTCGGCTTCCTGCTCGGCGGGCCGGCCCTGGTCCGGGATGTGCGTGCCGCCGTGGGACCTTGGGCGGTGTCGGGTCCGGCGTTGGCGGTCGCCACGGCGGCGCTGTCGGATTCGGCGTGGATCGCCGCTACCCGGCGCCGTCTGGCCTACGCGGCGGCCCGCTTCGACGCCCGGTTGGTGGAAGCCGGGGTGCGCGTCGCCGGAGGCACGTCACTCTTTCGTCTCATAGACGATCCACAGTCTGCCGGGCTTTACAATGAGTTGGGCCGGGCTGGGGTGCTGGTGCGCCGGTTCGACTATCGGCAGGGGTGGCTGAGGCTGGGCCTGCCGGTGGACGAGGCGGCGGAAGACCGCGTGAAAACTGCGTGCGGAATGTTCAGAAACCGATAGATTTTGCGCTCAGGATAGGCGATCACCACCATAGCGCGACAAGATGGCACACAGGGGCAAAAACGCGCATCGGCTAACGTACTCCTTGTTTGCCCTATCGTGGCGCAAGAATCTTCCATGACGCTGTGGGGGCCATGCTGGATTCGGTTGGTTCAATGAGTTCTTCTGGGGATGCGGAGGAAACCCGTGTGGCGCTGTGGCGTGTGTTCGACACGCTGCCGACGGGGGTCTGCGTCACCACGGACGCAGGAACCATCCTCTACGCCAACCCGGCCCTGCACGGTCTGCTGCGCTACCCTCTCGGTGGCCTGACCGGTCTCGACCTCGCGGCGCTGGAACCCGACGATGCCAATCTTCCGGCGTTGCCGGACGCGCCGGGGGAACGGCGATTGCGCTGCCAGGATGGCGGAGCCGTCTGGGTGGCTGAGTCGGTCGGTCCAACCACAGGCCCGCTGGGCGAGCGGCAGTCGCTGCGCGTCTACACCGACGTCAGCCACCACCGGCAGGCGCAAGCGGCGTTGCGTGACCAACTCCTGATGAAGGAGGTGCTGTTCGAGACGCTGCCGGTTCCCGTTTTCGTGAAGAACGCGGCCGGCGAGTACACGGACTGCAACGACGCCTTCGAACGCTACACCGGCCTGGAGCGCGGCAGCATCGTCGCCAAGACCGCCTTCGCCGTGATGGACCCGCGCATCGCCAAGGCGCACGCCGACCAGGATCGCGAGCTGACCGTCAATTGGGGCCAGCGCAGCTACGAGGAGGCGGTTCCCTTCGTCGGCGGCACCACCCGCCTGTCCAGCCTGACCAAGGCCGTCTTCTGCGACAGCACCGGAAACCTGGGCGGCATCGTCGGCGTGATCCACGACCTGACCGAGGGGCTGCCCAGCGAGGAGCGGCTTCAGGCGATCCTGGAGCAGAGCCCGATCGGCGTGTCGGTGTCGCGCCGCGACGACGGCAAGATCATCTTCGTCAACACCCGCTTCGCCGAACTGATCGGTCTGAAGCGCGAGGATCTGATCGGCCGGCAGGCCCGCGACTATTACCTGGACCGGCACCAGCGAGAGCGGGTCATCGACCGTCTGCGCTCCTACGGGTCGGTGACCAACATGGAGGTGCAGTTCCGTCGAGCCGACGGGTCGTCCTTCTGGACGCTGTTCACGGTCAATCAAGCGGTGATCCAGGGCGTTCAGGTGAACCTCGCCTGGATCTACGACTACACCGACCGCCGGAACATGGAGGAGGCGCTGCGGGACATGGCGTCCCGCGATCCTCTGACGGGGATCTACAACCGGCGTTCCTTCATGGAGCTGGCGCGCTCGCAACTGGCCCGCGCCCACCGCTTCAGCGAGCCGATGTCGGTCTTCGTTCTGGACGTGGACCATTTCAAGCGCATCAACGACAGCTACGGCCACGCCACCGGCGATGACGCCCTGCGCATGGTGGCCGGCGGTTGTCAGGCCATCCTGCGCGAATACGACATTCTCGGCCGGCTCGGCGGCGAAGAGTTCGTGGTGGTCCTGCCCGGCGCCACCGCAGAGGAATCCCGCGTGGTGGCGGAACGGGTGCGCCGCCATCTGTCCCGCATGGCCATTCCCGGGCCGGAAGGCCGTTTCCATCTCACCAGCAGCATCGGCATCGCGGCATTGGACGGTTCCTACGACACTCTGGAAAAGGCGATCCACCGGGCCGACCTCGCCCTATACCGGGCCAAGCGCGAGGGCCGGAATCGTGTCGTGGTCTACGAACCGGGCATGTGATCCACCACCTCCGGGAGAGCATCGATCCAATCCGCTTCGTGACTTGTGCTGTGTTTTCCCTTCGGACTCCGTGTCGTTCGCCCAGATTCAACCCTTTTTGCGCGTGACGCATGTGGTACAATTTGCCGCAGCCGAACGCCGCTCGTTTTTAAAGCCATCCAATTATTACGTACGCTATGAGTCGAGGGCAGAAGATATTACCAACGGTTGGGTTGGTGACCTGTTTGTCGGGTGATTGCGTTCACCGGCGTTTGAAAGGCGGACGGTCATGGCGGTCGGCACGGGCGGCACACACGGTACCCTGACCGGGCGGGAGCGGACCTTTCACCGCGATGAGATCATCGTCTCGAAGACGGATCTCAAGGGGCGCATCACCTACGCCAACGACGTGTTCCTGCGCATCAGTGGCTACAGCGAAGCGGAGCTGCTGGGGCAACCGCACAACATCGTCCGCCATTCCGACATGCCGCGCTGCGTCTACAAGCTGCTGTGGACCCGCATCGAATCCGGAAGCGAAATCTTCGCCTATGTGATCAACCGGGCGAAGGACGGCGACCATTATTGGGTGTTCGCCCATGTCACGCCGGTGTTCGGCAATCCGGACAGCGGAAACGGGCGGACCATCACCGGTTACCATTCGAGCCGGCGGGTGCCGGCGCGTTCCGCGGTGGACGCGGCGGCGGGCCTCTACGCCGCGCTGCGGGCGGAAGAGGCGCGGCACGCCGACCGGAACGCGGCCATGGCGGCCTCCGGTGCCATGCTGGAAAAACTCCTGCGCGACAAGGGCACGAGCTATGACGAGTTTGTCTTCAGTCTCTAAATCGCTCGCCGCCACCGCTTTGGCCGCCCTGCTGTCGGGGGCACAGGCGGTGTATGGTCTCGCCGCCGGCGACGCCGCCGCCCTGCTGGGCCTGCTGGCGGTTCTTCCCTGTCTTGCCGCTATCCGCTGGCTGGTGCTCACCAACCGGACCATCCGGAAGGCCAGCACGGTCATCGCCGCGGCCGAGAAGGGTGACCTTCAGCCACGCATCCTGAACATCCACGGCGCCAGCCCGATCGCGGACATGCTGCGGACCATCAACCGCCTGCTCGACCGCGTCGAATCCTTCGGCAAGGAGGCCAACGCCGCCATGCAGCACGCGGCGGAGGGGCAATACTACCGGCGCATCGTGATGACCGGCATGGTCGGTGAATTCGGCGCCTACGCCCGCCAGATCAACGACGGGCTGGCGGCCATGGACGGCAAGAGCCGCGAGTTCGTCGAGAGCGCGACCCGCATCGGCGCCAACATCAAGGAGGTGGCGCAGAGCCTGTCGGCCAGCGCCGCCCAGCTCGAAGCGTCCTCCACCGCCATGACGGCGACCGCCGCCACGGCCAGCGAGCAGTCCTTCTCCGCGGCCTCCGCGGCCGAGCAGGTGTCCTCGAATGTGGACGGAGTGGCCGCGGCGACCGGCGAGGTGTCGGGAGCCATCGGCGAGGTGGCCCAGGGCGTGTCCCGCACCGCCGATCTCGCCCGCAGTTCGGTGGAGAAGGTGCGGGAAGCCGACGCCACCATCCGCTCCCTGCTGGCCGCCTCCGATCAGATCGGCGCTGTGGTGCAACTCATCAACGACATCGCCAGCCAGACCAACCTGCTGGCCCTCAACGCCACGATCGAGGCGGCGCGGGCCGGGGAGGCCGGCAAGGGATTCGCCGTGGTCGCGACGGAGGTGAAGAACCTCGCCAACCAGACCGCCAAGGCGACGGAGGACATCACCGCGCAGATCACCCAGGTCCAGTCGGTGACCCGCGACACGGCGGCGGTGATCCAGCATGTCGGCGGCATGATCCATGACATCGACGAGATCGCCGTGGGCATCGCCGGTGCCGCCGAACAGCAGAGCGCGGCCATCGACGAGATCAGCCGCTCCATCCGCGAGGCGTCGGCCGGCGTGCGCACCGTTGCCGACGCGGTGACCAGCGTGTCGTCCGGCGCGCAGGACGCCAGCGCCGCCGCCAGCCAGGTCCTGTCCTCCGCCGGCGAACTGGCGCGCCGCGCCGTGACCTTGAACGGCGACATCGACAATTTCGTCGCGCGCGTTTGCGGCGGGCAGCGTTGAGGATCGGCGGTGGGCGCCCCGACGCTGCGTGAGGGTGGTTCCGGGCGTGTCTATTTGTCCGCGGACGCGTCCATCGGCAGCTCTGTCATCTCCAGCCCGGCCCGCACATCGTCCGGCGGTGTGCAGGCCCGCTCAGCGTCCTTGAGTGCGGCGTCCAAAGCCTGGATGCGATCCCTGCCGATGCCGGCGGCATCCCCGCGGCGGGCCGCGGCGACCAGTCCGCCGGCCAGCGCGGAGGCCTGAGCGAAACCGACATTCCCCGCGGAACCCTTGAGGATATGGGCCTCGCGTTCCACGGCCCGGAAATCGCCGTCCTGGGCACCCCGCCTCAGCCGGTCGAGATGGCCCGGCGCTTCGCGAAGGAACGTGTCCATCAACAGGCCGAATCCTTCGTCGCCAAGCGCGTCGCGCAAGTCCTGGCGTTTGGCGTGGTCGATGCGCGGCGGCGGGATCTCGGTCTCCGGCGACGGATTCCGGGGGGTGGGTCCGCTTCCTCGCGGAAGGCCGCTCCATCGCGCGACGGTAAGCAGGAGTTGGTCCGCCACAATGGGCTTGGGCAGGTAATCATCCATCCCTGCAGCCAGGCAGATGGCTTGGTCGCCTTCCATAACGTTGGCAGTCATGGCGACGATGGGAACACGGGCGGCAATTCCACCCATCCGGCGGATCGCCCGGGTCGCCGCCAGACCGTCCATCTCCGGCATCTGCACGTCCATCAGGACGAGGTCGTAGGGCAGGGCGGCGACGGCGTTGACCGCCTCCAGACCGTTCGACACGGAATCGACCGCGTGGCCGGCCCGGCGCAGCAAGGCCAACGTGACCTGAAGGTTTACCGGATTGTCCTCCGCCACCAGGATGCGGCGGCGGGCCGAGCCGGTCGATGGGGCGCCGGGTGGTGTCGGTACGGCCAAAGGCCCGCCCGAGCGTGGGGGCGGTGGCGGTGAGACGTCCGGCTTGCCGGCGGGGCCCGCATCCGGCTGCGCAGCCCTGGGGACCCGCGTGGCGAACAGACGCGACACCGCGGTGCGCAACGCCGTGGACCGGATGGGCTTGACGATCCGCACGTCGACGACGGCGGCTTCCTCCTCCGTCTCGCCCATGCGATGGGAGGTGGCCAGCGCCAGAGGCAGCTCGGCCAGCGCCGGTACGGCGCGGATGCGAGCGGCCAACTCCGGACCGGTCAGGCCCGGCATGCAATGATCGAGAATGGCGGCGTCGAACGACCGGCCCGTCGCGTGCGCCCTCAGAAGCCGGTGAAGGGCGTCCTCTCCCGTTGCAGCGGACTCGGTCTCCAGGCCCATGGCGGCGAGCTGACGGGCAAGCAGGTCGCGGTTCACCGCCAGATCATCCACCAGAAGAATGCGCCGCCCGGCCCAGACGCCCGGCGCTTGCGGCGCCGATGCGGCGTCAGTCGGAGTGCCGCGCCACAACGGAATGACGACCCAGAAGACGCTGCCCTCGCCGGGCATGCTGTGAACGCCGATCCGCCCGCCCATCAGTTCCGCGAGCCGCTTGCAGATGGCGAGACCGAGACCCGTTCCACCGTGGCGCCGGGCCGACGACCCGTCCACCTGACTGAACATCGTGAAGAGACGCTTGTGGTCCGCCGCAGCGATGCCGATTCCGGTGTCCCTCACCTCGAAACGAATGGTCACCGGGGTCTCTTGCGGGGCCGGGATCACAGAATCACCCGGTTCCGCTCGGTCATCGGCTCCGGCGGCGGTGTCATCCTGTTCCACCGACAGCACGATGGTCACGCTGCCCTGGTCGGTGAACTTGATCGCGTTGCCGGCAAGGTTGATGAGGATCTGGCGCAGGCGTCCAGGATCGCCGCGCAAAGGTCCGTACAAGGCCGGCGGGACGTAGCAAGCCAGTTCCAGGCCCTTGGCGGTGGCGCGCGGAGCCAGCAGTTCCACCACGCTTTCCACCAGCGGCACGGCTTCGAAGTCAGACACCTCCAAGGTGAGGCGCCCGGCATCGATCTTGGAGAAGTCCAGGATGTCGTTGATGATGGTCAACAGCGATTCCGCGGAGTCGCGAATGGTGTCGGCGTAGCCGCGCTGCTCCTCGTCCAGGTGGGTTTCCTGGAGAAGCCCGGCCATGCCGATCACTCCGTTCATGGGCGTTCGGATCTCGTGGCTCATGGTCGCCAGGAATTCCATCTTGCTGCGCTGCCCGGCCTCGGCCTTCTCCTTGGCCTCGGTCAGAGCCCGCTCGACCCGCTTGCGCTCCGACATGTCGCGGAAGAAGGCGGCGAAGAGGATGCCATGCTGCGTCTGCACTTCGGCCAGCGACAGGTCGAGGGGGAACACTTCGCCATCCATCCGCAGCCCGTTCACCTCCCGCGTGTAATTCGGGCCGATCCGGTGGGCACCGGCGGCGATGGCCTCCATGACGCGGTTGTGGGTCGGGTGGTGCTGCGGCTCCATCAACTCCTGCACATGACGCCCGATCAGGTTACCGGGCGGGTAGCCGAAGATGCGGTGGGCCGCGGTATTCGCGGTCTCGATCACGCCATCCGACCGCGCCGTCAGGATGCCCTCGACGGCGGTTTCCAGAAGCGCGTTGAAACGGGCGTTGCCGTCTTCGAGCTGGGCGTCCTTGCGGCGCAGCAGGGTCAGCGCGGTGGCGAACAGCAGGATGACCAGGCTGGCGCCCAGCGCGATCCCGGCAATCTCCATCTGGTTGGTCCACCAACCCGCCAGCTCCTCGTCCTCGCTGCGGCTGATCGCCAGAACCAACGGCCAGAGCGGCGTGGCGCGGTAGGCGGTGATGCGCTTCTGACCGTCCCGGCCGGTTTCGTGGAACACGCCGCCTTCCGACATGGGAAGATGGACGCGGAACAGCTCCGCCCCGGCCATCGGCGTGCCGATGCCGTCCGTTCCGTCCTGGGGAAGCTGGGTCAGAAGCAATCCGTCCCGACGGTAGAGCGACGCCGTGCCGTGCAGCCCGTTTCGCACCGCACGGAAAATGCTTTGCAGATATTCAGGATTGACCGAGGCGACGGCGACGCCGAGAAGCGTCCCATCCGCTCCACGGATTGCCCGGCTCATCGGCAGGACCCACTTGCCGGACCGGTCATCCGCAGCGCCAGCCGGCGCCAGAAACCGTCCGCGCACCGGGGCGCCGATGTAAAGACCCTGGCTTTGCCCGGAAAGTTGGGTGCGAAACAGATCCATCTCCGCGAAGGAGGAGCCGAGCAGACGGGGATCTTCCGTGGTCGCCACCAGAACGCCCCGGCGGTCGAACACGGACAGGCCGCGGAGGTGCGGCGACCGGCGCAGCCGTTCCTGGAGCAGCTGGGGCGATGACCCTTCCCAGCCTTCCATGGGGTGGCCGTGCAGCAGATTGCCGATGCTGACCGCCTCACCCACCGAGGCCAGCGTCACGTCCACCGCCTGGACTGTTCGGCTGACCGAAGCCTCCAGCGCACTCGCCAAATCATCGATGTTTTCCGCCGCATTCTTCAACGCCAGGGCGCGGTCGGCATGGACGTCGTAGGCGACCTCGAACACAAGGGCCATCACCGACAAGAAGGCCAACGCGAGAAGGGCGCCCCGATGCTGGAACAGGGCAAGCTTGGCCATCACGCGTGGCTCCGTGCGGTGTGCTGATGTCCTGCGAATCTTAACAGCGGGCAGGCGATTCGCAAGCATGCGCTGTGCTTCACGAGGGCGCAGTGCTATCCTGTCGCGGATATTGGGGATGGTTCGGGGGTCCGAGGTCGTGCGGCGTCTTTCCATCGCACTGACGGCGTTGGCGCTTCACGCGGCACTCCAGTCGGTGTTCCTGGTGTCCGGAGCGGCGCCGGTCCGGGCGGAAGGCCGGCTTGACCGGGTGCAGCGCACCGGGCTGCTGCGCGTGTGCATCTGGCCGGACTATTACGCCATTTCCTTCCGCAGTTCATACAGCGGGGAACTCCAGGGCCTCGACATCGACATGGCGCGGGCCTTCGCCCACGATCTGGGCGCACGGGTGAGCTTCGTGGAAAGCAGCTTTCCGAATTTCGTCGCCGATCTGCTGAGCGACCGATGCGACATCGGCATGTTCGGCATCGGGGTCACGGCGGCCCGTGCCGAAATGGTCGCCTTCAGCCAGCCCTACCTGCGCAGCGGCATCTACGCCGTATCCTCCCAGACGCACCCGCGCATCCTGCGGTGGGACGATCTGGACCAGGATGGCATGGTGGTGGCGGTTCAGAAGGGCACCGTCATGGACGACTACGCCAGCCTCGCCTTCCGCAAAGCCAGCGTCCGCATCGTCTCCGGCCCGCTGGAGCGGGAGGAGGAGGTCCAGTCGGGACGCGCCGACGCCTTTCTCACCGATTACCCCTATGGCCAGCGGATGCTTGCCTTTCACCAGTGGGCGCACCTGATCGCACCGGAAAATCCGGTCCAGACCACGCCCTACGCCTACGCCGTGGCGCCGGGGGACCCGCTGTGGCTGGACCGGGTCAATCGGTTCGTCGCTGCGGTCAAGCGCGACGGGCGGCTTGAGAGCGCCGCCGCCCGATTCCGCCTCACCCCCATCGTGGCGCGGGACTGACCGTCAGATCTCGACCTGCGTGCCGAGTTCGACCACGCGGCCTGGCGGGATGCAGAAGAATTCCGTCGCCGACAGGGCCGTCTTCGACAGAAGGATGAAGGCCGGCTCGCGCCAACCCGGCAGGCCGGTCGACCGCGACGGGATCAGCGTCTCGCGGCCCAGGAAGAACGACGTCTCCATCATGTCCAGATGCAGACCGAAGCGGCGGCACCGCTCCAGTGCCCGGGGAATGTGCGGCTGCTCCAGATAGCCGAAACGCAGGACCACGCGAAAGAAGCCCTTGCCCAGTTTCTCCACCAGGACGGCGCGGTCCGGGGAGACGCGTGGCACCTCCTCAATGATCACGGTCATGACGACGACCCGCTCGTGCAACACCCGGTTGTGCTTGATGTTGTGCAGAAGGGCGTGGGGGACGACGTCGGGGTTGCCGGTCATGAAGACGGCCGTCCCGGCGACGCGTTGCGGCGACTGCGGCGTGACGCGCTGCAGGAACAGGTCCATCGGCAGGGCGTCGGCGTAGAGCCGCTCGGCCAGGATGCGGCGGCCCCGGCGCCATGTCGTCATCAGCGTGTAGACCGCCGCCGCGATCAGCAGCGGGAACCAGCCGCCGTCCGGCACCTTCAGCAGGGTCGCCCCGAACAGCGCTAGGTCGATCACCAACAGGATGGAGAAGGCCGCGACGACCAGCAGGGGATTCCAGCGCCACAGCCGCCATGCCACGACCGCGGCCAGGATGGTGTCGATGGCCATGGCTCCCGTCACCGATACGCCGTAGGCGGCGGCCAGATTGCTGCTGGACCCGAAGCCGATCACCAGGATCACCACGCCGACCAGGAGCAGCCAGTTGTTGCGCGGGATGTAGACCTGGCCGACCTCGTGTTCGGACGTGTGGCGGATCTCGCGCCTCGGCAGGTAGCCGAGCTGCACGGCCTGCCGGGTCAGCGAGAAGGCGCCGGAGATCACCGCTTGGCTGGCGATGACCGTTGCCGCCGTGGACAGCAGGACCAGAGGCAGCTGCGCCCAGTCCGGCGCCAGATGGAAGAAAGGGTTCTCCAGCGTCTCCGGCTCGTGCAGCAGCATGGCGCCCTGCCCGAAGTAGTTCAGCAGCAGCGCCGGCAGGACGAGGTAGAGCCAAGCGATGCGGATCGGCGCCCGCCCGAAATGGCCCATGTCGGCGTAGAGCGCCTCGGCTCCGGTGACCGCCAGGACCACGGCGCCCAGCGTCAGGAAGGCCACCCAGCCGTGGTCGACGAACAGCACCGCCCCATACAGCGGGTTGAAGGCGCGCAGAACGTCCGGCCAGTGCAGCACCTGCATCAGGCCCAGCACCGCCAGCGTGGCGAACCACACCCCCATGATCGGGCCGAAGAAGATGCCGACCCGGCCGGTGCCCTGCCGTTGGAACAGGAACAGCAGGGTGAGGACCGCCAGCGTGATCGGGACGATGTAGGGGGACAGGGACGGGGTGACGACCTTCAGCCCTTCCACCGCGCTCAGCACCGAGATGGCCGGGGTGATCAGGCTGTCGCCGTAGAACAGGGCCATGCCCAGAATCGCCAGCGCCATGATGGCGCGGTTGCCTGCCCTGGAGCTGAGCCCGCGGTGGGCCAGCGTGCCCAGGGCCAGGACGCCGCCCTCGCCCTTGTTGTCCGCCCGCATGACGAGCAGGACGTATTTCAGCGTCACGACGATGATGAGCGCCCAGGTCGCCAGCGACAGGATGCCGAGGATGGTCGGCTCGTCGAGCGGCAGGCCGGTGTGGGTGAAGGACTCCCGCATGGTGTAGAGCGGGCTGGTCCCGATGTCGCCGTAGACCACGCCCAGCGCCCCCAGGACGAGGGCAGGCATGCGGTTGGCTTGAGGGGGGTGGCCCGGCGGAGTGGAAATGGGAGCGGGGTTGGCGGCCGGAGCGGCGCCGTTCGGTCCGTCGCCGGTTTGCTGGTTGGCGCTGTCCATGATGGTCCGTTCGTTCGGATCGCGGTCCGGTGTCGGGGGTCCCTCCTTGCGGGCGGAACGCTTCGGCCGCGAACCTTCTCCTTACATCAACCGCTCACCACAAGACCATATGGTTCCGGCGGTGCGGGGCCGCCAGCCACAACGTTGAAGCCGACGGTCTTCTTCGCGTCCGGCGTCACGGGTCGATGCAGGGGCAGCGCACGGTCGATGCACGGTCGTGCCGCCGAACAGAACAAATATGGGACGCGCCGCTTGTTGTTCATGATTTGTTCTGATACGGTTTCCTCATCGAAGCCTTGGCCGCGCGTCAACACCGCCCGGCGCAGCGGCGGCAACCGATGAAGGAGGACGTCCATGTCGATCCTGGTTTTCCTGCGTGAATTCGCCGGACTGACGGCCCTGTTCGGCACCCTGTTCATCTGGACTCTGCTGGGCCACGCCGCCGGCTTTTGAGGCACCGCACCCTCCCGAAAGGAGTCGCCATAAGGGTTGGACCTCCTCCGGATAATAATCCGAAATCCCAGGCAACCGTTGGCGATGCATCGCTTACATCCGGAATGCGTTCACCGCAGCCGCCGGGCATCTCCAGCCAAGCCGGGGCCAGCCGGAGCGGGGCGGGCGACGCGACGATCAGGCCACCGGCCAAGGCCGGCTGGTGACGACAACGCGGAATTCTGGGATCGGGACGGATGCGAAACTTCTTTCGGAAGCGGCGGGCGACCGCCGATGCGGATGACCGGATGTCCATGGGCGGCGGCATCACGGGTGGTGGAGCGGCCGGACCGGGCGCCACCCCGGGCAATGCGGCTCATGGCCACCCGCCGATGCAATCCCAGAGCCCGCTCGCGGGCCGTCCGGCGCCGCATCTGCGGCCAGTCGGTGGCCCCGAGGGCGGTGGTCTCGGCGGCGGCGGTCTTGGTGGCGGTTTGGGCGAGACGATGCGCGGCCCGTCCGGGTTGCGTCACGACCCGCTGAGCAGCCCGCTTGGTGGCGGGCTTGGCGGTGGATTGGGCGCCCAGCGCGGCCAGGCCTCCGCCGACACGGAGCTGCCGCGCTTCACGATGACCGTGAACGGCGGGCTGCGCGGACCGGGAGCGGTCGGTGCGCCGGCCATGCTGAAGGGGCTCACCCCCGAACTGAACGGTCTGCTGCGCGAGGCCTTCACGCCGACGCGGCCCAAGCAGCAGCTGAACTCGCTGTTCATCGGCCGGACCGACACGTTGAAGCGCATCATCTCCGCCATCGAGGAGGAGCGGGCGCACGTCATCCTGTTCGGCGACCGGGGCCGCGGCAAGACCTCCGTCGCCAATGCCATCGAGAAGATCGCCGGGCAGGCCGGCTACCTCTCGCTGAAGCTGACCTGCAGCGCGGAGCTGAGCTTCGAGGACATCTTCCGTCATTTCCTGAAGAAGATCCCCTCCACCTACTACCGGTCGGGGATCGACAACCCCTTCGCCTCGCGCCGCAGCTTCACCAGCTTCAACGAGCTGCTGCCCGAGGGCGGGTTCAGCGTGACGGAGCTGAACGAGGTGCTGGCCGGCATCCACGCCACCCATGTGCTGCTGATCCTTGACGAGTATGACCGCGTTACCGACGAGGATTTCCGCAACAAGCTGGCCGAGCTGTTCAAGAACCTGACCGACAGCTCGATCCCGGTGACGCTTCTGGTGGTCGGCGTGGCGGAGAATCTGGACCAGCTCCTGGGCAAGCATCCATCGATCCAGCGCTCGCTGGTGCCGGTGCATCTGCCGTTGATGACCGATGTGGAGATCGGGCGCCTCATCAACGCGGGGGCGGAAAACGCCGGAATCGCCTTCGCGCCGGAAGCCGTGGACCGCGTCTGCGAATTCGTCCGCGGTCTGCCCTATTACGCCCAGCTTCTCGGCCTGCACGCCGCCCGCAGTGCGGTCAGCCGCGGTTCGACGGTGGTGGAGCGGGACGACCTCGCCTATGCCGTCACCCGCTGCCTCCAGGAGGCGGAGCGCGGGATCGTCGACTCCTACGCCCGGGCGCTGGCCGCCGAACGCCGCGCCGAGCTGGAGGATGTTCTGTTGGCCTGCGCGCTGTGCCCCGCGGACGCCTATGGAACCTTTGATCCGAAGGAACTGGCCGGACCGGGTGGTGCCCCGCCGACCAAGGAGGCGCTCGGCATTCTGGAGCGGCTCTGCCGCGAGGAGTATGGCGGCGTCCTGGCTCCGGTGGTCGAGCCGGGCTGGACCCGCTACCGCTTCCGCAATCAGATGATGCGCCAATACGTGCTGATGCGGCAGGCCCACGAGCGCGGCCAGATCTGACCGTCCATCCACGGCAGACCGGTCCGGGGAGGCCCCTTTCCGCCATCAGGCGGGGAGGGGCCTTCGTGCGTTCTGGCGTGCATTCTTCCGAGGATCAGCGCGAATCGAGCAGCATCGCGGTGAGGACCGCGCCGGCGACCAACGCACACAGGGCGAGCACGATGGCGAGGCTGCGCAGGAACTGGCGCATTTCCCCCTGTTTCCAGGCGCTTCGAGCCAGAAGCAGCAGGTAGCCGGCCGCCGCCGCCCCGATTATCGTCCACATCGAACCGCCAACCGCCTCTGTCGGGAACGCTCCCTCCGCATGGTGTTATGACCTACGGTGAGGGGGCCGCGGCAATCATAGGACGCCCGCGGCAAGGGGCGGATGCGCTTCTTTGGCATGAGTGCCTCCTGTCCGTTTTGGGTCGGGAACTTTTGGCAACCCACATGAACCGGGCAGCGCCACCGCGCATCCAAAGCGTGCGCCCCTCCGCAAAAAAGTGGTAGAAATTACGGAAAGTATCCATTCGATTGGGGGTGGTAGATACTTTAAAAGAGATGCAGTAATCCATGATTAAAAGTAGCTTTGCGCATATGCCCAATGCGTTCTTCTTTTAATCCCACAGAGTGGTACCGTGTTGCACGACACAGGGGTAAGGTCATCCAAAATATCGGCACGTCAATGCCATCGGTGGGGCACGGGTGGGGAAACCTCGGGTGATTGGTAGCCTACAAGATTGCCCAGGGAGTCAGAGCAATTTTCCAAAAATCGCGGGAGCTGACCAATGGAACCAGTGCGTGCTTTTCTGATCGACTCCAATAAGCTGTTCCGCGAAGGCCTGAAGAGGCTTCTCGACGATTCACCTTTTCAGATCGCCGCCGAGGCGGGGAACCTGCGCGAGGCGCTGAACTCCGTCGAGAACGGACTGCGTCCGCAGCTCATCCTGCTCGATCTGGTGAATGGGGGTGAGGAGGAGGCCGACGGCATGCGGCGGCTGCGCGCTCAGCTTCCCGACGCGCGCATGGTCATCCTGACCAGCGACCTGTGCACCCGCCGCCTCGCCAACGCTCTGGAGGCCGGAGCGGACGGTTATCTGATGAAGGACCTCTCCTCCGATGCGCTGGCCCAATCCCTGCGCCTCGTGATGATGGGCGAGAAGGTGTTCCCGACCCATCTCGCCGCCCTGCTGATTTCCGGTCGGGTGAACGGGAACGGCACCGACATGCCGGTGTCGCGCAAGGGCCTGTCCCAGCGGGAGGTGCAGATCCTGCGCTGCCTGCTGAACGGCGACAGCAACAAGATGATCGCCAACCATCTGAACATCACCGAAGCGACGGTGAAGGTTCATTTGAAAAGCCTGCTGCGCAAGATCAATGCCTCCAACCGCACCCAGGCGGCCATCTGGGCGCTGAACAACGGTATCGGCGGCGAGTTGGCCGGCGCCGCCGGCGCCGTGACCGCGGCGGCTGTCCACCAGTAATCGCACTCCCGCGGTCGTTTCCACCGGTGCAGGCGCCGGACCGGCCAGCCATACCCGTTCGGGGTGGCTGGCCGGTCCGGCGTTTCCGTGCGGGTCTCAGAGGCTGGCCGGCATGCGTCCGGATAGCTTCGCCGTGCAGAGAGCGACCTGGACGGAAGATTGAGCGAAGTGCCCACCCTAAAGCGTTCACCCATTCAAAGCGTGCGCCCATTGTGCGGACAGAAAATATCCCGGCACGGTGGCCGGGATTCTTTCGATTGATCAGGGTGAAACGCGTCCGACGATGCGTCAGGACGTGCCGGTCCGTTGGGCCGGGGCCGCGTGCATATGCGGCGGCACCATGCCTTCCCGGGCGGATTGCAACGCGCCCTGCTGTCGCGCGGCAAAGACGCCGGCCTCCGTTCTGTTGCGGAAGTGCAGCTTGGACAGGACACTGCGCACCATCGACTTTATCACCGCCTCGGACAGATCGAGCTGGTTGGCGATCGTCCGGTTGTTCAGCCCCTGGCCAAGCAAGCGCAGGGTCTCGAACTCCGGTTCCGACAGCCGCGGCAGCAGGGTCAGCCGAATCTCATCGACGCCCAGCCGGGACAGGAACTGCTTGGGCATCAGACAGTGCCCTTCCAGCCCCAGGTCCAGCAGCTCGTTGATGCGGTCCACGTTGATGTCCTCGAACACCCACGCATCGGCGAAGGCCAGGATGTGTGCGGCGTCCAGCAACTCCCGCGACGACAGCACCACGACGATCCGCGACCGGCGTGACAGCCGCAGATACACCATCGGTTCGTTCTCGCGCAGCGCGGTGAACTGCTGAAGGCCGATCAGGATCGCATCGGGCGTCAGCGTGCTCTGCGTCAGTTCCGATATGTCGTGGAAGACGGTCACACGATGGCGACCGGCCCGGTCGAGCGCCTGCACCACGGTGTCGGTCAGGGAATTGTTGTCGAGAATCAGGCAGACGTGCATGGGGGTCACCGCGTTGCGGGTCGAGTGCGATGCTTTCTCTTGGGCGTACTCATGGTTCATTTGCATGGGTCAGCTCTGTTTGGAGGAGGCATCCACGGCAGGCCCTTGTCGGGCATTATCGCCGCCTGTGTTTTAGGCTTGTCTCGTGCTCTCTATTCGTCGGCGCTCTGTGTCTTCGCGTAAGTGGTTTCGTTTAAAGACTGCATCGAATTTCAGGCATATATCCATCAAACCTGGAAAAAAACTTGACACTGTGATAAACAGTTTATAAATTAGGCGTGTAACACGTAAATCAAACGATAGACGATCACTCAAGATCGTCAAGCGCATCTGAATGGTGACCGGATCACTCCAAGCGATAACTCTTTTGTGACGGACCGCACTGAAAGGCCAGTACAGGTACGTGTCGCAAGGGGGCGCATTCGCACAGGAAAAGGACTGGCCATCCGTACAACGTGTTGCGCCGATGGGATAGGTTTTCACGCATTTCGATCATAGGCGTCGATCCTTCACGCGCGCCGGATGTTTTCCAGGGTGGACATCGTGACGTTCGCATCCTGAACAACCAAACATGGAAAAAATTGCGCTTCCCCTTTCTTTCGTGCAAAGAAATAGTTAAAAGGTAATAGTTCGTGCTTTGTTCAGTCGGCCTTCGCTGTATCAGAGGCCCTTTCCGCGCCGCAAATGACCTATGGCCCTTGTCCGGATATTGGCTCTCTTCCGAATGTGGTAGCAGTTCTTCAAGCCACGGGGCGAAAGGGTAGTTGGATCGCCAACGGGGTGGCCCGGTTAGTCCGGGAGGGCTGATCTGAAGCAACGGGAAAAAACGAAGGCGGACGGGGCCATGAAAATTCTGATCGGTGACGACCATCTCCTTTTTCGTGAAGGCCTGCGCCGTCTTCTGGAGCAGCTTCACGGGGACGCGATCTTCGTCGAGGCGGGCACCTTCGACGAGGTTGTTCAGCAATGCCGCGTCGGCGGCGGGTTCGACGTGGTGCTGATGGACCTGCACATGCCGAACTGGCCGGGCTTCGACGGGCTGCGCGAGGTGCAGAGCCTCCAGCCGGGCGTTCCGGTGGTGGTGATCTCCGCCTCCGAGGCGCTGAACGACATTCGCGGCGCGCTCGACCACGGGGCCACCGGCTACATTCCGAAGTCGAGCAGCGTCAAGGTGATGATGGGCGCGCTGAACCTCGTTTTCTCCGGCGGCATCTACGTGCCGCCCGGCGCGCTCACCGCCGCGACGGCAGCCTCCGACGCCGCGCCGCGCCGCGGTCGCCTGGACGGCGCGGACCGCAGCGCCTACGGCCTGACCCAGCGCCAGCGGGAAGTCCTGGATTGCCTGCGGGCGGGTAAGTCGAACAAGCAGATCGCCTACGAGCTCGGCCTGTCCGAGGGCACGGTGAAGATCCACGTCACGGCGATCTTCAAGTCGCTGGGCGTCAAGAACCGCACCCAGGCGGTGATCGCCGCCGCCGCCATGGCCTCGTAAAGGGGCAGGTCCGAAGGTTACGGGGCAGGGTGGGAAACACGGAAAACCGGGTTGGAGACCGACAGGGCCGCGAGCAGGCACGAACAAGGTGCCGCCGCGGCCTTTTCGATTCCGGCTTTCGCCTCACCTCATATACTCATGCCCGAATCCGCGCCGGCGGCGCGTCCGAGGGTCCAGAAGAAGGAAAGACAGCGATGGCGGCGGAAACCCCGGTGTGCGACTTCGGCCGGAAGGCGGAGGATTTCAGCCTGAAGGGAACCGATGGAAAGACCTACAGCCTGGCCGACGTCCAGGGACCGAGCGGCACGCTGGTCATGTTCATCTGCAACCACTGCCCCTATGTGAAGGCGGTGATCGGGCGAATCGTCGAAGAGGTCAACGCGCTGAGGGCCCACGGCATCGGCGCCGTCGCCATCATGTCGAACGACACCGACGCCTATCCCGACGACGGCTTCGACAACATGAAGCGTTTCGCGGCGGAGCATGGCTTCACCTTCCCCTATCTGCTCGACGAGACGCAGGAGGTGGCGCGGGCCTACGGCGCGGTCTGCACGCCCGACTTCTTTGGCTTCAACGCCGACCTGTGTCTTCAGTACCGCGGCCGGCTGGACGCCTCCAAACGCGAACCGATCCCCGACGCCCCGCGCGAACTGTTCCACGCGATGGTCCGCATCGCCCAGACGGGGCAGGGGCCGACCGACCAGATCCCCAGCATGGGCTGCTCGATCAAATGGCGGAATCCGGCCTGATTCCGCCCAAAGCGCAGCCTTAATACCCGGATGGGCGCCGTTGCGCCTTGACCGCGTGCGGCGCCCAATGCTATCCGGCCCTTTGAACCATCAGAACCGCCCGCCGCAGCCGCGCGCGGGCGCAATCCCCGCTGTAACGGTTTTCGTGCCGTAGGATGCCGCTGTAGAGCCATGAGCGATATTTTCCGCGAAGTCGACGAGGATCTGCGCCGCGACCGCATGGAGCGCGTGTTCAAGCGCTACGGCGGCATCATGCTGGCGGCCGCGCTGGCGGTCGTCGCCGCGACGGGCGGCACGGTGGCTTGGCGCAACTGGCAGCAATCGCAGAAGGAGAGCGGGACGACGGCATTGGCCGCCGCCCTGTCCCAGGCCGCCCAGGGGCCGGACAAGGGCGTCGAGGCCCTGGCCGCCTTCGCCGCCAAGTCCGATCCCGGCATGGCCGCGCTGGCCCAGCTGAACGCCGCCGCCCTGCTGGCCCGCGAGGGCAAGACCGCGGAGGCCGTGGCCGTCTACGACACGCTGTCCAACAACGCCGGCGCCGCCGCGGTCTACCGCGAACTGGCGGCCCTGCTCTCGGTGATGCACCAGCTCGACTCCGGCGATCCGGCCCAGCTTCAGGCGCGGCTCCAGCCTCTGACGGCGGATGCCAATCCCTGGCGCTTCTCCGCCCGCGAGATGAGCGCCGTGCTCGCCGCCCGCGCCGGGGACAAGGAGCGTGCGCGCACCCTATTCCAGCAATTGGCCGACGACTCGCAGGCTCCGGCCGGCGTCCGGTCGCGCGCCGCCGATCTCGCCACCCTCTACGGCAAGAGCTGATGACCCGCATTCCCATGGCCGCCCCGACCGCGCACCCCACCGCGAAGCGCCCCTCCCTGCGCACCGCTCTGCTCTCCGCCCCGCTGCTCGCCGTGCTGCTCAGCGGCTGCGACACCGTCAGCGGGTGGTTCGGCAAGACCCCCGATCCGCCCCTGCCGGGCGAGCGGGTGTCCGTCCTGACCCGCGAGCGCAAGGTCGAGGTCGACCAGCAGTTGGTCGGCACGCCGGTCGCTCTGCCGACCGCCGTCGCCAACCCGGCCTGGGCGCAGCCCGGCGGCACGCCGGAACACGCCGGCGGCAACCTCGCTCTGTCGGCTACCCCCGCCGAGGCGTGGCGCGGCGACGTCGGCACGGGGGCCAGCAGCTCCCGCTCGCTTCTGGCGACGCCGGTCATCGCCGACGGACGTATCTTCGCCATGGACGCCGACTCGCACGTCGCCGCCCTGGACGAGCGCACCGGGCGCCAGCTCTGGCGCATCGACACCAAGCCGGAGAAGGAACGCGGCGGTGCCAGCGGCGGCGGTGTCGCCTACGCCGACGGGCGCGTCTTCGCGGCCACCGGTTTCGGCGAGGTGGTCGCGCTCGATCCCGCCAACGGCTCGATCATCTGGCGCAAGCGCGTGCCGGGCCCGGTCCGCGGCGCGCCGACGGTTGAGGGCGGGCGCGTCCTCGTCCTGACGCTGGACAACCAGCTCACGGCCCTGTCGGCCTCCGACGGTGCCGTGCAGTGGTCGCATCAGGGCATTCTGGAGACGGCGGGCCTGCTGGGCGCCGTCAGCCCGGCGGCCTCGCCGACCCTGATCGTCGCCCCTTACTCCTCCGGCGAGCTGTACGGCCTGCGTCCGGAGAACGGGCGCGTGGCGTGGCAGGAGAGCCTGGCGGCGATCCGCCGCAGCGGCGCCCTGAGCAGCCTCGCCGACATCCGCGGCCTGCCGGTGATCGACCGCGGCGTCGTCTACGCGATCGGCCATTCCGGCCGTATGATCGCCATCGACGAGCGCATCGGCATCCGCCTGTGGGAAGCCGAGATCGGCGGCACCCAGACACCCTGGCTCGCCGGCGACTATCTGTTCGTCGTCACCAACGATTCGGAGCTGGTCGCCCTGACCCGTCAGGCCGGTCACGCCCGTTGGGTCGCGCAACTCGCCCAGTTCACCGATCCGGAGGACAAGAAGGGGCCGATCACCTGGTCCGGTCCGGTCCTGGCCGGTGGCAAGCTCTACGTCACCGGGTCGAACGGCCAGATGCTTGCCCTGTCGCCCGCCGACGGGCAGGTGCTGACCCGCTATTCGCTGCCGGCCTCCACCTATTTGCCTCCGGTCGTGGCGAACAACACCCTATATGTCCTGGGCGAGAACGGTACGCTGGTGGCGTACCGCTGATCGCCATCCTTGGTTCTTTATAAGGCCCCCGGCCCGATGTCCTTCACCGTCGCTCTCGTCGGTCGGCCGAATGTCGGCAAATCGACTCTGTTCAACCGTTTGGCCGGCAAGAAGCTGGCGCTGGTCGACGACACGCCCGGCGTGACGCGCGACTGGCGCTCGGCCCCCGCCCGTGTGGGCGGGCTGTCCTTCACCGTGGTCGACACCGCGGGCCTGGAGGACGTCACCGACGACAGCCTGGAGGCGCGGATGCGCCGCCAGACCGAACGCGCCCTGGAACGCGCCGACGTGGCGCTGTTCATCGTGGACGCCCGTACCGGCATCACGCCCCTGGATCGCCACTTCGCGGCTCTGTTGCGCAAGAGCAAGACCCCCGTCATCCTCGTCGCCAACAAGGCGGAAGGCAAGGTGGGGATGACCGGACTCTATGAAGCCTTCGAGCTTGGCCTGGGCGACCCCCTCGCGCTGTCGGCGGAGCATGGCGAGGGCATGGCCGATCTGGTCCAGGCACTGCTGCCCTACGCCCCGCCGGAGCCGGAGGCGCTCGAGAAGGCTTCGGCCCCCGTCAAGGGCGAGGGGGAAGAGGAACTGCCCGTCGGCGACCAGCCGGAAACCGACGAGGAGCGTGCCCGCCCGATCCAGATTGCCATCGTCGGACGGCCGAACGTCGGCAAGTCCACCCTGCTGAACGCCCTGATCGGTGAGGAGCGCGTGCTGACCGGCCCCGAGGCCGGGATGACTCGCGACGCCATCAGCGTCGATTGGGAATGGCGGGGCCGCAAGTTCCGTCTGGTCGACACCGCCGGCATGCGCCGGCGCGCCCGCGTCGATGCGAAGGTGGAGAAGCTGGCCGTCGCCGACGCCCTGCGCGTCGTCCGCATGGCCCAGGTCGTCCTCCTCGTGGTCGACGCCAACCAGATCCTCGACAAGCAGGACCTGACCATCGCCCGCACCGTGGTGGAGGAGGGGCGCGCCCTGGTCATCGCCCTGAACAAGTGGGACGCCGTGGACGACCGCGCCATGGCCCTGCGTCAGGTCGAGGACAAGCTGCAGGCCGCTCTGGCCCAGATCAAGGGCGTGGAGGTGGTGACCATCTCCGCCCTTCAGGGCAAGAAGCTGGACACGCTGCTCGACTCGATCCTGTCGACCTATGGGCAGTGGAACCGCCGCATCCCGACCGCCCAGCTCAACCGCTGGATCGAGGGCGTGCTGGATCACCACCCGCCGCCCCTGGTCGAGGGCCGGCGCGTGAAGATCCGCTACGCCACGCAGGTGAAGGCGCGCCCGCCGACGGTGGCGCTGTTCGTGAACAAGCCGCTCGATCTGCCGGAAAGCTACCAGCGTTACCTGATCGCCCATCTGCGCGAGACGTTCGACCTGCCGGGCGTGCCGGTGCGGCTGCTGCTGCGCAAGCAGAAGAACCCCTACGCGGATGATTGAGCGGTTGCGCTCCCCGTCTTCCTCCCCGCTGGGCGGGGAGGAAAACGGGGAGCGCAACCGGTTAGGCCAGCTTCAATTCCTTGAAGAAGTCGTTGCCCTTGTCATCGACGATGATGAAGGCCGGGAAGTCCTCGACCTCGATGCGCCAGATGGCTTCCATGCCGAGTTCCGGATACTCGACGCACTCCACCTTCTTGATGCAGTCCTGAGCCAGACGGGCCGCGGCGCCGCCGATGGAGCCCAGATAGAAACCGCCGTGCTTCTGGCAGGCCGCGGTCACCTCCGGGCTGCGGTTGCCCTTGGCCAGCATGACCATCGAGCCGCCTGCCGCCTGGAACTGCTCGACGAAGCTGTCCATGCGCCCGGCGGTCGTCGGACCGAAGGAGCCCGAGGCGTAGCCTTCCGGCGTCTTGGCCGGACCGGCGTAATAGATGGGGTGGTTCTTGAAATAGTCGGGCAGCGGCTCGCCGGCGTCCAGCCGCGCGCGCAGCTTGGAGTGGGCGAGGTCGCGGGCGACGATCAGCGGGCCGGTCAGCGACAGGCGCGTGCGGATCGGATACTGCTTCAGCGTGGCGAGAATCTCGCTCATGGGCTGGTTGAGATCGATCTTCACCACCTCGCCGGCCAGATCGCCGTCGGTGATTTCCGGCAGGTACTTGGCCGGATCGGTCTCCAGCTGCTCCAGGAAGATGCCGTCCTTGGTGATCTTGCCCACCGCCTGACGGTCGGCCGAGCAGGACACGCCGACGCCGATCGGCATGGAGGCGCCGTGGCGCGGCAGGCGGATGACGCGGACGTCGTGGCAGAAATACTTGCCGCCGAACTGCGCGCCGATGCCCATGGTCTGGGTCAGCTTGTGCACCTCCGCCTCCATGGCGAGGTCACGGAAGGCGTGCGCGTCCTCGCCGCCCTCGGTCGGCAGGTTGTCGAGGTAGCGGGCCGAGGCCAGCTTCACCGTCTTCAGATTCTGCTCCGCCGACAGGCCGCCGATGACGATGGCGAGGTGGTAGGGCGGGCAGGCCGAGGTACCGAGGTAACGGATCTTGTCCTCGAGGAACTTCAGCAGCCGGTCCGGCGCCAGCACCGACGGGGTGGCCTGATGCAGGAAGGTCTTGTTGGCCGACCCGCCGCCCTTGGCCATGAACAGGAACTTGTAGGCGTCCTCGCCCTCCGCGTAGATCTCGACCTGGCCCGGCAGGTTGTTGCGGGTGTTCTTCTCCTCGTACATGGAGATCGGGGCGAGTTGGCTGTAGCGCAGGTTGCGCTTCAGGTAGGCGTCGCGGGCGCCTTCCGACAGGGCGGCCTCGTCGCCGCCCTTGGTGAAGACGCGGCGGCCCTTCTTGCCCATGATGATGGCGGTGCCGGTGTCCTGGCACATGGGCAGCGTGCCGGCAGCGGCGATGTTGGCGTTCTTCAGCAGGTCCAGCGCCACGAACTTGTCGTTCGGCGAGGCTTCCGGATCGTCGAGGATCGCGCGGATCTGGCCGAGATGGCCGGGACGCAGCAGATGGTTGATGTCCTTGAAGGCCTCTTCGGCCAGCAGGCGCAGGCCCTCCGGTTCCACCTTCAGGATTTGTTCGCCGTCGAACTCGACGACCGAGACGTGATCCGAGGTCAGCTTGCGGTAGGTTGTGTCGTCCTTGGCCAGCGGAAACAGAGTCGCGGCGCCGCGGGCGGGGCTGATGTCATCGGGCATTCGGGGGCTTCCTTCCTGTTTTTGGGTCACAGGCCCCGATGCGGCGCGTTGGAGCGCGCAAAAGGGCCAGGGCCACGCTCGCGCACCGTTATACACCCCTGCGCCCGGCGTACAACGGGAACGGAACGCCCTGCGGCGATAAGGAAAGGGCCTTGCCCAGGCCTTGAAACGATGCGGCCCGGACCCACCGCCGAAGCGCTGGATGCCGGGCCGCAACAGTCCAACACCGACAATAGCTTACGCGGCGCTCTTGAACTGAGCCGTCAACTCAGGCTGGCCTTCGACCACCGGCTCCGCAGGGGCGCCGGCCCATTCCGTGTGCGCCGGGATCTCCTCGCCCTTCATGACCAGGGTCAGCGGGCCGAGATGGGCGTAATCGCCGACGCTGGTGTCGTACAGCACGGTGGAGCCGGCGCCGATGGTGACGCCGCGGCCGACCTTGACGCAGCCGACCTTCATCACGCGGTCCTCGTAGAGGTGGGTCTGCAGGGCCGACAGGGCGTTCACCGCGCTGTGGTCGCCGACCGTCACGCAATCGAACTCGGTGATGTCGGTGGTGTCCATGAAGACGCCCTTGCCGAACTTGGTGCCGAACAGGCGCAGCACCCAAGGCAGCATCGGCGTGCCGCGCAGATGGTCCAGCAGCACCTTGCCGGCCAGACCCCAGTAGAGCACCGCCACCGCTTCCGTCTTCATGGCCCACCAGGACCACATCGGCTTCACGGTGGGCGTGTAGCGGCCCATCAGCAGCCACTTCACCAGAATGACCACCGCGACCATCGCCACCGGGATGGCGACGCTGACCGCCAGGAACTGCGCCAGAAAAGCGCCGTAACGCTGCTCCAGGATGGCCGGAGCGAACAGCTCCACCGCCAGCGTGCCGAAGGTGATGAACAGCATCGTCGGCATCGACAGGCTGAAGGCCTCGAACACCGCGCGGCCCAGGCGTCGGGCCTTGGACGGCTCATAGGTCCAGTTGGCGCCGACCCCGTCGAAGCGCTGGCGCACCGGCAGCTTGATCGGCGGGCTGCCGAACCACGTCTCCCCGGCGGACATCGCCTCGTTGGCGGGCGGCTTCGACTTGATGCCGATCAGCGAGCCGGTGGGGATGCAGGAGCCCGCCGGCACCACCGCGTCGTTGCCGACGAACACGCGCGCCTCGGTCTTCACCGGCTTCAGGAACATCCAGCCGCGGCGGATGTCCTCGTCGCCCAGAACCACCTCGTCGGCGATGAAGCACTTCTCGCCGATCTCCACAAGGTCGTAGCGCCCGGCGAGGTTGGTGGAGATCTCAGCATCCTTGCCGATCTTGGCGCCCATCAGCCGGTACCACGCCCGCATGTAGACCGTGGCGTAGAGCGAGCTGAGCGTGTCGAGCATCACCTCGGTGGACAGCGCCACCATCCATTTGCGCAGATAGAAGCCGCTGTGCACCGAGTAGGTGCCGGCCTCGACGCGCGGCAGGACGATCCAGCGCACGGCGGCGATCATGCAGACCGTCACGGCGACCAGCGCCATGGCCGTCGGCCAGGCGATCAGCGGCAGGTAATAGAGATAGCTGACTCCGAAGACCGACCCCAGAACCCCGTCCAGATTGTCGAACAGGTAGAAGGCCGGGAAGATCGGCATCAGCGAGATCGGCGGCAGGGCCAGCAGCATCGCCGTGTAGAAGGCGGCGTTCAGCCCGCGGCGCAGCCGTCCGGCGGTTGCCGGGGCGGGCAGCTCCGCCCGGTCGACGCTGCCGACGCGGCGGGCCGGCGAGCCATCCCAGCGCTCATAGGCGCCGGTGCGGGCACCGGCGGGCAGGGCGGTCAGGTCGGCCAGCTCCGTGCCGGGACCGACCACCGCGTCCATGCCGATGACGCAGGACGTGCCGACATACGCGTCGGCGCCGATCTCCACCGCGCCGATGACCAGCTCATTCCCGATCACCTCGGCGTTCGCCAGCTTCACCTTGCCGCCGATCGAGGCGCCGGCCCCGATGGTCACGAGGTCGATGGCCCCGGACTCGAACTCGCCGATCAGCGCTTCGTCGCCCACCTTGGCGCCGAGCGCGCGCAGGAGAACCCGCATAACCGGCGAACCCTGGAACCACTTCAGGTGGACGAGGCTGATGAAGCGTTGCGCCAGCCACCAGCGGTAATAGTAGGCGCCCCACAGCGGGTAACGCCCGGGCTTCGTCCGCCCGATGACCAGCCATTTGGCCGCGACGGCGATCACAACCGTGGCGGCGTTGATGACCATGTAGACGCCGAGCAGCGTGGCGATTTCCTGAAGGAAATTCGCGTCTTCGCCTGACAGCAGCATGTAGCTGACGAAGACACCGAGCCACTGCGCCGTCATCAACGCCAGGATGAAGGGCAGGGCCGCCGCCTGCGCCGCCCCGCAGAGGAAGCGGCGGAGCAGGGGAGGCGGCGTGAAGGAACGGTCCTTGCGCTCCGCCCCGCCGCCATTGCCGCCCCGCGGCGCGCGGGCGTCCAGCCGCTCGGCCATGGCGCGCAGACTGCGGGCGCCATAGACGTCCTGCAGGGTCAGCCCGTCGAGATGCCGGGTCTCCCGCACCGCCGACACGAACCGCGCGGCGAGCAGCGAATGGCCGCCCAGATCCATGAAGAAGTCGGCTTCCAGCGGCACCGCCTGACCGGGGAAGACGCGCTTGGCGGCCTCCAGCAGGGCGGCCTCCGTCGGGGTCTGCGGCTCGTCCTGTTCGCTGGGGCCGGCGTCGTCGGTCAGCGGCGCGGCCTGCAGCGCCTTGCGGTCGGCCTTGCCGGACGTCAGGCGTGGCAGGCGATCCGTCACCTCGAAATGCGATGGCACCATGTAGCTCGGCAGCTGGGTGCGCAACTGGTCGCGCAGCGCCGTCTTGTCCAGCGCGGCGCCGGCCTGCGGCACCAGAAAGGCGACCAGCCGGTCCAGCCCGTTGTCGTTGCGCAGCACGACGGTGGCTTGGCTGACGCCGGCCATGTCGGTCAGCTTCGCTTCGATCTCGCCCAGCTCCAGCCGGAATCCGCGGATCTTCACCTGATCGTCGATGCGGCCGTGGAACAGCAAGTTGCCGTTCGGATCGACGCTCACCGCGTCCCCGGAGCGATAGAGCAGCGGGTCGTTGCCGTGGATGGCGAAGCTGTTGCGGATGAACTTCTCGGCGGTCAGGTCCGGACGTCCCAGATAGCCCTGCGCCACTCCCGGCCCGCCGATCAGCAGCTCGCCCTGGGTGCCGGGGGCGACCAGCGCCATCGCCTCGTCCACCACATAGCAGCTGTAGTTCGGAATCGGCCGGCCGATGGTGACCGGCTCGTCCGGGTGGACCTCGGCCACGGTGGCGACGACGGTCGCCTCGGTCGGGCCATAGCTGTTGAAGATCGTCCGCCCCGGACGGCACCAGCGCGCGGCCACCGCGGGCGGGCAGGCCTCGCCGCCCAGGATGACG